>CAZQUW010000326.1:0-6475 GCA_964596215.1 uncultured Planctomicrobium sp. | reverse complement strand
ACGGACAACGGACAACGGACAACGGACAACGGACAACGGACAACGGACAACGGACAAAACAGTGAAGTATAGGGTACAACCGTTTAAAGAAGCCAAAGAAGTCAAAGAAGTCGCGCGAGTGGATTCTGTTTGATCCCCGGGGAGATCCACTCGCTTGCGCTTCGGACTGGTATCCCGTCACTTCGTGACACTGGATGGAGGGAAATTACCTAAGAGGGCAAAGAGGACAAAGAAATCACGAGAATTCGGCGCGTGGTTTTGGTCCGTAAGTTGGGCACTCCTACCCGTCTGTTTTGGTGAGCCGGACGCAGAGACGGGCAGGAGTGCCCAGCTTACGGCATGCCTATACCAGCCGGTCACTGCGTGACGTTGGAGGTCGGGAGGGAAATTCCCTAAGGGACCAAAGAAGTCAAAGAAGTCGTCAGAAAAAATCACCCCGTTCATCTGCCGTTACACAGCTGTTTGTTCCGGGCCACGGACGGGCCGGGAGACCCGTCCCACGGGGGTCGGGAGTAAAACTTGCGCGCGACCTTGCCCGTCAGGCAAATTTTGCCAGTCGCTGCTCGCTGCCTTCGATCGTAAGTTGCTTGCTCTAGAGACGTTGATCCTGCAACCCTGATCGCTGCGCGACCATCGATCGATCGCGAATGAAACACCTCCGTGACCGACACTCGGTGGCACTTCTCAATATGACTCCTGTCGCAACCTTCGATCCTTAAATGTCTTGCAGATCATGACAAATGGGAGGCAAATATCGCGTCTAAACCGAGTGCCCCGCGGCACATAAAATGCATTTCCGACCCGTTTGACGAATGACCAAGAATATCGAGCATCGAAGCACTTGCATGACGCGCACAATGATCCGGGCTGCTGCGAATGAAGAGTCGCCGGGTGCCTGATCGCGAGTCATATCCCTCAGCGGGGAGTCCGATAATGACCCAGTCACATCCAGCACCAAAAGCTCAAACCGACAGCAAACTGGAAGCCGAGTCGAATGCGCGCGAGAGGACCAATCGGCTCCCGGTCGATCCGCCCCCCGATGATTCTCCGCAAGACGGATCGCCGGCAGGGATCGCGGCCAAACCTCGAGGTGAAAATCGCAGCCAACCCCTGGCGCGCGACGGTGAAAGTATTTTCCATATCGTCGGGGTGGGTGCTTCCGCCGGCGGGCTGGAGGCGCTCGAAACATTCTTTGCGAATATCCCCGATGACACGGGCATGGCGTTCGTGGTCGTGCAGCATCTGTCGCCCGACTTCAAAAGCGTCATGGATGAATTGCTGGCGCGGCACACGCAACTTCCCATTCATCGAGTCACCGACGGGATGACCGTCGAACCGAATGCCGTCTATCTGATTCCTCCCAAGAAGGAAATGATCATTTCCGGCGGCAAGCTGCTGCTGAGCGACAAAGATCCGGAGCAGGGGGTCACCCTGCCGATCGACATTTTCTTCCGCTCGCTGGCCCAGGATGTGGGGGCCCGGTCGGTCGGCATTGTGTTATCGGGAACAGGCAGCGATGGTTCGCGTGGCATCTGTGACATTCACAACGCGGGCGGACTGGTGCTCGCGCAGAGTGAGGAATCGTCGAAGTTCGACGGCATGCCCAAGAGCGCACTGGAGACTGGTATCGTCGATGTCGTACTCCCCCCGTCGGCCATGCCCACAGCCCTCGTGGCCTACGCCAGCGGTGAACTCAGCGAAATGATGGCTGCCGACAAGGTCTCGCTCGTCGGTCTGGACGCCATCTTCAATCTGCTGCGGCGGGATTACGGAATCGATTTCTCGCACTACAAGCGCACGACGGTCACCCGTCGCGTGCAGCGACGCCTGCTGATGAGCCAGGTCGTGGACCTGGACGAATATGTCGAGCGTCTGCGACGGGACCCCGCGGAGCTGAACTCGCTATATAAAGATCTGCTGATCGGGGTGACCAAGTTCTTTCGTGACGCCGATGCGTTCGAGTCCCTGGAAACGGAGGTGTTGCCGCAACTGATTGCGCGGACCCGCGAAGACCACGAACTGCGCATCTGGGTGGCCGGCTGTGCAACCGGCGAAGAGGCTTATTCGCTGGCCATCCTGATCCATGAACAGATTCAGCAGGCTAACGCCCAGCTGAAGGTCAAGATATTTGCCACCGACGTTCACCCGACATCGCTCGAAATAGCGAGCAACGGCGTCTACAGCGAATCCAGCCTGTCAGAAGTCAGCCCTGAACGCCTTGAAAGATACTTCAAACGCGACGCGGCCGGATTCCACGTCACGTCCGAGTTGCGGCAGATGATTGTGTTCGCCCCGCACAATGTCATCAAGGATGCGCCGTTCACCAAGCTCGATCTCATCACCTGCCGCAACCTGCTGATCTATTTCGAACAGCTGGCACAGAAAAAAGCCTTGTCCCTGTTTCACTTCGGTTTAAGCACCGGCGGCTTCATGATGCTCGGGCCCAGCGAAAGCCCGGGAGAACTTGCCGACGAGTTCGAAGTCATTGACGAGCACTGGAAGCTCTATCGCAAACGCCGCGATCGACGCTTTCCGGCCGATGTGCGACTGCCACTCTCCTTGGGATATTCCCCGAACCGGCCACCCGGTGGCATGGTCATTCGGCCGCAGATCAGATCGGCCCCGGATGCCACGCTGATGCGGGCTTATGACTCATTGCTGGCCGATCACGCGCCCCCCAGCTTGCTGATCAACGAACGCCGCGAGCTCGTGCAGGCCTTCAGCGGCGGCTCAAAATTCCTCCAGCTGCGTGACGGCCGCCTGACGACCGACGTGCTGGAATTGATCGACTCCGATCTGCGACTGGCCCTTTCGACGGCCCTGCAACAGGCGATCGTCAAGCAGACATCAGTCGTATTCAAAGGGGTTCCTGTACGCGTCGACGGGGTCGAGAAAACTCTGAAGCTCACCGTCAAGCCGCTGCCCGACACCTATTCGGATACGGACTATCTGCTGATATCTTTCGAGTCCTTCGAAGTTCCGAAGGCGTCCGATTCGCCGGAGGGATCAGAGATCGACATGGGGCAGGCGTCACAGGAGCGCCTGCAGTCGCTCGAAACCGAACTGCGCTACACGAAGGAAAACCTGCAGGCGACGATCGAAGAACTCGAGACCAGCAACGAGGAACTCCAGGCCACAAACGAGGAACTGGTCGCATCGAACGAGGAACTGCAGAGTACCAACGAAGAACTGCACAGCGTCAACGAAGAACTTTATACGGTCAATGCCGAGTACCAGAAGAAGATCGGCGAACTCACCGAGTTGACCGCCGACATCGACAACCTGTTATACAGCACCGATGTGGGAGTCATCTTCCTGGATCGCGACTTGTGCATCCGTAAATTTACCCCGCGAATTGCCCAGACCTTTCACCTGCTATCGCAGGACATCGGGCGACGTATCGACAGCTTCGCCCACGGCATTGACCGGCCCAGTCTGCTGGACGATGTGGCTCACGTCCTGGAGACCGAAACCCGCCTGGAGACGGAGGTCCTGGATCGCAACGGCAACGTGTTCTTCCTGCGTATCCTGCCGTATCGCTCCAAGGGACGCGTGGAGGGGGTGGTGCTGACGCTGATTGATATCTCGGCACTGGCCCGGGCCCAGCACGAACTGAGTTTGATGTCGAAGGTGTTCGAGGACGGGGCGGATCCGATCATCATCGAGGATCTCCGCGGTAAAATCATCAACGTGAATATGGAAGCAGAACGTGTTTATGGCTGGCCTCGCGAGGAACTGGTCAACAACACCATCGACTTGATCGTCCCGCCGGAAGAGCTGTTGCGGGCGAAAGAACTGCGGCAGCGCTGCCGTGAAAAAGGGGGCGTACGCAACATCGAAACCCTGTCTGTCACCCGGTCCGGCGAGGTGCATCCGGTCCTGTTGACCTTATCACTGTTGACCGATGCCAGCGGACAGCCGAACGCGCTCGTGAGCATGTCGAAGGATATTACCGACCGCAAACATGCCGAAGAAAAGGCCAACGAGGCGGTCAGGCGGCGTGACCAGTTGCTGGCCATGTTGTCACACGAACTCCGCAATCCGCTGGGCGCGATTTTGAACGCGACATACGTCGTGAATCTCGTCAAGAATATTCCCTCGGAGTTAGGCGACGCCACAGGAGTCATTCAACGCCAGGCCTTGCAGATGGCGCGCCTGCTGGACGACCTGCTGGATGTTTCGCGCGTGACGCAGGGCAAGATCGAGATGCGGAAGGAGATTCTCGACGCGTGCACGTTGATCAGCGACGCGGTACAAGCCGTGCGCCCCGTCATCGATTCACACGGGCATGAGCTGATTCTGGATGTCGCGGCGGGGCCGTTATGCGTCGAGGGTGATGCGTCGCGTTTGCTGCAAGTGCTGGAAAATCTGCTGAATAACGCGGCCAAGTACACCCAGCCGGGAGGCAAGATCTGGCTGACGCTGAAGAAAGAGGACGACGAAATTGTCCTGCGAGTGCGGGATTCCGGGCAGGGCATTCCCCAGGACATGCTCGACGCCATCTTCGAATTGTTTGTCCAGGCGGAGAATACGCTGGATCGATCGGCCGGCGGGATGGGGGTCGGCCTGACTTTGGTGCGCACGCTGGTCCATCTGCACGGCGGCAAAGTGACGGCTCATAGCGACGGGATCAACCAAGGGAGCGAGTTCATCGTGCGTCTGCCACTGTCTGCCCGAGCCCCTGAACCCCGTGACCCGCCGCCCCCCGGTCCGTGGCGGGCTGCGGATACCCGGATTGTGATCGTCGAAGACAATTTCGACAGCCGCACCATGCTGGAGGCCTTACTGCGGCTGGATGGGTACCAGGTGGCAGTCGCCGAAGAGGGGCATCAGGGACTGGAATTAATCCTGCATCAACGTCCGGACATCGCGCTGGTCGATATCGGCCTGCCGGGGCTCGACGGCTACCAGATTGCGCGTCGCGTCCGCGAGGAGATCCGCGGGACTGACATGCGACTGATTGCACTGACCGGCTACGGTCAGGCCGAAGACCGCAAGGCGGTTAAAGATGCGGGCTTCGACGCGCATCTGGTCAAACCGCTGAAACCCGAAGAATTGGCCCAGATTCTGGCACTTTATCCAACTTCGCGGCTGGGAGCGAAGTAGCGTTTGCGCAGGGCGTCGAGGGGACTTTTTTCGAGCGACAACCCGTCAGGCTTTCGTACGCCTGTGCGGCTCCTTATAACTGATAGCCCTGTGTCGCGTTATCTGCGGCAGGGCGTCCCCCTGTCGCCATGCCGAGTCGTTCATAGAAAAAGACCTGCCTTGCTCACTCCTGAACTCTACAACTGCCGTTTCTTGAAAGCCGCCCGACGCGAACCGGTGGACACGACCCCCGTGTGGATCATGCGGCAGGCCGGGCGCTACCTGCCCGAGTACATGGCAGTCCGCAACAAGGTCACATTTATCGAACTCTGCAAGCGGCCCGATCTGGCAGCGGAAGTCACCCTGACTGCCCGCGAGCGACTGGGCGTGGACGCTGCCATCCTGTTCGCCGATCTGTTGCCCATTCTCGAGCCGATGGGTCTCGATCTGGAATACATGAAGGGGGAAGGGCCGGTCATTCATAACCCGCTGCTGACCCCCGCGCACATCGATCGCTTTCATGAAGTGGAAGACGTCGGTTGCCTGGACTACGTCTTTGCCGCGGTCAAATTGATCCGGAAACAACTGCCGCCCGACATCCCGCTGCTGGGGTTTGCCGGAGCACCGTTCACACTGGCTTCCTATGCCATTGAAGGGGGCGGCTCGAAGAATTACGCGAAGACCAAGACGTGGATGTACACGGACTCCGGCGCCTGGCGGACGTTGATGGAGACCCTGGTCCGCAGCTTGATTCGCTATTTGCGAGCCCAGATCGAAGCCGGCTGCCAGGCGGTCCAGATCTTCGACAGCTGGGCCGGGTGCCTGTCCCCCGATGACTATCGCGAATTCGTCCTGCCCTACACGCGGATGCTGATCGAGGGCCTGCCGGCAGACACGCCCGTCATCAATTTCCTGACCGGGAACCCCGCCCTGTTAGCACTGCAACGACAGGCGGGCGGTCAGATCATGGGTGTCGACTGGCGAGTCAACCTGCGCGACGCCTGGGCCACCTTTGGGCATGATGTCGCCATCCAGGGCAACCTGGACCCGGTGACCCTGTATGCCGATCTGCCGACCATTCGCAAACGAGCCAAAGCCGTGCTGGACGCCGCCGAAGGCCGCCCCGGCCACATCTTTAATCTTGGCCATGGGGTCTTCCCCGACTTAAAGCCGGAGAATGTCATCGGCCTGGTCGAGATGGTCCATGAGATGGGCCAGCGATAGGGTGATAAAATCACGAACAAGATGATTGTCGTTGAGCACGGACTGCTTAACGACAATCGAAGACCAGTTGTTTGGCAACACATGATCTTGGGATTGGGTGCCACTGGCTCGGCCAGTGCCGGTGGGGCATTCGACTCATAAAGAGCACTGGCCGAGCCAGTGGCAC
>CAZQUW010000325.1:0-6521 GCA_964596215.1 uncultured Planctomicrobium sp. | reverse complement strand
AAGGCAGAACGTCGTAACTTGCCCCCCGCCGAACAGGATCAGGAAGCTCAGGAAGCTGCCGAGAAGGCCAACGAGGAATTCGCCCGCAAGGCCTCGAACCTGGTGCTGAAGAAGTTGCGCAAGGATCTCGACCGTGGCGAGGTCGACCAGGACTTGCTGGACGAACTGGGCTGGAAACAGGAAGACATGGAGCGGTTCGTGCAACGCCTGGAAAAACAGCTGGCCGACACCAACGACGATACCAGTCCCGAGTCAGTGGCCCGCCGTCGTCAGTTTGAAGAGACGCTGAAAACCTTGGGGCTGAGCAGTAAGACGAAACTGCGAAAAGCCGCGGGGGGCAAACCGACACGGGTCAACGAACTCGGAGATCGCAAGATCGCTCCGCCCCCGGAGTATCAGGAACTGTTCGAAGAATACACCAAGGACTTGGCGAAGCCGACGACCAAGAAGTGATTCATCAAGCATTTCTCAGGTGTGGATTCTGCGTGTCACATCGCAGGGCGAACGCCAGTGGGCCCGCGAAGGTCTCGCGCTGTGCGAGACCTTAGGCCCCCGGCCGGCGTTGCCACTGCTGGGACCAGCCATTGCTGGCAGGCTGTTTCCAGTTGTTGGTGTGCAATTGCCCCGCCCCAGCCGAGGCCCCCGGCCATTCGGCCTGCCGCCAGCGACCCTGTTGCGGATCGACTTGTTCCATCGCCTGGTACGACAGCTGGTCAGCCGAGGTCCACACTTCGATCCACTCGGGAGGATACAGATCGATTCCCAGGCACCATTTCACAAACTGGGAACATTGCAATAGCACGTACAGTCCGAACGCCATCGCCAGGGCGAAGAATGGCAAAATCGGGCCCAGTTCGAAGACGTGTTCGAACACCTGCCACAGCCATTTCCAGCCCAGGATCACAATCAGGGCGGCGATACTCAGGTAGGGGCCGTAGGGGATTTCGCGCTGCGGGAAAAAGAGCCAAGTGACGGCGACCACGAGCAAGGCGATGACCGGCGCGATGATGAAGACCATCACGGCGGGTTGCCAACCCAGGAAACTGCCGATCATCGCCAGCAGGATCACATCGCCAAAGCCCATCGCTTCCTGACGCAGCACCAGATGGCCGACGAACCGCACCAGCCACACAATGCCGCCGCCGACCACCAGCCCCGCGAGACTCACCAGCAGTCCGTGCCAATGCGGGTATTTCACGAACCAGCTGGGAACACCGGTGCCCGACATCCACCACCAGCCGGAGACATGTTTCAGCCAGGCGGGGGGCACGCCGTCGCCCCAGACGTCGTACAGCATCGTGATAAAGTGCGACAGATCGCTGCGTTGAAACCACGCGGGGATAATATGCACCTGCCCAACCAATCCCGCACCAATCACACCCACAGCCATCGCCGGCAGGGTCACCCCGTCCGGGATAATCCGCAGGTCAAAATCGATGAACGTCGCGACAACCAGGGCCTCGATCAGGACCATATGGTAAATATACCGCCACATCAGCACGGCTTGCGGTGACAGCCAGTCCGACGCCGGAAATCCCTGCGGGCCGATGCTGGTATAGAGACAACTCCCCTGGATGCCGGCATGCATGTTGCCGGGAATCTCCATCCAATAGACCAGCACGAACAGCAACGCATTCAGCAGTTCGATCATGGCATAGCGGATAGAAAACTGCTGCCGGCAAAATCGGCAGCGGCCTCCCAGAATGAACCAGCCCAGGATCGGGATGTTGTCGTAAGTCGGAATCAACGTGTGGCAGTTGGGACAGCTTGAGGGGGGGCTGACCAGGCTCTTCAGGGAATCCCAGAAACCCTCGTGCTGCGGAATGCGATAGATGCAAACATTCAAAAAACTGCCAATGACTGCGCCGAGAGTGAACAAAAACGGCAATACCAGCCACAGCGGCAAATCGTACAAGGTCACGAGAGAACTCCGCCGATCACGCCCGGTACGGGGCAGGCAAGTGGGCCAGGATCTGGTCTACGAGGTCTGGAATGGGGGCTAAGTCAGTATCAATCGTCAGCGTGGCACATTCGCGATAGAGCGGTTCGCGAACTGCCAGGACCTGGGCAATTTCGGTCAGCCCGCCGGCATTGGTCAAGTTTGGACGTCGTTCGGCAGTAGTCACATCCTGTTGAATACGAGACTGCAAGGTTTGCAGACTCGCCTGCAGCCAGATCACCGGGCCAGCCTGCCGCACCCGCGTCCGCGTGTCGGGATTCAGGATCGCACCACCGCCCGCCGCAATGACCAATCGGTCGCGGCCGAGCAGTTCGGCCATGGTTTGTCGTTCCAGTTCGCGAAATGCCGGTTCTCCCTGATTGGCAAAGATTTCCCGAATCGTCCGGCCGGCGGCTTGTTCGATGACCGTATCGGCGTCGACCCAGCTCCAGCCCAGACGCTCGGCCAATGGTCGGGCGACCGTCGTTTTTCCGCTGCCTCGATAACCAATCAGCGTGATAACCATTCTGCCTGCAATACATTACGTAGGATGTCGGGAAATCGCTGGAACCACCGGTGCGATGGGTAAGATCGTGGGTGACGAGCCGCATTCTAGCGATTCTGGGGTGTAAACTCTCGCTCTGGCGGGTCGGGATTTCGCGAGATTCTGTTTGCCTCGCGAACTGGCACCGATGCTTGCTGGCAGAACGACGTCAGGTTGTGGAGAATAGGAGGTCACCTGCCAGACCCTGACTTTCCTTGGTTCCAGGTGAGCCCGGCGGCGTCAGCCCCGGGGTTCTGTGGCGGATGCTACTGGCGTCGGTACCGATGCGTCACGTGGCATTGGTCAGGCAGAACCCCACCGCTCACGCCGCCGGGCTCACCTGGGATGAGTTGTGGTCGGCGGTGGATTGTACGAGTTACTACAGACCTCCAGGAGCCACCCCATGTCAGTCCCCCCGCGTCTGCAGGAATTGCATCCCGAGTTGACTCGTTGGCGTCGAGAACTGCATCAACACCCGCAGACGGCGTTTGAAGAAACCTTCGCCTCGGAATTCATCGCGCAGCGGTTGACCGAAATGGGGATCACCCCGCATCGCGGGCTGGCCAAAACCGGGGTGGTGGGCACATTGCAGGGACGTCAGCCGGCCAGTGGCGAGATCAAGGCCGTCGGTCTGCGGGCGGACATCGACGCGCTCGACATCCACGAGGAAACCGGCTTGCCCTATGCCTCGATCTACCCGGGCAAAATGCACGCCTGCGGTCACGACGGCCACACCACGATGTTGCTGGGGGCCGCCCGGTACTTGTCCGAAACCAGGGATTTCTCGGGCACGGTCCACTTCATCTTCCAGCCTGCGGAAGAAAACGAAGGGGGCGGACGGGTCATGGTCGAGGAAGGCTTGTTCGATAAATTCCCGATGGATGCCGTGTTTGGCATGCACAACTGGCCGGGCATTGCTGTCGGTCAATTCGCTTCGTGCGCCGGGCCCATCATGGCCGCGTTCGACGTGTTTCAAATCAAGGTGACCGGCCGGGGTTCGCATGCCGCGAAACCCCATGAATCGATCGATCCCATTGTCGTGGCCTCGCACGTCGTCACCGCCTTGCAGTCGGTCTCCAGCCGCCAGACCGATCCCCAGGATCAGGTCGTGGTCAGTGTGACTCAGATTCATGCGGGGGACACGTGGAACGTCATTCCGTCGACGGTCATCATCCGCGGAACTGTCCGCACCTTCCGCAAGGCGGTCCAGGATGCCACCGAAGAATCGATGGGTCGGATCGTGCAGGGGGTCTGTGCCGCGTTTGGTGCGACGGGCGAATTGCGTTATGAACGACGCTACCCCGCGACGATCAATACCCCTCGGGAGGCAGGTTGGACGACCGACGTCCTGCAGCAGACATTTGGTGCCGAGAAAGTCGATGTCGCACCACGGCCGTCGATGGGGGGCGAAGATTTTTCCTTCATGCTCCAGAAAAAGCCGGGATCGTATATCTGGGCGGGGAACGGTCCCACCGACGGTGACCGGCTGTTGCACAACTCGCATTACGACTTCAATGATGACCTGCTGCCGCTGGGAGCCACCTATTGGGCGCGGCTGGTCGAGCACCTGTTGCCCGTCAAGTAAGGTCAGCCATGTATTAAGCGGGACGTGATGGGCGGGACACGGTGGAAGCAAAGGGTGAGGCTCCGGCCGAACCTGTCGTCAGACTGGCTGAGTCAGTTCGGCTTCGTCCGCAGTCTCCCGACGCAGAGAGTCTGGCTACAGAGCGGTTCGGCAAGAGTCTTACCGCTCTTCGGCTGCAAAGGAAATGTGATGAGTACCCCCGAAGAATCTCGCGTCGAGTACACCGTGCTGGCGCGGCGTTTTCGTCCCCAGGCATTTGCCGATGTCGTGGGGCAAGAGCATGTCGCGCAAGCGTTGCGGAATTCGATCGTCCAGGGACGCGTTGCGCACGCCTACCTGTTTACCGGGGCGCGCGGAGTCGGCAAGACGTCCACGGCGCGAATTCTCGCCAAATCACTGAATTGTCCCAACGCGATTGGCCCTGATCCCTGTAACGAGTGCGAAGTCTGCCAGGGGATTGCGACGGGCAGTGATGTGGACGTGCTCGAAATCGACGGTGCCTCGAACCGCGGTATCGACGACATTCGCATGTTACGCCAGAACGTCAACGTGCGGTCGATGCGCAGCCGGTACAAAGTCTACATCATCGACGAAGTCCACATGCTCACCAAGGAAGCCTTCAACGCCCTGTTGAAGACCCTGGAAGAGCCCCCCCCCAATGTGAAATTTATCTTCTGCACGACCGAGCCGAACAAGGTTCCCGACACGATTCTGTCCCGCTGTCAGCGGTTCGATTTCGGGACGATCGCCACGGCGTCGATCAAGACGCGGCTGATGCAGATCGCGACTGCAGAAGGCAAGCAGGTCGATTCCGAGGCCCTGGAACTGGTGGCCCGGCGTGCCGCCGGTTCGATGCGCGACAGCCAGTCGCTGTTCGATCAACTGCTGGCCTTTGGTGAGGATCACATCAAGGCCGCCGATGTGCATCGGCTGCTGGGGACCGCGCCGGATGACCGGCTGATCGGCATCATGCAGGCGGTGATCGCGCGCCAGCAAGGGGAACTGCTGGAGCAGTTCCAGATGGTGCTCGACAATGGCGTCCAACTGGGAGAACTGACCGACCAGTTACTCTATTACACCCGCGATTTGTTGATCGTGGCCTCGGGGGCAGGGAATGTGCCCCTGCAAAGTGTGGCCGATGACAGTTTGCCGGTCCTGAAGCAGCAGGCGGCGGCCTGGGGCGTGCGCAATATCATGGCGGCCATGCAGATCCTGGCCGAGACGAAGGGCAAAATGCGCGGCGTCGGCTATGGACGCGCACTCGCCGAACTGGCATTGGTCCGTCTCTCGCTGCTGGAAGACCTGAACGCCCTGGAGCATGTGATCGCCGCCCTGCGATCGGGGCAGTTTTCGATGGGCAGTACGACTGTGCCCCGGGCGGCGGCTCCACTGGGATTACCGACCCGAGCCGTTGGCACGCCCACTCCGGTCGCGGAAAAAAAAAATGAGACCGCAGTAGTCGAATCTGCCCCTGCCCCTCAACGGGCGGCCCCGTCCACACCCCGGCTCACCCCCGAGCCTCCCGCGAAACCTGTTCAAACGCCTGCACAATCCGCGCTTCCGGTATGCGAGTTACAACCGGGTACGGAAGCCGTGTTTTTGACGCAACTCATTGAGCGGCTTACAGGTTTGCTCAAGGATAATGTGAAAAAATCGGTGGCTTCAGCAATTTCCGGGCCAAATCAACTAGTCTTGGGGTTTGAAAAACGTTATGATTTGGCACGACAGTATTGCGAACGGAATGACAACCTGAATCGCCTGCGAGAAACGGCGACGGTGCTGGCTGGAAAGCCAGTGGCAGTGTCCCTGAGACAGTTAGCCGCACCAGCCCCAGCCAGCAATGGCGAGCCCGCGGTTGATGAGGTCACAACGGCGGCAGCGGCCAAAAAAGCCGCGGCGTCTGAAGTGAAAGGGAAAGCAGATCCGTTCGTGTTGAAAGCGGCCGAGATTTTTCATGGAAAAGTCGGTGAAGGCACGTTGATTTAACGCGACTCCAGCCTATGATTGCCGTCGGAAAGTATGACACAGTAATGTGTTATGCTGATTTTGCGATTGTTGCCAAGGGATGTCTGGACAGGAGACGACAGAATTGCGAAAGTCTGCCCTCAGGGCGGGCCACGACGCGATTCAGGGTGTCCGAAGGGAGTCTGAAGTCAGTGAACGCCTACGGTTCTACAGTCAACGAACTGATTGATCAGTTCTCCAAATTGCCCGGAATTGGCAAGAAGTCGGCCGAGCGGATCGCTTACCACTTCTTGCGCTGTTCCCGCGAGGAGGCTTTTGCGCTCGCTGACGCCATAAAACAGGTCAAGCTGAGAATTCATGCCTGCCCGAATTGTTTTAATCTGACCGAAGACAAATTGTGCCAGATTTGTGCCGACCCGCGGCGCGATCCACGCATTCTGTGTGTTGTGGAGCAGCCCAGAGAATTGTTGGCCCTGTAAGCGGCCGGT
>CAZQUW010000324.1:0-6539 GCA_964596215.1 uncultured Planctomicrobium sp. | reverse complement strand
TGGAACAGAAGGTCACGAAGGTCGCGAAGAAAGAAAAGAGGGGACTGACGGGTCTGGAAGCCTGTTCCGCGTAGACTGCGACCCCTCGAGTGTCCCCGTTTGGACGTACTATGAAAGCGAATCCTGGCGGCAGCATTGCCCCGCAAAATGTCGTCGGTCGGGATCGCCTGATTGAGCAGATCTGGACGACGCTTGAGGGGCAAAGCGTCATCCTGACCGCCGAACGGCGGATTGGCAAAACGTCCGTGATCAAAAAGATGCAGGCCGAGCCACGGCCAGGCTGTCATCCAGTCTTTCAGGATCTCGAAAGCCTGCACTCCCCCGAAGAGTTTGCGCTCGTCGTCTATGAGAAGGTGCAGAACTTCCTGGGGCTGTGGAAGCGGGTTGCGAATAGTGCCCAGCGGTTTCTGCAGGAACATCGGGTCGAAGCGGCCGGGATCGCACTGGAGTCGAATGCGGCGCGCCACTGGAAAGGTTTGTTGGAACGCTCGATTGAAGATCTGACGAATGCCCGCGGCCAGCAGCAGCTCGTCTTCTTCTGGGACGAGTTCCCCTACATGCTCGATAACATCTGGCAGCGTGAAGGGGCGAAGTCGGTGGGCGAGCTGCTCGATACGCTGCGCGGCTTGCGACAGAGTCACCCTTCATTCCGCATGGTGCTGACAGGCTCGATCGGGCTGCACCACATCCTGGCGCGGCTGAAGACCGATGGCTACCGGAACGCTCCGTTCAATGACATGCTCAAGATTGAAGTTCCGCCGCTGGATCTGGTCGACGCCCAGCAGTTGGCGCGGCGGTTGATCGCAGGGGAACAGCTGGCTTGTCCCGATCAGGAACTGTCGACGGCGAGCATCGCATTTCTGGTGGATGGCTTTCCCTATTACATCCATCACATTGTGCGAGAATTGAAGAACCGCCGCTGCACCGTCGATCCGACCAAGATCCTGCAGATCATCGAGCACTTCACGCGGGATGCCAGCGATCCCTGGAATCTGACCCACTATCGCGACCGCATTTCGGACTACTATCCGAACCCCGAGGATGCGACGGCGGTGCGGCTCATTCTGGATACAGTGGCCTCGCACACCGGGCCGGTGGAACTGTCGCAGTTAATGGCTGAGTTGCAGTCGCAGTCGTCGACCCTCAGTTCGCGCGATCGCGTATTGCAGTTGTTGCGGATGCTCGAACTGGACCATTACATCACGCATCACGCGAACGGGACGTATGACTTCCGCTTCTCGTTGATTGAACGCTGGTGGCGGCATGACCGGGATCTGGTGCCGTAGGCCGTGGCTGAATGACCTGCAAGGGATCGTATCGATCACATCGAAGCCCAGGCAAATTTTTGAAACCCAGAGGCGCAGAGGTCACAGAGCAATTGCACAACGAGTTCATAAGAGCCTCTGTTTCCCCGGTGCCTCGGTATTTTTTAATAACGAAATGAATACGTCAGGCCGCGCCCGACTCTGGAGAGTCAGGCTACGAAATTGCGATTTTATGGCTGAAACTCGACAAATCTGGCGTTTTACCCCCAGCCGGACGGAACCTGCCGTCCTGGAGACGATCTTCGTTCAGAGGCAGAATTTGTTGACGGACACACTGGAGCAGATTCGCGCCAGCGCGACCACGGGTGACAAACATCACTTGCTGTTCGTCGGCCCGCGGGGAATCGGAAAGACGCACTTGCTGTCACTGATCCGGCATCGCGTGAACGCCGATGCGACGCTCCGCGACCGTCTGCGTGTGGCCTGGTTGAACGAGGATGAAACCAGTACCTCCTTCCTGGAATTGCTGGTGCGCATCTATCGGGCGTTGTCGGCGGGATATCCGACTCAGTTTCCCGAGCAGCATTTGCAGGAGACGTTCAACCGCCAGGCGGCGGATGGCCAGCGTTATCTGGAGCAGCAGTTGCTGCAGTGCCTGGATGAGAACACGCTGTTGCTGCTGGTGGAAAACCTGGATGAGCTGTTCAAAGGCCTGGGGGATGCGGGCCAGAAAGCCTGGCGTGCGTTCCTGCAGGAGCATCCGGTGGCCTGCCAGATCGCGACTTCTCAAAGTCTGTTCGCGGCCATCTCGCGTCGTGCGACTCCGTTCTTCGGGTTCTTCTCGGTCCATCATCTGCAGCCGCTGACGGTGACCGAGGCCCAGGTGTTACTGTTGAAGATCGCGCAGCAGGCGGGTAACGAGACGTTGGTGGCCTACCTGCGGACGCCGGAAGGCCGTTCGCGCGTGCGGGCCTTGCATCACCTCGCAGGGGGCAATCACCGCGTATATGTCGTGCTGGCCGAGTTCATCGATCGTGATTCGCTGGATGAGCTGGTTGGTCCCTTTGAAGAGATGGTGGATGGGCTGACGCCTTACTATCAGGAGCGCCTGCGCTGGCTGGCGCCGCAACAGCGACGCATCATCGAATTACTTTGCACCCAGAAGGAACCACTTGCGGTCAAAGAGATTTCCCGACAGCTGTTTTCCAAAGAACAGACCATCGCCAGCCAGCTGAAAAAACTGAAGCAGCTGGGGTATGTCAATTCGTCGCCCCGCGGGCGTGAATCACTCTACGAACTGACCGAGCCGTTGATGCGGCTGTCGTTTGAAGTGAAAGAAAACCAGCGCGAGCCGTTGCGGTTGATTGTCGATTTCCTGCGCGTCTGGTATCGGCCCGAGCAGTTGCAGACGAAACTGGCCCAGGCCATTACGTCTTCCAGTCCGGCGCAAACTCACTTGCAGGCGGCGGTCACCCGCGGCGGCCAGTCTGATCTGCGACTGGAGATGCTTGAGCGGGATATCAGTACGGCTCAAGAGACGCAGTCGTGGGACGAAGTCGTTTCGGCGATGGAAGAGCGGGCGCATGTTCGGGGGACGGCCAACGACTGGTTTGAGCTCGGGAATGCCCAGGACGAAGTCCGCCGGTTTGCCGATGCGGTGGCCAGTTACGATAAGGCCCTGGCGATTGATTCGCTGCAGGCTTATGTCTGGAACAATCGCGGAA
Organism: uncultured Planctomicrobium sp.; assembly: GCA_964596215.1. Taxonomy (GTDB): domain Bacteria; phylum Planctomycetota; class Planctomycetia; order Planctomycetales; family Planctomycetaceae; genus JAKFVC01. Next base: position 3,550 of record CAZQUW010000324.1, on the reverse strand, counting down.
ATTCCCTGGCCGATATGAACCGACAGGTTGAGGCCCTGGAGAGTTATGACAAAGCCCTGGCCCTGATTCAGGATGACGCGTTCCTGTGGAACAATCGTGGCAATCTCTTGTTCAACATGCGGCGGTATGCCGACGCCCTGGACAGCTGCGATCGCGCGATTGCTCTGGATCCGAATCTGGAAGCCTCGTGGAATAATCGCGGGAACGCCCTGTACCAGATGGGGCGCTACACCGAGGCGCTCGACAGCTATGATCGGGCGGTCGCGATTGCTGCCGATTTTGCGCTGGCCTGGAACAACCGTGGCAGCGCCCTGGAAAGTCTCGGACGCTATCAGGAGGCCTTCGAAAGCTATGACATCTCGTTAACAATCAACCCGGCGGATGTCGATGCGTGGAACAATCGCGGGACGGCGCTGTTCAAGCTTGGTCGAATCCCCGAGGCGTTGCAGGACTATCAACAGGCCCTGCTGCTCGATCCCCAGAATTGTGGTGCCTGGAACAATCAGGGTGATGCGCTGCTCAATACGGGTCATTTCGTGGAGGCCCTGGAGAGTCTGGACAAAGCCATTGCGATAGATCCGCTGGGGCCCTTCCCGCACATGAATCGCGTCGAAGCGCTGTTGGGGCTGCGCAGATGGGATGAGGCCTTTGCAGCTTTGAAAATGGCGCTGGCGTCGACCTGGCCGAATCCGGAATCCCATGCCGGTGATATCGTGGGCATGCTGAAAGCCATCCTGGCGGGCAGCGAAGACGTCTCTGAGCGGCGGGAACGCGTCGCGCGGCTGGTCAACCACTATCGCGACGCCGGCTTGATTTCCTACTTCGCCGAGGGGCTCGTTCGCAGCCTGAAGTTCTGGAAAAGCACCATGTTTAATCATCAGGTGCTCGAGGACTGGCGCCGGCTGTGGCTCGAGTTACAACCGCAATATCCGGGGCTGGAACTGGCCATACGCATCTTTGACGCGGGATCGCGTTACTTGATGACGAATGACGAACGTGTTTTGCTGGACCTCATTGCCACGGAGCGTGAGATTGCCCGGCAGGCGTTGGGGCTGGTGGCGGAACGATCGCCGGAGTGAGCTGTGGATTGCTCCGCACGCAGCACGTGCTCGCAATTGATTCGCATTCCAGGTGGCAGCCGACAAGCGACCCCGATTGTCGACAATCCACGTCTGGGGCTCTACACTCTGATTCATGGTCCATGTCCGGAACCACAGGCCGGACCCCTGGCCGCCAGGCTGTCCTAGATAAACAGTCCTGGGAGCTGGGTGTCTTCCGAATTCCAAACCGTTTCTGAAACGAGCGTTTCCGATGTCGCGTGTTATTACCCGCCCTGCCCAACTGGATCTCGATTCCCCCGGCCGCCGCGACTATTGGGTGGCATTAGAACACGACAGCATCTGGGGCGATCATTTGATTCCGCTGACCGTGTGGGTCGGGCCTGAAGTGCGGACGGGTGAAGGTCTGGTGGCATTCGGATCGAACCATGGCAACGAGTACGAAGGTCCGTGTGCCCTGAAGGGATTGCTGCATGAAATCAGCTTGGACGATGTCCGGGGCCGTATTATCCTCATCCCGGTATTGAACCCTTCGGCGTTCCGCGCGGGGACACGCGAAAGTAAGCTGGACGATGGGGTAAACTTGAATCGCGCGTTCGTCGATGGAGCGGGTGTGATTCCGTCGCTGTCTGGCATCACGCACCGCATTGCGGCGTTTGTGCGGCAATATATCTGGCCGCGAGTGCATGTTGTCCTCGATTTGCATTCCGGTGGCGACGTGGCCCGGTTTTCACCCTGTGCCAGCTTTCATCCGGTGGAAGATGCGGAGTTGTCGGCCAAGATCGAGCAGACCGCCCGCTGGTTTGGCGTCCCGAGCCTGATGATTTATCAGAACGCCACCCCCGGACTGCTGCCCAGTGAAGCGGAACGCCTGGGGAAGATTACTGTTGGCACGGAACTCGGCTGGGGTCGTTCGGTCAATCCCGAAGGGGTCCGCTACGGACGCCAGGGAGTGCTCGCTGCCGCGATCCATCAAGGCCAGCTGAAGGGGAAGATTGAACCGATCGCCTATCATCTGGCGGGGACTCAGCGGAAACTGGAGATGGTCGACCGCGAGTGCTTCACGGTGGCGCCGTTCGACGGGCACTATGAACCACTGCTGGAATGCGGGACGGCGGTGAAGAAGGGTGAGATCGTGGGCCTGCTGCACGACTTTGATCACATTGACATGCCGCCGTGGCCCGCTGTGGCTGGGGTCGATGGTGTGGTCCTGGCCCAGGCCTGGGTGGCACCGGTGCCGCGCGGACAGCATATTGTGGTCGTGGGGCGGTTGATTGCGTGACGCAAATTCGGGCCCGGTACGAACTGGTTTGTCTCCTCACACGGCTCGCTTGTTCGCCAGGAGTTCTGCCCCGGTTTCCAATGCCTCTCGAACCAAATGTCCCATCTTGGGGTGCGCGGGTTCCAGATCGGGGGGCAGGCCTTCCGCGATCAGGTGCTCGGTGGCCGTGGGGCCGATAGAGGCGATCACGCATTTGCGAGCTGCGGCACGCCATTCAGCCTGCAGGCCGAGCGACTCGGCGACTGTGAGGACACTCGTTAATTGGAATGAGCTGGTCCACATCAAGATGTCGAACTCACCGGCGATGGTGCTGCGGATCGCGGCTTCGAGCGGGGCGGTGTCTGCGGGCAGGTCCCAGCGATAGACGGCGACCGCCGTGACCTGCGCCTGTCGCTCCTGCAGTCCGGCGTAAAGTTCCGGATTGGGTTGACCGTATTCCTGAATGGCAATTCGCCGCCCAGCGACCGGAACCTGCGTATCCAGTAGTTCGAGCAATTCGCGCCAGGTGTTGGGTTCGCGCACCTGGTGGTCAAATTTCAGCTGCCATTCGCGGAGCACGGCAGCCGGTTTCGGGCCGCGGACGATCAAGGTCGTCCTGGCCAGTGCTGCGAACAGCGTTTCGCGTGGATAACGTGTCTCCAGAACTTCCAGCAATCCGCGGGCACCGACGCCTGTCAGAAAGACTACGACGGCAAATCGATCCTGGAGCAGCTCCTCGGCAAAGGCGAACGCCTGCGGGTTTTCTTCGAGAGCGATTTCGCGCATCGACGGGGCAATCGTGGCGATTCCCCCCTGCCGCTCGATCAGCGAGCGAATATCGTCTCCCCTTCGGCTTTCGAAGGCGCAGACGCGGAGCGGAGTGGAACCGGGATGGGTGGCGGAAGAATTTTCCATAATTTGACGTGCGACACGCGAGCGCCGCCTTCATTTGACCGTCTGATTGAATCGCGCACAGTAGTCCGTGCGGTGCAATCAGTCACTGTGCAAGGGATAAACGGTGGCGGAATCAGAAAATGATTCAAAATAACAGCGAAGAAAGGGGTCTTTACTGTTCACAACAGCCACTATTGATTATTATGAATGCCAGTTTAACGTCAAAGAATGAAAAAAGAGTAGTCGGCCGGAAGTGTAGGCGCTCGCCCGGATCGGACTCACAGTCGTCTCCGGCTACACCCCCAGCCGAACTACCCTTGGTGAAGCAGTTCGAATC
>CAZQUW010000323.1:0-6569 GCA_964596215.1 uncultured Planctomicrobium sp. | reverse complement strand
GACTGCTATCTATGAAGACTGCAATTCCGTCCTGCGCTCTCTGGACCGCGTTATGACCGAACCCCTCATTTCCATTCGCAAGATTTCGAAACGGTTTCCCGGCGTCGTCGCGCTCAACGGTGTCTCGTTTGACGTCGCCCGTGGTGAATGCCACGCGGTGATGGGAGAAAACGGTGCCGGCAAGAGCACGCTGATGAAGATCCTCTCCGGCGTGGAGACCGAATTCGAAGGGGAACTGCTTCTGCGCGGTCAGCCGCTGCGCGTGACGGGGACGCGGGACGCGGAAGCGGCCGGAATCAGCATGATTCACCAGGAGCTCAATCTGGTGGAAGGTCTCTCGGCCGCGGCCAACATCTTTCTGGGCCGCGAGAAACGGACGCGACTGGGACTGCTCGATGATCGCGCCATGGAATGGGCGGCTGGCGAACTATTGACGCAGTTGGAATGTGAGATTGCCCCGCAGGTCCCGGTCGGGTCGTTACGCGTGGGCGACCAGCAACTTGTGGAGATCGCCAAGGCACTGTCGCTCGATACCGAAATCCTGATCATGGACGAGCCCACCAGTGCACTCACCGAATCCGAGGTTGCGCGGCTGTACCGGGTGCTCGAACGCTTGCGTGCCCGCGGCGTCACGATCATTTACATCTCTCACAAGATGGAGGAAGTCTTTCGCCTGGCAGACCGCATTACCGTCCTGCGCGATGGTCAGTTCGTCAGGACGATTTCCAAGTCGGCCACCAATCCCAAAGAGATTGCCCATCTCATGGTGGGACGCGAAATCGAATCGATGAATCTCGGCGCGGAGCGGGTGATCGGTGAGGTCATCCTCGAAACACGCGGGTTGTCGCTGCCCTGGAGTGGCCACGCTCGCCAATGGCGATTGCATGATGTGAACTTCAAACTGCATCGGGGCGAGGTGATCGGGATCGCGGGCTTGATGGGCGCGGGGCGAACGGAGCTGCTGGAGTGCCTGTTCGGTTGCAGCCCTGAAGCCCCGCAGGGGGAAATTCTGCTCCGCGGCCAGCGGGTCCAGTTTCAACATCCCGCTGAGGCGAAGGCCGCTGGCATGGCACTGGTCACCGAGGACCGCAAACGCCTGGGGCTGTTTTCGCAGTTCTCCGTGGGTCGGAACATTTCACTCTGTCATTTGCAGGAAATGGCAACAGGTGGTGTCTTCATCCAGAAGGGAGAAGAGCGCCGCCAATCTCAGGCAACGGTGACCAGGCTGAACGTGAAGACCGCGAGCATCGACGCCGCCATCACCAGCCTTAGTGGGGGCAACCAGCAAAAGGCGATTGTCGGGCGCTGGCTGCTGACTCAGCCGAGTATTTTATTGCTCGACGACCCGACACGCGGCGTCGACGTGGGCGCCAAGGCCGAACTTTACCATCTGATTCATGATCTCTGCCGAGCAGGGATCGGAGCCATTGTCACCTCCAGCGAACTCCCCGAACTGCTGATTCTGTGCGATCGAATCCTCGTTCTGTGCGAGGGGCGACTGACCGGCGAATTCACACGCGAGCAGTTCTCGGAACAAGCCATCATGGAAGCCGCCACGCGTCGCGAACCGGCCCCTGTCGCCTGACTGTCGCCTGACTGTAGCCTGACTCTCTGAGTCGGGGCCTCCTCGGTTTGATTCAAGTAACACTCAGAGAACCAGGCCCCTCACTGTCATCAAGGAACTTAATCCAGGCGAATCTCAGTACGGATGCCGCGCATGTCCATTTCGAATTCAATCCCCTCAATAGGTGGACGGGTATAGTGCCAGTGAATTCCGTGTAAGTCGGCCGGACGCATCCGATTCAGAATTAACTCGCGCAGAAAATTTTCGATCGGGTGAATCGTATAAACATCGACATCGGTCACCAGCGGCCAGTCGGCCCCGAGACCTCGCAGGCGTTGCTCCATGAGATCCATGACAAACTGGGCTTTGGTCCGTAAACCGACAGCGGACACGTCCCCCCAGGCAACGATCGATTCGGCGGCCAGGATCCCTTCAGGAAGTTCACCAGCACCCGCCACGACGAAGGTCGGAGACACAGATTGCAAGGTGGGACGCGTATACGAGAATGCGTACAGCGCCGGGGCCGGAGGTGGCGTAACTTCCGGGGCCACGTTGGTTCGCGCTACGGGATTCACACCGTCGACAAACACTCCCCAGTCTTCCAAGACCTTCGCATACAGGGCATTGAAGGCCGCGAATCCAGGAAAGGTGAAAGGGCAGGGTGATCGCAGCTCAATGGCACACAGCGCGGCAATCGGCCGCTTTTCATGATGCAAATGGGACTGGATCAAGTCGAAGCCGCTCAGGTAATCGACTGGCTTGCGCAGAATGACGTGGACGATCTCAAACCCGGGCGCCGAGACAACCCCGCAAGAATACGGATCGATGCCCGGCAAGAAGTGATAGTTCCCGGCGGGGTGTGCAACCAGTGACATGTTGTGATTCCTTATGTTCGTAACTCGCGGAGGCGGAAACACAGTGTATCTGCAGGAGCAGACGACTTCGAGCGAGGATCAAGTGCGACGGGTCAGACATTCCGACGGGCCAATGCCCTTCCGTCCATCCGTTGAAACACATCAGTCACCGCCAATATCATTCTCATCCGAGGGTCGGCGAGCATCTCTGGCCGTGGCCCTGCAGTCTAACATTTCAACTCCCCGATGGAGAAACGTCTGATGACATCGCAAACTCGCCGTCAATTTCTGGGAACTGTCGGAGCCGGATTATTCGTCGCCCCGTTGCTGGGATCCGATCAGCCCGCCCCTGCTGCGCGGAAGCGATTGGGTGTCGTCACGACGTTGTGGAACTATCGGTCGCACGCCTGGCATATGGCCGAACGTTTCCTGGTCGGCTATCCCTTGAACGGGAAGTGGCACCGGCCTGCGTTCGATGTGGTCTCGGCCTACGTCGACCAGAGCCCGGAAGGCGATCTCAGCAAAAAGCGGGCTGCAGAGTTCGGCTTTAAGATCTACCCGACGGTGGCCGAAGCCCTGCGCTGCGGCGGGGACAAACTGGCGGTCGATGCCATTCTGCTGATCGGCGAGCATGGAGATTATCCGCTCAACAAGATCGGACAGAAACTCTACCCGCGGTATGAACTTTTTGAACAGATCGTCGACGTCTTCAAGCAGGATGGACGGACGAGCCCCGTCTTCAATGACAAGCACCTGTCCTGGAACTTCGACTGGGCGAAGAAGATGGTCGAACAGTCCCGGGAACTCAACTTTCCATTCACGGCTGGATCATCGCTGCCACATACCTGGCGGATGCCCTCCCTGGAGCTGCCGTATGGGGCCGAAGTCGACGAGGTCCTGTGCGTTGCGTTTGGTTCGACAGACATCTACGACTTCCATGCCCTGGAAACCTTGCAGTCATTCATCGAGCGCCGGAAGGGTGGTGAGACGGGAGTCAAATGGATGCACGCCCTGCGCGGGGATGCGGTGTGGAAGGCCCTGGACAGCGGTAAATGGGCGGCTGGAGGCTGGGATCCTGTCCTGTTCGAAGCGTGCCTCTCGCGCAGTCACACGTTAAAACAACCCGAGTCCTTCAGCCATCGCTATCCGACGCGTCAGCAGATGCAGGAATGGGTCAAGGAACCGGTCGCCTATCGCTTCGAATACAACGACGGCACGAAGGCCACGATGCTGCTGATGAACGGCCTGGTGGAGGACTTCCTGGTCGCCGCCAAAGTGCGGGGACAAGCCGAACCACTCTCCACGCAGTACCATCTCCCCCCGAACCCGAACGTCGTCTATTCGGCGGCCTTGATGGCCCAGGCGGAGAAGATGTTCGTAACCGGCAAGGCACCCTATCCGATCGAACGAACATTATTGACCAGCGGCCTCGTGCAGGCGGGACTGCAATCGCTCGCCGACGGCAAGCAGAACGAGACGCCGCACCTCGCCGTGCGCTATACGGCGCCGAAAGAGTCCACATTCTGGCGAAGTTAAAACTCAACAGAATATTGCATATTTGTTAACTACAAAAACCAATCGGGTCTTCCTTCGCGACCTTCGTGCACTTCTGTTTAAATTCAAGTTTTCAACAGCAGGACGCCAAGGTCGCGAAGTAGATCGACACCCTATTTTCGAGTTCCCAGCCGCCAGAGGAGGCAATCGTTTCAGATTAAATACTTCTTGGGAATTTCTGCCCCGGCCACATAATCCAGGCGGCCAATTTTACACATCTGGTAGACGTTGATCCGAAAATCAGGGCAGGTGCTGACCAGGCAATAGGCGTCGGTGGGTGAGATGCCGAACTCGGTGATCATCCAATCCATCAACTGGATGGTGGCGGTTTCGACGGCGACCTCCAGTGGGCGATAGTTGTGGATACAGATTAACGATTCAGGCTTCTCGATCCGCAGACCGGGAATACGCTTGCCTTTTATGAGTTCAAAATGGAGTCGGACGGTCGATTTCGTTTCGGCAGCCGTACCGGTGAATTCGGTATCCCCCTGGCTGGCGTGGACGTCCCCCAGGTAAAACCGGGCTCCCTCATGCATGATGGGGATATAGATCTTGTTGCCAGGCGCTGCATCGCGAATGTCGAGATTGCCACCCCAGACACCTTGCCCGTCGAGGCTGGTCACCACTTCGCGATCAGGAGCCACCCCGAACGTCCCCACGAACGGCGTGATGGGCCAGGAGATCTTATCGTTAAAGTGCACGGTGCCGTCGCGCGTCGTGCCACTTTTGCCCGGTGAGTGGCGAAAGATTTTTGTGGTGTACTCGCTGGATAGCTCGGGCCAGCGCGTCGATTCACCCAGCGGACCGCGCCGCGGCCCCACGGCAATCCACGAGTACTCGTCGACTTCAATCGATTCGATTGCGACCACGAGCACATCGCCTCGTTCGGCACCATTAACCCAAACCGGCCCGGCAATCGGGTTCGCCAGGGGCGGGGTACGATCAAACCCGGGCCGCTTGCCCGGAATGGCTTTGTCCTCGATCGACTTAAAGAAGCCCGTCGAGGCGTCGTACGTTTCAATCTCGAACGATTCACCACACTCCACTTTCAGAAGGGGCTCATCACGCCAGTCGAGGGCATATTTGCGGGCAGATTCGCGGTCGATACGTTGCATGGAGGGATCTCAGGTGTGAGCAAACTACTTTGCGGGAATATGGTTCAGCGTGTAATACGCCTGGTTGTGCAGCAACGGCAATCCCTGGACGGAGCGGACCCCGTCCGTGTGCAATTCATGCACATGTCCGATCTGCAGTCCTTTAACAATAAGTCGCACACTCTTGCCGTCCGCAGCCACCACGACCTTCTCGATGGTCGGCGTCGAATGATCGACCTGCGGGCTGCCATACGAGGCCTGAAAAATGTAGGTATAGGTCGTCAAGGAGTACGACTCGACTTTGCCTGCGGCCAGAGGATCCACGGGCTCAGTAAAGGCGAGTTCAAAGCCGTCCGGACGGGCCCGCATTTCGTGGATTTCGAAGGGAACTTTGCCGGTCCAGTCAAGGCGTTCAACTGCAAACGGCTTGTTTCCACGCGATCCCCAGCCACGGTTCGTTCCCCCGACAAACAGGCTGCCGCGGGGCGTCATCTCCAGCCCCAGGGTACCCGAACCAAATCCTTCGCGAAAAGGAAAGCAGACTCCCTGATAGTGTCCGTCAACAAGCTCCAGGAAACACCGCATCACGGTGCTGGCGGTTTGATCGCCGACAAACATCTGGCCGGCAAACGGGCCGAACTTCCCCCCCGTACTGTCAGCCGCGATACCACTCGCGGAGTTCCCCATTTTGGCGTAGGGAAACAGGATGGACGGCGGTTCGTATTCCGGGATTTTTCCCGCCTCAACCATGAACCGGCTGCCGCTCTGCGGTTCCTTAGGACGCGGCCCCATTACCGACGACGCAAGGTCGTACCATTTGAAGCCACCCGGGTGTCCGACGAATTTACCCGGGATCAAATGCTTGAGAGCACACGTGCCGTTCCAGGGGCCCTGGTTGTCGGTATAAAACATCTCACCGGCGAGGTTCATTCCCATGCCACCGGGCGATCGGACTCCGCTGCAGGTAGGGATCAATTTCCCTTCCGGGGTAATCCGCACGCACCAGCCGCGATACTTCACATCGCTGTTGAACGAACCGGTCAGGCACAACGTGACCCACAAGTTGCCGTCCCGATCGAACTTCGATCCAAACGCATACTCGTGATAGTCGCCGCTGACTTCCCATTCGTCGTTGACGATTTCGAACAGATCCGCGACGCCATCTCCGTCTGTATCCTTGATTCGCGAGACGTCGGTGCGCTGCACAAGGTACAACCAGCCGTCCCTCTCTGCGAGGCTCAGAACTTCATGCAGGCCGTGTGCGAACCGCTGCATTTGTTCGGGTTTGACCTCCGGTGCAAAGGGATCGGTGATCATCCAGATTTCACCGCGCCGCGAGGCCACCCGGCATCCCAGAACCGGCGCCCGCCATAGACGGACGGATCGCTCGACGGCGAGAGGCTGAGCGGCGTGACGTGGAGGCGCGGGCCGACTTCCGCCGGCACAGCGTTCGCTGGCGCGCCTTCGCGGCCGAGCGAACGAACGCGTTGCAGGCGGGCGTCC
>CAZQUW010000322.1:2922-6672 GCA_964596215.1 uncultured Planctomicrobium sp. | reverse complement strand
TTGAGTATTCAGATCACGGACGGCCGGGGGCGGCCATGCTACGGTTGCAGTCGAAAGCCCGGCTCGGGCGGCTGTGACTTTCACGTTCAATACAACTTGGGAAATTTGAGTGACTCTGATAGCATGCAGGTTGGGGTCCGCCGCAGCCTTTCGCGGATTCGCTTTTTTTGAGGGACTGTGAATTGCTCATTTCGCACTACCTCGTCGGAATCGCGGAATTCCATGGAATTCCGCAGCTGGCGACAGGGGTGCTTTCGAAAACATATCGCACTGACGAACAAAAAAGGATGGCGAGATGGCGCTGGAACCTTACGACCCGTGCCCGTGCGGGAATGGCAAGAAATTCAAGTTTTGCTGCCAACCAATCATCGAGGAACTGACTGCGGTCGAACGTCTGATTGCTGAAAAGCAGCCCAAGCAGGCCCTGCTGGCCGCTGAAAAACTGGAGCCGGAGCACTCGACGAACCCCCTGTTGATCCGTAATAAGATCATGGCGTTCTTGATGTTAGAGCGACAGGAAGACGCTCGGTCGCTGATCCAGTTGTCGCAGCAAGTCAATCCCCAGGACCCTTACGGCTACTACTTCGACATCCGCTGGCACCTGTTCATGTCCGATTGGGATGCCACGCGGCCCCTGGTCGAAGAGCACCTGACATTCATTGGTGAAAAGAACCCGGGCCTGGCCTATCAACTGGCGATTGAAATTGTCGACGAGTTGTTGAATAACGGCTGCTTCATGGCAGTGTGGCGCTATTTGTTCGATGCCCTGCTGTGGGCGCGCAATGAAGAAGACGCCCGCTATGTGATGTCGGCCTTCCACGAATTGAACAAGTCGAATGACATTCCCCTGCCCTTCCGCAACCTGTATCAGTTGCGGACGCTGCCGGAGAATCAGCCGAACCAGGCTGAGTTTGCCGAGGCCATGCAGTTGGCCAACAAGCGCAACTGGAACAAGGCAGCTCAGCTGTTCGAAGCCTTGTCGGAAAAGGATCGCCACCAACCGGTGCTGTCGTTCAACGCCGGCCTGTGCTATGCCTGGTCGGGTGACCTCGCCGCCGCCGCGGAACTTCTGGGTCGCGCTGGTGACGACCTGCCCGATTTCGAATCGGCCGTCGAGCTGGAAACTCTGGCGCAGCTGCACGATCAGCAATTGCCGGAAGAGCAGATTCCGCTGCGGACCTATCGCTATCGCGTGCAGTCGGTCAGCCGCTTGTTGTCGCAGTTGGACCAGGAGCCGCGACTGCATCGTCAGCCCTTGCCCCCGACGCGTCCCGATATGGATCGTGCGCCGGCGGCCGTGTATCTGTTGCTGGATCGCCCGCGCGATTCCGGCAAAGTCGACGATTTGAACAGCCTGCCGGTCAGCATTGGTACGGTCATGATCCTGGACGAAGTCCGCGATCCGGCTGCGCCAGGTGAACTTTACGTGCGCAGCCTGAGTCCCAGCTTCAGCGACGCCGATCATGACCTGGTCGTGCGTGTCGCCGGTGATCAGATCGACGTGACCCCCGCCGAGGGTTGGGGCGCACTGGAGGCCGATGGCGGCATTCCGCGCGACGTCGCCGGACTCAATTTCAATGTGGTTCCACCCCCCGGTCTGCGGCGGTCGGAGATTTTGAAGTTGATCAGTGCGCATGCCAAGCATGTGGTGTACGATATTTGGACGAGTCTGCCGCTGGAAGCACTCGATGGCATGACTCCCGCTGATGCCGCCCGCGATCCCGAACTGCACATGCCGGTCTGTGCGGCAATCAATGTGCTGGCATCGGTTACGGAAACTGCGAACTATTCGCTGGATGTCGACGATCTCCGCCAGCGGCTGGGTCTGCCGGCCGTGCAGCCGATGGTCTGCCAGAGCGTGGATGAACTGAAGAAGAGCAGCATTCAAGATTGTCTGCGGCTGTCGTTCGCCGAAGTGCCGGCCGAAGTCGTGCGCGAAGCGTTTCCGATGCTGGCCAGCACGCGGGCCATTCACCCGCTGCGACGCTTGCTGACGTCCGTTTACGAACGTGAAATTTCGATTCCCGAGTTCGATGTTCCGGCTGTCTGCCGCATGGCCTGCAGCCTGGCGATTCGGGTCCTCGATCTGGAAGCGGCTCAGATGTGGTGTGACCGCGGTCGTGCGGCCAGCCAGCGGATTGGCGCCGACTTGATGGCGCGGGCCGATTGGGATCTGAACGAACTGGAAGTCGCCGCGCTCTCGAACAACGAAGAGAAAGTGGTCGAGATCCTCCGGCGGTGTGCTCGGGACTACTTCCTCAAGATTCCGCAGTGCAAGCCGCAGATCCAGCAGTTGTTGAAACTGGAAAAGATCGACAGCCCGCGCGTCCAGGCGATCATGAACGGCACCGATCTGCAAACGGTCGGGGCCGGCATCAGCGACGGCGGACTGTGGACTCCGGAATCGGCCGCCGCGGCGGCGTCGGGTGGTAAGCTGTGGGTTCCGGGACAGGACTAATCAACACGGGCAAAACCTCGGTGTCAGTTCAGAACCGCCTGAAATAGGGCGGTTCTGGACGACCCAAAACCGATGTTGTTCAGGTTGCCTGACTGGAGTGTGAACTCCGTCGGTGAGTCAGGTGTCATAGGGCTACAAGTACTGACATTCTGAGCCTGGTCGACTGTAACGTTTGATTTGGGAATTGGGTGCCACTGGCTCTGCCAGTGCGAGCGCGGATTTCATCATTCTGCAAAGCACTGGCTGAGCCAGCGGCACCCACTTTCTCTGTGTGACAGAGTACTGGGGCCGCGTCGCTCACGATTTTCGGCCCACCTGGCTCAGTTGTCGGGCTCGTCAATTTGATATTTCGCCCGACCGTGGAGAGAGAGTCAGGGGCCGGGCGTGGCTGCCGAGTGTTGCATCATGCTGCCGATTGATTTGCCATCCAATGCTGCTGCGCGAGACCGGATTCGCGCCGCGTACTCGCCCGAGCTCTTCGCGGAAGCGGCTGAGAACTGGGCCGAAATCCTCAGCCAGCACATGAGCCAGGTCCAGGCGGGGAAGACTCCCGTGCTGAACTGGAACGAGCCGTTACCCAACTTGCGCTTCGCCCGTGAGATCCTGAATCAAGCCCCGGCGCAGGCGACGGGTGACGAACGGGTGGCTCGGTTTCGCGAGCTGCTCAGCGTGATGCTGTCGCGTGGACACAATCTGCATCACCCGCACTACGTGGGGCATCAAGTGCCGCCGTCGGTCCCGCTGGCCGGGTTGTTTGATGCGCTGGGTTCGGTCACCAATCAGGTGATGGCCATCTATGAAATGGGTCCCTGGGGCGTGGCGGTCGAGCAAGCGTTGATTGGCCGCTTAGCCGAGGCCATTGGCTGGGACCCGTCCCGTTCGGCGGGTGTGGTGACACATGGCGGGGCGGCGGCCAATCTGACGGCCCTGCTGGCTGCCCGCAACGTGGCGCTGGGGGATGCCTGGGAGGCGGGAGTTGCCCGGAGCGGCCCGGCCCCGGTGCTGGTGGTGCAGGCGGAAGCGCATTACTGCATGGCCCGTGCGGCCGGCATTATGGGGCTGGGAACCCGGCAAGTGATCAAGGCCGAAGTCGATGCCGATCATCGCCTGGATCCCGTGCGGCTCGACGCGACCCTGCAACGCCTGAAAGCCGAGGGGCATCCGGTGATTGCGGTGGTGGCCTGTGCGTGTGCCACTCCGGTGGGCGCGTTTGACCCGTTGAACGCCGTGGCGGACGTGTGCGAGAAGCACCAGGTTTGGATGCACGTCGACGCGGCCCACGGCGGATCGGC
>CAZQUW010000322.1:0-2822 GCA_964596215.1 uncultured Planctomicrobium sp. | reverse complement strand
GCGGCACCCGACTTCGAGCCGCTCCACGCGCCGCACTGCAACATCGTCGTCTTCCGGCATACGCCCGAGGCGCTGCAGAACGCGACGCCGGAAGAGCTGGGGATGTTTCAACTGCGTCTGCGCCGCGAGATCATCGAATCGGGCGAGTTCTATCTCGTGCACGGCGTCGTGAATGGGGTTGCGGCGTTACGCGTGACGCTGATGAATCCCCTGACGACGACCGAGGATCTCGATCAACTATTGGAAACCTTGCGGTCACGGGGCCGCAAATTGCTGGCCGGCTAAGTCATTTGGCTGGATGTGCTGATGCGAGTCGTACTCACCTTATCTCTGGAAGATCGGCACGTACTGATTGGGCATCTGCAGGACGATGCAGGCCATTGCCGTTCCGTATTCATCGCAGATCGAATCGGGCCAGCGGCCGTCTGGCATCTGACGCAACAGCAACTCGTCACGGATGGCGGGGAACCAGGAGTTCCAGTGCTCGCCCCCGGCGTGCCACATGGCCTGGGCGGCGTAATAGTGTCCGTAAAAGTAGTTGCTTTCCTGTCGGAAGACCTCACCGGAGGGTTTGTAAGCCTCGACATACTTCAGGCCCCGCTCGATGGCGCGGCCTTCGTACACGCCGGCACTGTAGAGCGAAACCAGGGCCGCGGACGAGCGGGGAAAGGCACTCGGCGAACCGCTGACCAGCTGATATCGAAACCCGCCATCGGCGTTCTGGCACTTCTGGACGTACTGAATACAGGCATCGACCGTATCTTTAGGGACGAACAGCCCGCTGTTTCGGGCCGCGCGCAACGCCATGATCTGGCACACGGTCGCCGAGATATCCGCCTCACCGCGGACCGGCTGATAGCGCCAGCCCCCTTCGCGGTTCTGGGTGTTGATAATCAGCTTGATGGCCAGTGCGAGCTTCTCGCGCAGGTCGGGCGTCGGGGACATCCCATAGACTTCCGCCAGGAACAGCGTAGCGAAACCATGGTCATACATGGGACCGTGCGGACTGGTATCGCGGGCGGTGATGAACCCGTTGGGGCCGACATGTTCCAGGATGTACTGCAGGGCGCGGGCGACCGATTTGCCATACTTGCCGCGATCGGGGGTGTTGCCAGCCGACACCAGCGCAATCCCGGAGAGTGCCGTCACCGCGATGTTGTGGCTGAAGACGGTTCCCGATCCGAACGAACCATCATCGTTCTGCTGAGCTGCCAGGAAGGCCAGCCCGCGTTCAATGCTTTGCTGGGCGGCCGGGGTAATGAAATCGATCCCGCTGGTCTCAATGGTTCGCGGAATCTTGGGCGCGGCCGGGGTGGCCGCGGGTTGCCACAAGGCAATGACGCCCGCCAGCAGCAGGAGTCCAATCGTTCCGCTGGCTGCTGCAGATGGGCGTCGCATGGAAATCTCCTGCGGTGTCTGTCGATCCGGCGATCGTACGGGGAGCTCTATGGGGAACTATGCGCGGGAAGGCCAGGACTCGACTCTGATGACGTCCGATCCCGCTCCGTGATTCTCACACGTTCCTGTTTCTATACGATAACGCGGTGCCCACAGCGCGTCACGCGATCAGGGGGTCACCGCATTCGGGTAGGCACTCTCCCGAGGTGGCAGAATCGGCGAACCGGAGACGCCGGGTTGCTGACCCGTCATGGCGGGAATCGCGGCTTCGAGGGTGCGCCGGGGTTCGCTGCGCTGAATCAGCGATTCGCGCGGCCGGCCACCGACATTGGGACCGAGGGAGGCATCAGGCATCGGATCATGCAGAGTATACGACGCCCGCTCGGCTTCGGGGTTACCCGGGTAGAGCGTGGGGGTCTTAATCCAGGGCGCCTGGCAGCCAGCCACCAACAGCAATCCCACAGAGAGACCAGTTCGCATTTTCATGATCGTCCTTGAACCCCTTCCGCAGCCCCCCGGCTACGATCGGTCGTCTCACCTGAGACAGACCGATGCCGCGATTTTAAGCGACTTGGCGGGTTGCTGCTAGACCGTGTTGCGGACCGGGAAATTCACGAAACGCCGTTAAAGCAGGGTGGAATGCGATGTCCTGGTTGACTGGGCGGGGTTGGAGTACACGGCTGGTTGCGAATCCCTTCACGCCCCGCTGCGGGTTAGTTGGCTGGCACATCCAGAATCAGATCCGGGGTTTCCGCGGTCACTTCGGCGGTCAGCGTGGTTTTCTCGGGACTGGCGAAGTTGGCGGAGATCTGGCACGCCTTGGCAGCGGCCTGTTGTTCGGGAGACATGCCGGATCCCATCATCGGGCATTGAACCGTCACCTTATGGAACCCGACCACAGCCCCCGGCTTGTTGCCAGCGGCCACCAACTGGAACTCACCTGCCTGATTGGTGACGCCGGTCGAACTGGGGCCCTGGGTGTCCTTCCCGTTGTCCGGATAGAACGTCACCGTCACGTGGGCCAGCGGTTTTCCTGCCTGCGTGACGATGCCTTGCGTCGGGACCAGTGTCGGCTCGGCTGCCGCTGGATCACCGCAGCCGATCGCCGTCAACATGCTCAAACAACACATTCCGAATACAAACTGTCGCGAGGTCATGTCGAGATTCCAGAGAGACAGAATAGAAAACAGAGATCCCAGATGTCACCAAGCCTGAAGCCGCGCGGGGGGCTCCAGGCTTGGAAGAAAAACGAATCATGCGGTCCTGGGACCGAACTACCAGTCGCCGAGGGTCACGCCGTCGGCGCGGGAACCGAGATTGGCCCAGGTGGTGGCGTTAATGTTCTGGCTGGCAAAGCGAACGGAACCGTCCGCCATCAGCACATGGGCCCCGCCGACGTGGAAGCTGGACGTTGCGAACCAGCG
>CAZQUW010000321.1:0-6728 GCA_964596215.1 uncultured Planctomicrobium sp. | reverse complement strand
AACTCTATTTTCATCCAGGAACAAATATGGCTGTAGCGATGGCCGAGACCATCAACTATGTGAATCGATCTCGTGCCATGATGCCCCCCGGCACGGTCCCCCCCTTCGTCATGCGGTTTGATACCGGCAGCGTACCTGTGGGGTATCTCGTCTTGTCGAGTCCCACGAAAACGATCACAGAAATTCAGGACCAGGCTCTCTTCAAGGTCCGGCCAATGTTCTCGTCACTGCCGGGCGTATCGGCACCCCCGCCGTTTGGGGGCAGCGCGCGCACCATCGTCGTCAGGACCGATCCCGATCGCCTGCGAGCCTACGGGATCTCCCCCGACGACGTTATCAACGTCCTCGTGAGCGGGAATACGATCAGCCCTTCCGGAAATTTGCACGTGGGGGACATGTACCCCATTGTGGCGACCAACGCGATGGTCAAGGACATTCGCGATCTGGGCAACATTCCCCTCCGCACCGGGGCGGCTCCGAATATCTATCTGCGTGACATCGGCACGATTGATGATTCCGCCGACGTGACAACCGGTTATTCGCTGGTCAATGGTCGTCGGGCAGTCTATATCCTGGCCACGAAGCGTGCTGAAGCCTCGACGATGAGCGTCATTGACGAAATCAAGCGAGCCTTGCCCAGAATGCAGAAGGAACTGCCGGACGATATCCGAGTCAGCTTTGAATTCGACCAATCGCCCTATGTCACCCGTGCGATTGAGAGCTTGTTCACCGAGGGCGTGCTGGGTGCCATTTTGACGGGCCTCATGGTGTTGGTGTTTCTGCGAGACTGGCGAAGTGCGCTGGTCGTCGTCATGAACATTCCCCTGGCGATCATCGCGGCCGTTCTGGGACTCTGGCTGTCAGGCCAGACCATCAATCTGATGACACTCGGTGGCCTGGCTCTGGCGGTGGGTATCCTCGTGGACGAGGCCACGGTGGAGATCGAAAACATCCATACGCAAATGGCCCGGGGGATTCCCGTCGCCTGGGCGGTACGGCTGGGAAATTCGCAGACGGCTGTTCCGAGATTGTTAGCGATGCTCTGCATTCTTGCAGTATTCGTGCCGTCGTTCTTCATGAGCGGGGCGGCCCGTGAACTCTTCGTACCCCTGTCACTGGCGGTCGGCTTCGCGATGGTCGCTTCCTATCTGCTCTCCAGCACGTTCGTCCCGATCGTGGCGGTGTGGTTGCTCAAGTCTCACGCACCGGGCGAGATCTCACCTCAAAAAAGTGGTGTCGTTGACCGTTTGAAAAGAGCGTATTGCCAAGTCCTCTCGCAGATCGTTCGCTTTCGCTGGCTCAGCGTGCCAATCTACCTCGTGGTGTGCGGCCTGGCCATCTGGCAGACAGGTACGAGATTAGGGTTGGAGATCTTCCCCACGATCGACGCCGGAGAGTTCCGGCTGCGGATGCGTGGACCCGACGGGACGCATATCGACAAGACCGAACAAACGGCCCTGCAAGTCCTGGACATCGTGAAGGAGAAAGTCGGGGCCGACAAGATCGCGCTGACGCTCGGCTACGTGGGAACGGTCCCCGCCAGTTTTCCCATCAACTCGGTCTATCAGTTCTCGCGCGGTCCCGAGGAAGCGATACTGCGGATCGCGCTGAAGCACAATTCCGGGGTAAGCACTGAGGGCATGAAAGAAGTGCTGCGAGATGAATTGCAGCGGCGTTTGCCCAAGGTTCGTTTCTCATTCGAACCGGCAGATATTGTGAGCGAGGTGATGAGCTTCGGCTCGCCCACGCCGATTGAAATTGCCGTTCGCGGTGGCTCGATCAAGGAGAATCGCGACTACATCAGGAAGGTGCAGCGGGCTCTGCAGGATATTCCGGCGCTGCGGGACGTGCAGGTCGCGCAATCACTGGACTATCCGACCGTTGACGTTCAAATTGACCGGGAGAAAGCGGGCCTCAGCGGTACTTCGATGAATCAAGTTTCCCGATCAGTCCTCGCGGCGACATCATCCAGCCGCTTCATGGTGCCCAATTACTGGCCCGACCCTAAAACGGGTATCGGCTATCAAGTGCAGGTCGAAATCCCGCAACCCAAGTTGAACTCTGTGGAAGATCTTGCAGCGGTTCCGGTACAACGCGGCACCGCGACAACACCGACGTTGCTGTTGCGCGACGTGGCCAATATCACGTCGAGTACGATGCCGGGCGAATTCGATCGTTACAACATGAAACGTGAAATCAGCGTGACGGCAAACCTGGCGAACGCAGATCTCGGGCGGGTTTCAGGGCGGATCAGTCGTGTGCTCGATGACGTCAAACGTCAGGATGATCGAGAAAAAGACGAACTCGAAAAGGGGGGGGCCAAGCTGGGCCGGGTGTCGCATGAACTTCGCGGTCAGATCCCACCGATGCGTCAAATGCTGAGCGGCCTGGGAATTGGCCTGATGCTGGCGATCATAGTCATCTTTCTGTTGTTGTCGGCCAACTTCCAGTCGCTGCGGTTAGCGCTGGCGGCCGTGTCGACCGCTCCGGCGGTTGTCACGGGGGTCCTGATTGCGCTGCTGATCACTGGCTCCACAGTGAATATCCAATCGTTTATCGGGGCCATCATGGGTATCGGAGTCGCGATGGCCAATGCCATCTTGTTGATCACCTTCGCCGAACAGAACCGGCACCAATCAGGTTCGGCAGTCACCGCGTCGATCGAAGGGGCCGCGAGCCGTTTGCGTCCCATCCTCATGACGAGCTGCGCGATGGTCGCAGGTATGGTGCCGATGGCCAGCGGCTGGGGCGAATCAGGCCAGCAGACCGCTCCCTTGGGACAGGCGGTCATTGGTGGATTGGTCGCGGCGACATTTGCCACGCTGTTTGTCCTGCCGTCGGTCTTCGCATTACTGCAAGGTTCGGCATCATTAAAATCAGCGTCGCTGGACCCCGGGGATCCCGACAGTGCCCGGCATGCTCCGGAACCTGGAACCGCCTGACAGACCAATTGAAGACGCGATCATTGTCTCGCATCGTACGAATCACCGTTTTTTCCTGAAATGACCATGCCGATGACACCACTGATCCGCTACGCCCATTGTGTCCTGGTAGGAATCGTGGCGTGCCTTCTACAAGGGTGCGGTGCCACGGGCGCCGACCCCTTGGCATCGGTGACACACATTCAGTCCGCAGCTTCCGAAGTTCCGAAAGTCACGACCGTGAAGCCCGTCAGGAAGCTGCTGACCCGACGCACCGAGCAGCCCGGTCAAATCGAACCCTTCGCCGAGACCGCAGTCTTCGCCAAGGTGACTGGCTACGTGGAACGGGTCATGGTGGACATTGGCGACTCCGTGGAAGGCCCCCGCTACTCCAGTGACAAGAAGCTCGTCCGGGCGGGGCAAATTCTCGCAGAGCTGTCAGTTCCGGAACTCGATGAGGAACTCAAGCAGAAGGTTGCCTTGGTTGAACAGGCCAAATCGGAAGTCGATCAGGCCACGGCGTTGATTGCTGTCGCGGTGGCTGCGAAAGAGTCGGCCAAGTCGCAAGTCCAGGAAGCCCGGGCCGCGGAAGCTCGCTCCGAAGCCAACTATCAACGCTGGAAATCGGAGTCCGACCGAATCACGGTGCTCGTCGAAAAGAAGGCCGTGACGCAGAAACTGGCAGATGAGACTCTCCAGCAACTGGCGTCGGCAGATGCAGCCCGGAATGAGACGGTTACCCGCATCAGATCATTTGAATCGAAGTTGGCCGAATCCGAAGCTCAAATCGAAAAGGCCGTTGCGGATCACAAGGCGGCTCAGGCCAGGCAGCATGTCGCCGAAGCAGACTTGGGCCGGGTCACTGCTCTGTGCCAATACAAGGCGCTTGCCGCTCCGTTTGATGGTGTCGTCACCGTTCGCAACATTGATCCCGGCCATCTAGCGCATGCCAGCCAGAGGCCGGGGGACAAACCTCTGTTCAAGGTCGTGCAGGCCCACAAGGTACGCGTCTTCATCGACGTTCCTGAGACCGACGCAGTTCTCGTTGAGCAAACGCGAGAAGCCAAGATTCGCGTCCCCGCTTTGGCTGGCGAGATCTTCGAAGGAGAAGTGACTCGGACATCCTGGATCTTAAATTCCGAAACGCGAACACTCAAAGTCGAGATCGACATTCCCAACCCTGAGGGACGGCTGCGCCCGGGAATGTATGCGTATGTGGACTTGCTGATTTCCGAGAAAGCCGATGCGCTCGTGCTGCCCAAAGGGGCGATTCTGACGAGTGAAGGAACCACTTCCTGTCTGGTCGTAAATGGCGCGGGAAAAGTCGAACGACATCAGGTTAAGCCGGGCCTCAAGACGGGTACCGAGGTGGAAATTCTGGACGGGCTGACAGGCCAGGAAGACGTCATCTCGGTGAATGCCGCGGCATTCCAAGTCGGCCAGACCGTTGAGCGGGCAACCTCGAAATGAGACCGCCTGGCGATTATCGTTAACGACTTAACCATCATGAGGCTGAGTCCGGCCATGCGCATCTTGCCCAGTCTATCTGATGGATTCGGAACAGTCCCCGCAGGCGACAATCCCCTTAAACTCGTTAAAGGTGTTACAGATTGAGGCCGATCTCTGGAACCGATGCCTGGGATAATTCTTCCACGGCCTCTGTTGAGAGACCTCAATGTCAACGTCGTTCCATAGGGTATTGACTGTTTCCGGCCTGCTCCTGGCTGTCGTCGGGAGCGGTTGCGCGACTGGTGCACGGGCTCACCAGGCAGCTCAGATCCCGAACCGGCGTCTCGACAGAAGTCCAATCGAAAGGCCCCCTCAGGAATCATCGAACGTTCCAGATTTGCATCAAGTCCAGTCCAGCCGATCGGAAACAGGGACGACCCGAATCACACAGACGGCATTTGAGAAAGGCCCAGGGGGCACGAACGAGACTACCGTGGAGCCCATTCTCGCACCCGGTTCTATCGCACCGGGTTCCAGTGCAACCGGCGAATCGACTGCGGAGCCCGCGCACCCCGCCCAGGGGCCCGCGATCGAATCCCAGCCTCAGAACGGCTATCCCCTGGATTTGACAACTTCATTGTTACTCACCACAGGGCAAAATGCTCAAGTCGCGTTTGCCCATGCCCGGATTGCCGAATCTCAGGCCCAGGCCGACCGCGCAGAATCGATGTGGTTACCCTCTTTGAGAGCGGGGGTCAACTACAATAAACATGAAGGGCAGATTCAAGAAGTTGCAGGCAGGATTATCGATACCAGCCGCGGCTCGCTCTATACCGGGTTGGGAGCCAACGCCGTCGGAGCCAGTTCACCCAGCGTCCCTGGATTGGTGGCCAACTTTCATCTCACCGATGCGCTCTTCCAACCCCAGGCCGCCCGCAATGCCACCTTTGCACGAGAATGGGAAGCGCGGGCCACGACCAACGACCAGCTTCACCAGACTGCTCTCATTTATCTGGAACTCCTGAAGGCTCGGCAGGAATTGGCGATTGCCCAAGATACCCACCAACGCGTGGAGAAACTCACTAACCTGACGCAAGCATACGCCACGACAGGCCAGGGTTTGGAGTCCGACTATGATCGCACACGGACTGAATTATCGCTGAGAACCAACGAAATCCAAAGGGCGGATGAACAAATCCGAGTGGTAGGTGCTCGTCTTGCTGAACGTCTGCGGCTCGATCCATTAATGCGGCTTGAGCCACAGGAAACGATGATCGTGCCTATCGAGTTGGTATCCACAGAGGTGACGGTCCAGGATCTGGTCGCCCAGGGACTTGGGGGTCGTCCGGAAATCTGCGAAAGCCGGTCCCTCGTCGCGGAAGCAGTGGAACGTCTTAAGCGTGAACAATATGCGCCGTTGATCCCCAGTGTTCTTCTGGGCGTCAGTTATGGCGGATTCGGAGGTGGACTGGGCGGAAATATCTCTAAATTCGGAGATCGACTGGACGGCGATGTGGTGGCCTACTGGGAACTGCGTAACTTCGGAGCCGGTGATCGAGCAGCACGAGGTGAAGCCAATTCACGATTGGAGCAGGCCCGCCTCAAAGAAGTCATGGCATTGGACCGAGTGGCCCGCGAGGTCGTTGAAGCCTACGCCCAGGTTGAATCGCGCCGCCAGCAGATGGCGACCGCCGAGGATGGCATCAAATCGGCGATCAGCTCTTACGATCACAACCTGGAGCGCATCCAGAATGCGCAGGGCCTGCCAATCGAAGTCCTTCAATCAATACAGGCACTCGCCGCCGCCCGCCGCGAGTATCTGCGAGCGGTCATCGACTACAATGTCGCCCAATTTACTCTGCACCGATCAATTGGCTGGCCGGGAACGGAATCGACCTTGTAGACTCGATCTCAGATTGTTGACGCGATCATCAGAACCGGTGCGAGTCGCTCCAGACTGCCACGCACCACCATTTCGGGAGTAAAGTCTTCGCCTTCTTCCTTCATCAGATGGAAGTAGTGCGTGAACGGTTGCAACGTGTCCGAATCGACGCCGTTGATCTTGATGGTGATTTGGGCATACACGCCGGAGACCATTTGACTGACAAGGTGCGCGAGAGGCTGTTCGACCTCGATATCGACACCTGGAGCTTCATCGCGAAGTTCTGCCAACAATTGTTTGATGATGTCCTCGCGATGACGACCGCTGTCAGGGTTCATGCTGAGAATGTATTCGCCCGCGTTGACCGGGGCCGCGTGTTCGTCCATCTCAGCACGGCCGGTGCGACGAACGAAATGAATGATTTCGACGAGGCTGATCCTGGGAGAGATCGAAGCGGAGTCGTCCCTCCGTCGTGA
>CAZQUW010000320.1:4877-6764 GCA_964596215.1 uncultured Planctomicrobium sp. | reverse complement strand
TGCTGTTCGAGCGGATTACCGAGAGTGAACCAACCCTCCGGATGCCTCCGGAGGGCAAACCGTTGACTCCGGAGCAGATCGCCGTGATACGGGCCTGGATTGAAGCGGGCGCGGTCACCCCGGAGAACGAACAGCCTGAAGAAGATCCCCGTGCCCACTGGGCGTTCCAAAAGCCTGTGCGGCCCGTTCCGCCGGTTGTTCCCAACGTTACTCCGGCGAGCAACCCCATTGATGCGTTCATCACCGCAAGGCTGGCTGCCCAGGGTTTATCCGCGCGGCCACTGGCCGACAAGCCGGTCATTTTACGACGTGTCTATCTCGATTTGATCGGCCTGCCACCGACGCGTCAGGAACTGCAGGCTTTTCTGGCCGATGAGTCCCCCACCGCCTATGAAGCCGTGGTGGATCGCTTATTAAAGGATCCACGGTACGGTGAACGGTGGGCCCGGCACTGGATGGATATCTGGCGGTACAGTGACTGGTACGGCCGGCGGGATCAGGATGACGTACGGAACAGTGCATCCCAGATCTGGCGGTGGCGGGACTGGATTGTGAACTCGTTGAATGCCGATCACGGCTATGACCGCATGGTGCGGGAGATGCTGGCGGCCGATGAAATCAGCCCTGATGATCCGCAGGCTGCCGTCGCGACGGGATACCTGATCCGCAATTATTATTCACTGAATCCCAATGACTGGATGCGCAGCACGGTCGAACACACAGGTAAAGCCTTTCTCGGGCTGACATTCAATTGTGCTCACTGCCACGATCATAAATATGATCCCATCGAGCACGATGACTACTTCAAATTGCGGGCCTTCTTTGAACCGATTTATATCCGGCAGGACCGCCTGCCCGGCGAGGCCGATCCCGGCCCCTTCCAGGAGTATGTCTACGGGGGCAGCAGTAAAGTCCAGCGTCTGGGGATGGTGCGCGTCTTCGATAAGAACCCCGCGGCCCCGACCTGGTTCTACACTGGCGGTGACGAACGCAATCGCGTGAAAGACCGCGGTTCGATTGCTCCGGGAGTACCGGCCTTTCTGGCGGAGGGAGCATTTAAGATTGAACCGGTCCAACTGCCGCCGCGGGCCTGGTACCCCGGATTGCGTCCTGAGATGCAGGAAACCGTTCTCAATGACGTTCGCCGAACCATTACCGCGAGCGAACCCGAATTGTTGGCAGCTCAACAGGGGCTGCAGGAAGTGCCTGCCGCAACTCGTGAACAGCTCGTGCAGGCTCAAGCCGCGTTTGATGCCGCCACGAAAGCCGCCGAACAGGCGGGCAACGCCGGTGCCCTGGCCGGCAGCCAGTCACTGTTGCTGGACGCGACCACCGGGCGGCGCGTGCTGCAGAATGGGGTCCAGCAGATCAAGACGCTGGAAGACGGCTCGACGATCGGCTTTCAACTGTTGATCCTCAACGAGGCCCACGTCAATTTTCAGCTGGCAAAAGATGTGGTCAAGGGTTTGACTGCGAGTTTCGTGGGGTTCGATGGCGGACGGATCCTGGCGTATCAGCCGGGAACATTTACTGAGTTCGAAGCGGGGCGGTATGACTTCGCGGGAGGGCAGAAACGCTTTCAGGTGAAGCTGGTGTTGATGACCAAGGAAGACCGTTGTCAGCTGAGTGTCCGCAGCCTGGTCGACGACAAACTGCTGGTCGACAACGTGCCTGTCGCGCTGAATGGATGGAATCCAGTCGGCGACGTTACCAAGGGCGTCTCATTTGATGCTCGAACTGGCAGTGTGGTCGCGATCGATGATTTTATCGTAGCGGGCCCACCGGCAGCCGGATCTGCATCAGCGCTGGGCGTAGCCAAGGCCGCTTTCGATTTTGAACCGCCGACATATGCCAATGGTCGCGACGTGGAAGGGATCAGTGGCTGGG
>CAZQUW010000320.1:0-4777 GCA_964596215.1 uncultured Planctomicrobium sp. | reverse complement strand
TACGCTCTGGTCGTGGCCAACAATAAGCCTGCCACTGATCCCAAACGTGCCGCGGAAGTGGAGGCGATCGGGAAGCAACTGGCGGCGGCTCGAGCGGCACTTGCCAAATCGCAAGCGGCCCTGGCGGATCCCGCGTTGCTGGAAAAATATTCCAGCCTGACGCCCGTTTTCCCCAACACCAGCACAGGACGCCGGCGGGCTTTAGCGGGGTGGATCACGAGTCCTCAAAATCCCCTGACGGCACGCGTGGCCGTCAATCACATTTGGGCTCGGCATTTTCATGAGCCGCTGGTGACCAGCGTGCAGGACTTTGGCCGCAATGGAGCACGCCCTGCCCATCCCGATCTATTAGACTGGCTGGCCGTGGAACTGATGGAATCGGGCTGGAGTATGCAGCATCTCCATCGCAGGATCGTCACGAGTGCGGCCTACCGGCGTGTGTCATCGGCCGGGGACGCCACGCGTGAGCTCGCTGCCGATCCCGAGAACAAGTTGTTATGGCGGATGAACGCCGGTCGCATGGAATCCGAGGTCATTCGTGACAGCCTGCTCTATACGGCGGGGCGTCTCGATTTAAAGATGGGCGGTCAGGAGCTGGAAAACAACCAGGCCCTCACCACGACCCGCCGCAGCATCTATTACAGCAGCTATCCGGAAGCCGGTGGTAAGAGCGAATTTGGCGAGCTGTTCGATGCCCCGGACCCCTCGGAATGTTATCGTCGTACCCGGAGTGTCGTGCCGCAACAGGCCCTGGCCCTGACCAACAGCGAACTGATCCATCAGTTGAGTGCGACGCTGGCCGGTGCCTTGTGGACTGGGGCCGCAGCGACGCCAGCGAATGTGAAGCCTGAAGACAATGACCCGAGCCGACGATTTATCCAGGCGGCGTTTGAAAGCATTTTGTCGCGTTCACCCACGGTCGCCGAGCAGGATGCCTGTCTGGCATTCCTGACGAAGCAGGCGGGGTCGGCAGATCCCCTGACGGACCGTGCCGTCCGCGCACGGGATGGCCTGGTACGCGTTATCTTAAATCACAACGACTTTGTCACGATTCGGTAATTGCCATGTCATACCAACCGATGCTGCCCACCGATGCTTGTTGTGGCCGTTCCCGGCGCAGTTTTCTGTCTGACCTGGGAATGGGATTTACAGGCCTGGCGCTGGGTTCGATGCTCGCCGACGACGGCGTGGTGCGCGGCGCGGAACCAGCACCGACGCCGGCGGCAGGCGGAACGCACTTCCCGGCGCGGGCCAAGTCCGTGATCTGGATTTTTCTCTCCGGTGGATACAGCCATCTCGAGACATTCGATCCCAAGCCGGCATTGAATACATATGCGGGGATGACGTTTGACAAGACGCCGTTTGAAAACCCGGTCAATTCGCCGCTGCATAAGAAGCGGTTTCGATCGGTGGCGTCTGAAGAGATCAACATTCGCGATGTCTACCCCACCATCTACCCGATGCAGGTGGGCTGGCAGAAGCATGGTCAAAGCGGCATCGAAGTCACCGACTGGTGGCCCCATCTGGCGAAGCAGGTCGACGACCTGTGCATCGTTCGCAACATGTGGACCACCGACAATGATCATGCGGCGGAGAACCAGATTCACACCGGCCGGCATCGGCTCGATGAAGTGCAGCCGAGCATCGGTGCGTGGGCCCACTACGGGTTAGGGACGCTCAACGAAAACCTGCCAAAGTTCGTGGTCCTGGGCGGGCCGACACGATCCAGCACGCGTGAGTCAATTGATTCATACTACCTGGGCCCGCAGCACGCCGGGGTGCCCCTGGCGCTTGATCCCAAGAATCCCCTGCCGTTCGGTCAGCGGTTGGCCCGGCAGACATTGGATGAACAGCAGAACGAATACGAGTTGATCGGTCGCCTGAATGAATTGACGGCCGTGGAATATCCCGAGGACCAGCAACTGCGGGCGCGCATCCGAGCCTACGAACTGGCGTTTCGCATGCAGGCCGCGGTTCCGGAAGCGATCGATTTTTCTACGGAGACGGCAGCGACAACGAAGATGTATGGCCTCGATCAGGAGAATACCAAGGTCGCAGGACAACGCCTGCTGGGAGCTCGCCGGCTGGTGGAACGAGGCGTGCGGTTCGTGCAGGTATTCCCGTCAGGTTACGGTGTCTGGGATTCGCATCAGAAGCTGAAAGACAACCATACGCGGCTGTGTGCGACGGTCGACCAGCCGGTGGCGGCATTGATGCAGGACCTCAAGCAACGTGGGTTACTCGATCAAGTCACCGTCGTCTTCTGTACCGAATTTGGTCGCACACCCGGCCTGGAACTCCGTGGCGGCGGGACCAATGGCCGCGACCACCATCCCAACGGTTTTACGGTGTGGCTGGCGGGGGCCGGGATCAAGAAGGGCTATGTCCACGGTGCCACCGACGAATTGGGCTACAACGCGCTCGGGGACGGACATTATGTCACCGATCTACACGCCACCGTACTGCACTTACTGGGGCTGGATAATCGGCGGCTGGAAATCCCAGGCCGCAAACGTCTGGATATCGATCACGGCCAGACGATGACCGATATCCTGTTGTGACTGTTGATTGCGGATAACTTTAACCCGCGGCTGCAATTTCTTTGGTGACAGAGCGCGACGGCATGGAGAGTACGTCGTGTCGTACCTCCATGGATTGACGCAGTTTCTGGACGGTCAACGGGTCGTAATTGGCACCATTCAGGAAGCACTTCGCAATGGCCTCGCCACTCATCAGCGACTTGCCGATGGCCGAAAACCCCTGCCAGCCAATCGCCATGTGACAGAGCCATTCGCTCTTGCCCAGAAAGTCGTGGCCCGAGTCCAGCTTCCAATCGGGCTTGAAGACCTTTCGCGCCCGCTGGTACAGGTTCTGCGCCCAGTTACGTCGCGGGGGCAATGCTTCCAGCAGCCACAATGCATCAAGCAACGGGGTACTGTTTCGGACACCCGGGCGTGCGATCACAGGTTCCGGATTACGGCCATGTTGCAGGTCGAGCAGCAACCCCGTCCAGTCAACGCCACCCAGGTAGCCCAGGTGCACCGCAGGATTGGCGCGCGGATTGGCATCAATCAAATAAGGCGTACCATCGGTTCGGTCGACGATGAAATCGAGACCGAGGAACCCGCTCCAGCCGGTGGCCGCCGCAAGTCGTTCCGTCAGCACTTCGATCTGCGGATGGTGGATCGACTCGCGGTGTGATGAGGTCCCACCATTCTCCGGGAAAGTACGCAGCGGCCGATAAATGACCTCGCCCAGTTTGCGACCTTCATGACAGAGCATCAACGTATAAATCGCTTCGCCGTCGATTTTCTGCTGCACGAACGGGGTATCCGCCTGCTGCTCGATTTCCCGGGTATAGACCGCCTGAAAACGTTCCACCAGTTCCGGCAGGGTATCGCAATATTCGCGTCCAACGCTGTTGTTGCTGGTTGGTAATTTCAACACCACAGGAAACTTCAGACCACTCACCTGCTCTTCCAGATCGAAGGGATTGGGCCGAGTCACGGTGGGCGGTGCCGGAATATCCAGATCGCAGCACAGGTTATAGAGGCTGGGTTTATGGTGCAGTTGCCACATGACTTCGAACGGCGGCAGCAGCATGCAGGTCAGCGATTCAATCTCTTCACGGAACTCTGCCAGCAGTAAAGACTCTTCGAACGTCGGGAGCAGCAGATCGTAGTGACGTGTCTTCAACTCCTGAATCAGCGATGCCAGATAGCCTGCCGGATCCCGCGAGAGTGAAGGCGTGCGCACCCACCGGGTACGCGGGATCGCCTTGCCGATGGACCATAAGTGGTCATCGGCGGCCGTGACGCTAACGCCGCGGGTCCCGAAGCCCTGGAGGAGTCTCGGAGTGAAGAACGTCGAGGTGCCGGTGACGAGAACTCGCATGTCGCCTACATGTGGGTGAGAGCAAATAGGTAAGCTGAGCAGTTTGAGTGAATATCGTCAAGCCGCACGCCGCAGAATTAGGCTATTCACCACGCGCCTCAGAAGCGGTTGAATCGATAAGGTGGCATAGTTCGCATTTTTGGGCGG
This sequence comes from uncultured Planctomicrobium sp., assembly GCA_964596215.1. Lineage (GTDB taxonomy): Bacteria > Planctomycetota > Planctomycetia > Planctomycetales > Planctomycetaceae > JAKFVC01. The sequence goes on along the minus strand of CAZQUW010000320.1, from coordinate 736 downwards.
ATAACCGTTTCATCTTCGCCAGCTTGCTGGGGAAGACCGCCATTGAACTATGACCGGCTGGCGCGTGGGGATCCAATTGTTAATCTGTCAGGGTGCAGACGCGAATTATAACCGTATGCTTTGTAATGGTTTAACGCATCATGCGGAGTCCCGGGCACACTCGTCTGCAGCCCTCGACAGCAACTGACTTTGACCTTCTTAACGCCCTGCACGACTGGATCGAGGAAGCTCATGAGATCCAGATCAGTGCTTCTGGAATGGCAATCGGTGATTGCTCGGACGCCGATTATGGGCACGGACCTCTCAAGTTGCGAGAACATTTTCGCCCGCAGAATGCAGATCCTCGAAAATTATTGCGACAGGTGCGTCCGCCGGGTTGGCCAGTAGAATTTTGGCTTATTCGTCTTGGCAATGACTGCAAAAAATGACGGAAATTCGATCAATCGAGATGACTCAGCGTCTGGACATCCAGGATGATCGCGCTGGTCAACTGTTTTGATATTCGAAAACGGTTGAAGGGCGTGCCTCTGACAGCGACGACCCGGGCTGCATCCACAAGAAACGCTCATCATCGTGAGTGTCCAAAGACGCGTGTTCCACTCGGGTCAATTCATTGCGGAAATGGCTCGGTACACTGTTCAACAGCTGGCGATCACTCGGCGGAATGGCTTATAATACGTGTCCTGCCTGAATGACGAAGGTTCCCCCCGAAACCGCTCCGGGATGAACTTCAACC
>CAZQUW010000319.1:0-6796 GCA_964596215.1 uncultured Planctomicrobium sp. | reverse complement strand
CTAAGACTCAAACCGTGGTGGTCGGGCGAACCACCATCAGAGTAATGCTCTCGCTGGCGCTTCGAGCTGACCTTCTTGAGTTCCGCTGACCGCAATCAGGAGTTGCCTGGCTGCGGGATTTCCAGCAGGCGACTGATGGAGCAGCGAAAGCCGGGAAGGACGTCTTCGCCGTCCAGTTCCTCGGTTTCCAAGCGTCGAGCGAAGGTGCCATCCTGCCGGTAGATCTGCACGGACCGCCCGGCAGGATTGATGATCCAGACCAGTCTCACTCCTGCTTGAAGGTATTCGTTGATTTTTGTTTCGACCTCATATGCCGAGTCATTGGGGGACACGACTTCGACGGCCAGATCTGGAGCAACGGCTGGATAGCCTGAAGGAAATCCTCCTGCAGCGGGAAGCTTTTGAAAACTTACGAATGAAATATCGGGTTTTCGAACGGTATTGTTGCCCGGCAAGGGAAGCAAATAGCCACAGTCAGCAATCTGAATCCAACCAAGTTTGCCGTGTTGATTGAAGAACAGGAATAGAAATCCGAACAGTTGTCCGGCAATGTGGCTCGATTCAAACCCCAGGTGATGCTCCACGAGTTGTCCATTAACGAGCTCGTAGTCCTTTTCGTTCGACAAGGCCAATAAATCCTCGGCACTGATCGGAACTCGGGAATCGACGGTGTCTGTAATGGCCACACTCATGGCACTGACCTTATCTTGCAACTCGGGGGAGCACTTTCAATCGATTCTTGCCGTTTTGAACACACTGCATTATGAGCAGAAGAACCCGATCAAGGCAATCCGGCTATTGGATTACCGCACCGCATTCAAAAACGACACGCCTGCCAGCATCGTCGCTGCACATTGAATGGCTTCCTGCAATGCTTCGTGCGAGACACCCAGCTGCCGGGCTTTTTCGACGTGGCCCGCGGTGCACGGCTTGCATCCGTTGATGTCGCTGATGACGACGTTGATCAATTCGACGGTCTTGTCGTCGAGTGACGTGTTGGCGAACGTGTGGGCTCGCAGTCCGACCGCCATGCCGTTGTAGATGTCGCTGCCGCTGATGTCGCGGAACTTGAAGAAGACGTTGTACATCTCGCAGGTGGCTGCGACGGCAATGGTGTCTGTCAGGTATTGTTCGTTCAGGCCCAGGTGTGTCCCGCGGGCGGCCATGATCTCACTCCAGGGCTGACATTTCTTCACCGCGCAGACCGCCAGGGCGATGGTGGCCTTGGTCTGGGCCGTCAGTTGCCCATCGGTCCACACGAACTTCTTGAAGTTCATGTAGAAGTCCTGCAGGAAGGCGGGGACGCGACCGTAGGTGAAGAATGGTGCGGGCAGGGGCTGATCGCCGAACATTTCGCGCAGGCGGCCGAATGTCTGGGCGACCTTGTCATCGACGGCGGATTCCGTCACGGGGGCCAGTGGAAACATCTTTGAATCAATCCTCATTCGTAAAAGCAGCCCGGCGGGGTTGAATCACCGCCGGGCTGCGAAATTGTCGAGACGAAATCTGCGGCAGAGGGTCTGTAAGATGGGCACTCTTGCCCGTCTCGTCTGCATTGGAGTTTTGCTACCTCTTACAAGGTTCCGCTACACCCGTTCAAAGTCACGATTACCATCTATTCTTCCGCAGGATTGCGAGTATGCACAGACGGGCAGAGTGCCCATCCTGCGGAAAAACGCAGACCTTAGTTCAAGGTCTCTTCACCCTTCTTCCAGTTGCACGGGCACAGCTTGTCGGTCTGCAGGGCGTCGAGCACCCGCAGGACTTCCTGGACGTTGCGGCCGACGCTCAGGTCGTTCACGCTGGCATAACGGACGATGCCCTGGGGGTCGATCAGGAATGTCCCGCGATAGGCGATTCCCAGGTCTTCCTTCAGGATGCCGAACCCTTCGGTCAGCTTGCGGGTGGTATCGGCCAGCATCAGGTGTTTCATCTTGGCCAGATCCTTGTGCGCATCGCACCAGCCCTTGTGCGAATAAGCGCTGTCGGTGCTGGCGGTCAGCAGTACACAGTCGCGGTCGTCGAATTCACCGATGTTGTCGTTGAACGACACGATTTCCGTCGGGCAGACGAAGGTGAAGTCGAGCGGGTAGAAGTACAGGCAAACCCACTTGCCGCGGTAGTCGGCCAGGTTCACATTGACAAACTGGGCGTCCGTGCCGTCTTTGCGACGGTCGTAAGCTTGAACGGTGACTTCGGGAGCGGGGAGTCCTACGCGTACGGTCATGTAACAATTTCCTCTGTTGCTGTGAATGATGTTACCCGACTTGCTGAGTCGGGTGTATTTCTCAGTGAGCGTGCACCAGGAGTCGGGCAGGTGCGTTCTCAACGCTTCAGGGAGTGGTCTTTAATTGAAAACTCCGGGCCTCACGGCATTGGGTTCACCGGCTCAATTTAGGGTGCACACTGACTTCGCGGGATGACTCGACCCGGACCAGCCGGGCGAGTCATCAGGTTTCTGGAAAGCCCCACAATTGCGGGGTCGCGAGCTCTAAACTATTTCCTGCAGGATCTCGGAAGTAAAGGGAGTGCCCCCCCTGCGGCCACACGATTTCGGTTTCCAGCGGGATGTTTCGTGCCGCCAGGCGTGCCTTCCAGAGATCAATTTCCGAGGCCCAGATGCGAAAAGCAACGTGACCCGGCCCGATTGCTCCGTGCGCGGGAATCTCACCCCCGCCGATGACCAGTCCCGGGTGGCTGGTTGCTCCGGCATGGAACAACAGCAGCATGCCCGAACCGCAGTAGTAGAACAGGTGCCGCTGCGGATCGATCGAATGTTTTTTCAGTCCCAGCAGGGATGTGTAAAACTCTTCGGCAACTAACAGGTCATCCACATAGAGTGCCGTTTCCAGCACTCCGTGGGGAGTCAGCGGATCTGCGGGCGAACCGGGCTGGGAAATCATCAACTCTTTCAGGCCGGTAAGAGTGTGGTAGCAGTCTATGTATTGCGGTGAAATGATTCCGGTGAAAGGCCATCAGCCTCTCACCGGACCGCCGCCCGACTTGGTTGAGTCGGGCGTTACTTCGCAGCCCATGCGCCCGACTCGGGAGAGTCAGGCTACTGATTATAACTCGGCATCCACGCGGATGATTTTGCCGGCGGGCTTGTCATCGGTGCTGGTTCCGAATTCGGTGACATAAAGGTGCCCATCCTTGCCGAAGGCGAGCGAGGTCGGCTTGTCGAGGCTGAGGACCTTCTTGGCGGTGACCTTGTCGCCGTCAACGGTCAATTCAAACAGGCCCCCTTCGCTGGTCTTCACCCAGGCGAAGTCGACGACGTACAGCTTGCCGGTCTTGGGGCTGTAGGCCAGTCCGGCGATGTCGTGCAGGCCGGTCTTGAGGGCCTTGATCAGCTTGCCGTCAGCGGGGTTGTACATCGTCAGCAGGCTGTCATTAGCGACGTTCATTTCGCCCATCTGGCTGATGACGAGTTGCTTGCCGTCCGGCGAGAACGTGATGCCCACCGGGGCATCGACGTTGGTGGCGACCTTGGTCGCGATGTACGGAGTCAAGTCGCCCGGCTTGCCATCCTGCAGATCAGACTTGGCAACCCAACCCTTGGTGTCATCGCCATTGCAGGTGATGAAGATCGATTGCTTGTTGATCGCCACGCCGTAGTAATTGCCTTCACCCTTGGCCGAATCCTTGCCGGCCTTGATCGGCCCGATCACAAATGCGGCGTCCTTGGCGGTGTGCGGCGTCTTGGGGGAATCCTTGCCGACCTTCATCACCAGGACGACTTCTTTTTCGTCAGGGTGGCTGCCGTCAGCGACGACCAGGTGATCATCTCCCAGCATGGCGACGCCCAGGGGCCCGATGTTGTACTTGGGACCCTTGCCGTAGATATCCGTGTCGAAGCTGCCCACTTCAGTGTGCAGAGCGGGTTTTTCACCCAATACCAGGCGGTGCACACCAGACCGGGCAGCCACGAAAATATTGCCTGTGCTGTGCTGCACGGCCAATCCCGAGGGATTGTCAATTCCGGACGCCACAACCGTCGTTTTAGGTTCCGCGGCCTGAGCCACTACGCTCAGGAGAGACGCACTTGCAGCCAGCAGCCAGGATTGGTTGCGAATCATCGAAAGTCTCGCTTTCTGGGGTGTGTAACTAAATAAACGTCGTCTACACGTGGGTTGTACCACAGGTACAGGACGCATGCGAACTTGTCGCGGAACTGGCCCGCATTCTGGCCAGTTCCGTCAGCCGTCTTGCAGCCCGTAAACCGCGGGAGACCAGCTGGTTATTCGGGCAACTTCGGGGCCTTGATCAGCGGATACGAACTGCTGCTCAGGCCTTCTTTCAGGAACGTCACCACGTCAGCGACTTGTTCCTTGGTCAACTTCAGGGCGAAGATTTCTTCATCCAGGTAGGGGTTTTCGGTTCCCCCCTTGTTGTAGTATTCCACGACTTCTTCCAAAGTCTTCAGGTGCCCGTCGTGCATGTAGGGGGCCGTTTTCGCGATCTCGCGCAAGGTCGGGGTCTTGAAACTGCCGGTATCCCCTTCGATCTTGCTTTCGGCAAAGCGCCCGACATCGGGCTTTTCCTGATCCATGCCGACGCCAATGTTGTGGAAGGCATTGTCCGTGAAATTCGGCCCGCTGTGGCAGGAGCTGCAACGCGCGGCCCCGAAGAACAGGGCCCGGCCACGTTGTGCGGCAGGACTGAGGGCTTTCGCATCACCGGCCGTGAACCGGTCGTACGGAGCGTCGCCAGACAGGACCGTGCGTTCGAAGGCCGCGATCGCCTTGGCGATCCCATCGGAAGTGACATCAGTGCCGAAGATCTGCTTGAACTGCTTCTTGTAGCCGGGAATGCCGTTCAGGCGTTTGACGACTTCCGGCAGCGTCATATTCATTTCGATGGGGTTCTGGATCGGCCCCAGAGCCTGCTGTTCCAGGGTTCCAGCCCGGCCATCCCAGAACTGCAGGGTCTGGTAGGCGGTATTAATGATGGTGGGAGAACTGCGCCCCCCTTTGGCACCCCCGATGCCGGTCGCAACGGCTTCACCGTTACTCCAGCCTTTTTCAGGGTCGTGGCACGAGGCACACGACACCGTGCTGTCGGCGGAGAGACGGGGATCAAAATAGAGTTGGGCGCCCAAAGCGACCTTTTCCGCCAGGTGCGGGTTGTCTGCCGGGTGCAGGACGTCCGGCAAACCGGATGGTGTCTTAATCTTTGCGGCTGGTTTGTCCGCAGCGGCTGTGGAGTCGATTCCGGCGAACAGGGCGAGTCCGAACAGACCGCATGCGGCACTCGTGCCAACGAAAACATTCTTCCAACGGTGAGCGAGGGCAGAGCCAAGAAGGCGTGGCATGGTGGGTTCCCGAGGGGCGTGCGTTAAGCTGTTACGCAGAATCCGCATAGCGCGGCTACGCATATCTTATGCGTCGGGAGCCGTTCTTCAAGTCTCGGGCAGGTTAAGGACGCATGAGGAACCGGGCTCAAGCCGTGGCCGGGCAAGGCCTTGGGGGCGATTGCGGGCCGATTGACAGGACGGGCAAGAAGCCGCATAACGCTCGGCAACTACCGGCGAACCGAGTGTGGTAACCTGGAATTCGCCAGCCATTTCGGACCCCGCAAGGGGTGTCCGAGGGCTGCTGCGGGGCGGCGATCGAGGATTGCTCGGACCAGCGCGGGGGACACAAATGCCAGGTTGGCGATCAGCATGACCGAGCCAAATGTGATCATGCCCAGGCAGCAGCAGATGCCCAGGTGGACCGGGATGGCCAGCGCCAGGACGATGGGACGTGTCAGCCGGCCCCAGACCAGGGCGATGTAGGAAACCTCCCAGATCACGGTGATGTGGGTCATCAGATTCACAAACCACGGATGGTGCACCAGCCACAGCATATCGAGCGACTGGTATTCCAGATTCGCCACGGCGCCCCAGATGGCCGTGCCATCCCACCAGGCTTCGCCCTGCAGTTTCGAAAGTCCGGCGAACAGATACAGCACGCACATATGGACTTGAATCAAGCGTGTGGCCATGTTGGCAGTGATGCTTGGCGGAGCAGGGGGGAGGGGCCGCGCTGGGCTTCTGGACCACAGCCAGCGATCCAGGGAATAGGCGTCCTGTCCTCGTGGAATGCCCAGATAGGCCACCGCCAGGTACAGCGACAGAAATCCGTTGATCTGGTCGAGACCATACATGGCTTCCGGCGCGCGATGCACATAACTGAGGGTAATCAGGCAGGTGAGGATCGAGGTCACTCGAGTCCGGACCCCCAGCGTGAACAGCAGGCAGACCACCAGTGCCAGGACATGCACCGTCCACAAAACGGCCGGCGTCTCGCACAGCCACAGGTAGCTCCACTGATAGCCTTCACGCTGCATCAACCCCACGACATCGCGGTTCAGCCAAGCGTGCGAACCAAAAAAAGCAGTCAAATGGAGCGACCACACGGCATGCGTGTAGAGAATCATGCCACCGGCGAGAATTCGCAATAATCCGATCGTCGCCACATCAGCGGGAGTGAACCAGAAACGCTCCCAATTGGAGGAAGTCGTCTGTATGAGATCGCGAAAGTAGTTTTGTATTACCTGCATAGCGATCGATTCTTCGTAGGCGAGCGTCCGGCGTCAGCCGGATGGTTTTTGGACGGTTTGTATTTACCGTCGCAGTCGCATTTATTCCAAGGACCGCTCCCACAAGTGTTTGATCATCAAACACCGCCTTGGATGTCCGCAAAAAACGTCAGGCGTGCTGTTGCTTGGGAACGTCGAACAACCATCCGGCTCACGCCGGACGCTCGCCTTTGGCGGTTCAGCGCCTCGGGGCCCCCTCGGGCAATCGTTC
>CAZQUW010000318.1:0-6814 GCA_964596215.1 uncultured Planctomicrobium sp. | reverse complement strand
GAAGTGTGAAGTGTGAAGTGTGAAGTGTGAAGTGTGAAGGGAGCAAAGGGGACCAAGTAGCTGCGAGTTTTGCTTGTCGTGAAGCGGGGAAGATTTCTCGCAAAGGCGCCGAGGCGCAAAGTATTGGAATTGGGCGAATGCCACGTGACCACTTTGCGGCTTGGCGCCGTGGCGTGAGAGAACTCCTTACGAGCGAGCGGGAGGTAAAAGCCCTAAGAGGCCAAAGAAGTCGCGAGTTTTGTTTGTCACATGAAGTGAGGAAGATCTCTCGCCAAGGCGCAAAGTTTGGAAATTGGTCGGTTGGAATGCAATCCCCTTGGCGGCTTGGCGTGAGATTACTTTTTACGAGCGAGTGGGAGGTAAAAGCCCTAAGAGGTCAAAGAAGTCAAAGAAGACGCGAGAAAAAATGGTGCGTAGTTTGGTCCGGAGGATGGGCACTCCTGCCCGTCTGTTTTGAGGAGTCAGGAAGCAGAGACGGGCAGGAGTGCCCAGCTTACGGCCGAAGAAGTCGAAGAGGCCAAAGAAGCTGCGAGTTTTGTTTGTCGTGCAGTGAGGAAGATCTCACGCGAAGGCGCCAAGGCGCAAAGTACTGGCATCGGGCGAACGCCGCGTGACCACTTTGCGGCTTGGCGTGAGACAACTCCTTACGAGCGAGCGGGAGGTAAAAGCCCTAAGTGAACAAAGAGGCCAAAGAAGCTGCGAGTTTTGTTTGTCGTGCAGTGAGGAAGATCTCACGCGAAGGCGCCAAGGCGCAAAGTATTGGAATTGAGCGAATGCCACGTGACCACTTTGCGGCTTTGCGTGAGATAACTCCTCATGCGCGAGCGGGAGGTAAAAGACCTAAGGGGCCAAAGAAGTCAAAGAAGTCGCGAGAAATTGGTGCGTGGTTTGGTCCGGAGGATGGGCACTCCTGCCCGTCTGTTTTGTGGAGTCAGAAAGCAGAGACGGGCAAGAGTGCCCAGCTTACGGCCGAAGAAGTCAAAGAAGTCGAAGAAGTCAAAGAAGCTGCGAGTTGCCGCTGTGCCCAGCGGATGGCCAATCAGTAGCCTTACTCACGGAGTCGGGTCGTTCGATGATCGCATAATCCCGACTCAGAGAGTCAGGCTACAGATTCAAAGACGTCGCGAGTTTTGTTCGTCCTGTCGCGGCGGCCGGAAGGTCGTTAACGGCGGAGGCTAAGTCGGCTGAGATTCCGTCGCGGGGCGAACGACCAGCGTTGATCTGGCCGAGCCATACTGCACCAGGGCGACCATCAGCATCGTGCCAAAGAGACAGATCCACTGCAGCCAGGAGACATGTTCGTTATCGACCCAGCCCCAGATCACGGCCCCCAGGGGGACTAAATTGGTGACCATGCCGGCAAACAGCGGACCCTCGAGGTGGATCAGGCGGTTGAACATCCAGTTCGCTAAACCGGTTCCTACAAAACCGAGCAAGATGATGGACATCAGCGGCCAGACGATGCCGGCTCCCGCGGGCGGCGCGGGACTGAGATCGTAGACGAGGGCCGGGATCAGGCTGATCGCCGTCCAGACCAATGCCAGAAAGGACAGATCGAGGGGCGATATTCGCAGGAGACGACGACGGATACAGATATTGGCCAGGGCATACCCCAGCGGCACGGTACCGGCCAGTGCCATGTCCAGCAACGGGATGTCGCGTTGGTGGCTGTCGACCAGCATGCCGATCAGGAACACCAGCGCACCCAGCACACCAATGACCTGCCGCCGTGAAGGGTAAACACCGAGAAAGGGAATCGACAGTGCCACTGTGGCCAGCGGCACAAAGCTGACCGACATGCCGATTAATGCGCCACCATGCTTGGCCACCATGATGGGTTGGATCGTATAGGGCCAGGAGTAGCCAATACCAATGACCAGAGCAAGAGGCAGCCAGTCGTCGCGGCGGATCTTCCAGCGGCCCCCCTGCAACCACCAGAACAGGCCCAGCACGATCATGCCGCCCAGCACGCGTCCAAACGCAATCTCCACCCCGGAAAAAGCCAGTGCGGCCTGCTTCATCAACATGAAGTTGCTGCCCCAGATGGCGCAAATCAACAGGAAAAGAATGTAAGGCATGGACCTGGGCAAATCTGAATTGCGGCGGGAAGCGGGTGCTTATCCTGGGGTGCCAGCCGGTCAACCTGGTGATTTACGCACTGGGTGTTGGCGACAGTGGTTTGTGGGCGACGTACAGCGTGGCGATGCCAAAGGTCATGGGGGTCCAGGAGACTTCGGTCAGGCCACATTCCTGCATGATCCCGGCCAGGACTGCCCCCTGGGGGAACTCGGCCACCGACTGCGGCAGGTAATTGTAGGCCATTTGCCGATTCCGTGAAACCAGCTGCCCGATGATCGGCAGCACATTTCGAAAGTACCACAAATAGATGGTGCGAAAGAGCCAGTTCCGCGGCAATGAGAACTCCAGCACGGCGACACGGCCACCGGGCTGGCAAACGCGACACATCTCCCGCAGGCCGCGGCGCGTATCAGTCACATTCCTCAGGCCAAACGCCACCGTCACCAGTTGAAACTGGTCATTGTCGAAAGGCAACTGCTGTGTATCAGCTTCCACAAAATCGAGCGCCGCCGGGTGCGACTCGCGCGATCGGGTCGTCAGCTGTGACGCCTTTTCTCGTGCACGGATCAGCATCTGGTGTGTGAAATCACTGCCGACGACGCGAATCTTGCCGTGCCCGCGGTTCCAGTAGGCCAGTGCCAGATCTCCCGTGCCCGTGCAGACATCCAGGATGGGGGCCACCCCTTGTGGTGGGGCCTTGCGGACGGTCCGCCAGCGCCAGTAGTAATCGACACCACCCGACAACAGATGATTCAACAGGTCATAGCGCCCGGCGATTTCGCCGAACATCGTGCGGATGCGGGTTTCGGATTTATCAACAGTCATTTCAATGAACCGGGGAAAGAGTGTCGCTGTTCGCTCCGCGAACAGAACGCCTCGCTGGAACGGCTGGCACGAACTTAACTTCGAAGAGTGATTTAAGCAGAGGCAGGATTCTGGTCGCCGAGCAAACAGCGATACTGATGGATCCGCAATCGACCGCAGCGATTAACAGAGACCTGGCTACAAGATCCAGCCTCCACCCAGCACACGCGGGCCATCGTAGAAGACGACAGCTTGACCGGGGGCAACGCCGAATTGGGCGTCGTCGAATTCGACAGACACCTGATCGTCCCCCTGGACCTCCACATGACAGGCCGCCGGCGTATGCAGATAACGGATCTTCGCCGCACACGAAAACCGGGAGGGAACATCATCGACCAGCCAATTCAGACGGTTTGCTTGCAGCGTATGCCGGGCCAGATCCTGGTGTTCGCCGAGAACCACACGCTTGGTTTCGGGCTCCACCTTCACGACATACCGCGGAGTACCAAATGCGATCCCCAAACCTTTGCGCTGACCGATTGTGAAATGTTCGTAACCGGCATGCTGCCCGACGACCTTGCCGGCGGGATCGACGAAATCACCGGACGTGTCGATGTCACCCCGATAGCGGCGAATGAAGCCGGCGTAGTCGTTATCGGGAACGAAGCAGATCTCCTGGCTGTCGGGCTTGTCATGGACGCGCAGCCCGGCTTGTTTTGACAGTTCGCGAATTTCGACCTTCGTTCGATCACCCACCGGAAAGATCACATGTTCCAGCAAGTCTCGCGGCAGCCCGAACAGGACATACGACTGGTCCTTGGTCAGATCCAGCCCCATCTTCAACGCGGGACGGTTTTCGCCCGGGACACGTTCAGTCTGCGCATAGTGACCGGTGGCGATGTGCTCCGCCCCCACTTGCCGGGCGAAGTCCCACAGCTTGCCGAACTTCAACCAGTTGTTGCATTGAACACACGGGTTCGGAGTGCGGCCCGAGAGATACTCGTCGACGAAGTAATCCTTGATCCGGCCAAACGCATCTTGAAAGTTGAGTGCATGGAAGGGAATGTCGAGACGGTCGGCGACCCGGCGTGCGTCGGAGGCATCACTGGCACTGCAACAGCCCTGCTTGTTGCTTTTGGATTGAACGATGGGCAGCAGACCGGGCGCACTGGTCGCACAGGCCTCTTCGGCGGCCCCGGAGCGCATGAAGAGCCCGATGACTTCATAACCCGCCTCGCGCAACAGGACCGCGGAAGCCGAACTGTCGACCCCGCCGCTCATTGCTAGGACTACGCGACCTGCCATGGGAACACCAGACTTCACTACTTCGCTGCCCCGTTGGGGCTCAATACACGACTTCGTCCATTCACGTCAGTTTAGACCTGCGGGGACCCGCCGCCAAGGAAGAATCCCGACCGGCTGGTCTTCGAGGGCGACGTTTCAATCCATTTTTATCTGCCAATTTGCTAAAATGCCGATATTATAGAGAGACTTGCCCCGCGCCCGGGGTTCTCCATAACGTGTTAGAGCAGCAGTGCAGGAGTCGGTCAGTATGCCCAGTTGTCGTCATGCCAGGAATCGATCCTGGAGTTTGATCTCGAGCCTGAGTGCGCTACTGTTGGTGACTACGGTGGGAGTGTGGGCGGAAGATCCGGCCCCCGCCAAGCCCGAAGAGAAATACTGGGCCTATCGCCCGATAGCCCGCCCGCCCGTGCCCGATGTGCAACACAAGGAACAGGTTAGCACGCCGATCGATGCATTTTTGCTCGCGCGGCTCGAGGCGAAAGGGCTGACGTTCTCCCCTACAGCGACCAAAGAAGAGTTACTGCGCCGCGCCAAGTTTGACCTGCACGGGTTGCCGCCGACCCCTGTCGAACGGGACCAGTTTCTGGCCGACAACGAGCCGCGTGCCTTCGAGCGGTTTGTCGATCGGTTGCTCGACAGCCCGTTGTATGGCGAACGCTGGGGTCGGATGTGGCTGGATGTGGTGCGGTTTGCCGACAGTGCCGGATACAACGCCGATCCGCTGCGTCCGCTGGCCTGGCAATACCGGGACTACGTCGTCCGCAGTTTCAATCGCGATACTCCCTACAATCGGTTCGTGCAGGAGCAAATCGCGGGTGATGAAATGTTTCCGGACCAGCCCGACGCCTTGATCGCGACCGGCTTTAACCGCCTGCCCCCCGACGAAAGCAATGCCTCGAATATTCTGCTGGCGCGCCAGGATCAGCTGAACGACCTGACCACGGCGGTCGGGGCCATCTTTCTCGGTCAGTCGCTGGGGTGTGCGCAGTGCCACGACCACAAATTCGATGCAATCTCGCAGCTGGACTTCTATCGAATTCAAGCCTTCTTCGCAGGCGTCGTTCCGGTCGAAGAGTTTTCGATGGGGACCCCCGAGCAGCTCGCCAGGTACGACGCAGACGTGCAGGCCTGGCTGGCCACGACTGAGGGGCCGCGGGCGGAGCTGCAAAGTATTGAACAGCCGGCGATGTTACGCGCGTCGCATGAGAAACGTCTGAAGTTTCCCGATGAAGTGCTCGCGGCACTCGACACGCCGGTCCATGAGCGTAATGCGCTGCAACAGCAATACTGTTTCTTCGCCGAGCGGCAAATGACTGTGCCTGAAAAGGACGTCGAGAAGAACCTGACCGCCGAGCAGTTGAAGCGTCGTGCCGAGCTTCGGGCCGAACTGAAGCGTTTGACGGCCGCGAAGCCGAAGCCACCCCGTGCGGTAGCCGCGACGGGAACTATTGACGGGCCGGAGACTCCCAAGACGTACTTGCTGGCGGGCGGCAGCTACGACAAGTACCTCGAAGAAGTCCAACCGGGCTTCCTGTCTGCGGTCAGCGACGTCACTTCTGCCACCATCACGCCCCCGCGTCCGGGCACCACCGGCCGCCGCAGTACGCTTGCCAACTGGCTGGTTGATCCCGCGAACCCACTGCCGGCCCGCGTCCTCGTCAACCGCTTGTGGCAGGGACATTTTTCGCGAGGTCTCGCGGAAAATGCGAACGACCTGGGAGTCCAGAGCCCCTCACCCAAGCATCCGGAGTTGCTCGACTGGCTGGCCGCCGAGCTGGTCAGCCAGGGGTGGAGCATGAAGGCCATGCATCGTCTGATCATGACGTCGCACGTCTATCAGCAGGCCAGCCGGCAGGCCGGGAATATCTCGGCTGAGCGAGAAACAGCCGATCCCGGCAATCTGCTGTACGGGCACTTCGACCGACACCGCCTCGAAGCCGAGAGTCTGCGGGACTCGCTGTTGTCGGTCAGTGGATTGCTGAACTATCGGATGGGAGGCCCCGGAATTCGCCCCGAGCTGCCGTCGAACGTGAAGGGTCGGGATTGGGATGTCTCGCCGAGCGCGGAAGAGCGGCAGCGGCGATCGATTTATATCCTGGCAAAGCGAAATCTGCCGTATCCATTCCTGCAGGCCTTCGATCTGCCGGACACGTTTGAAAGTTGTGCTCGGCGTCAGGTCACGACCACCGGCCCGCAGGCCCTGACACTGTTAAATAGCGATTCCGTCATCCGGTATGCTCAGGCCTTCGCCGGGCGGCTGCTGAGCGACAATGCCAGTGCGGACCTGGCGACGCTGGTGCGACAGGCGTATGTCCTGGCGTATTCGCGCGAGCCGCGACCCGAGGAGACCACCGCCGCGCTGCAGTTCCTGGAACTGCAGTCGCATGTGGTTGAGCCGCGTCAATCGGCGAATGAACCGCTGCTGTTACCGAGTCCGTTCCCGAAGTTCCTGGACCCGGCCCGCGGCGCTGCGTTGGTCGATTTCTGCCACGCGCTCTTCAATTCGAACGAATTCTTGTATGTGGATTAACAACCGTGAGACCAGTCGCCAGGCCCCTCAGGATAGGGCCGTGGCAAGGATTACGATCAATTCGAAATCGAGCGCACAGGGGCGGCCTGTGCGTTG
>CAZQUW010000317.1:0-6819 GCA_964596215.1 uncultured Planctomicrobium sp. | reverse complement strand
GTCGCGACCCCGTCATTCGGGTGTTCCAGGCGTTGCGAATTGCCGTTAATCAAGAACTATTGCAACTAGAAACAGTCTTGTCGGGTGTCCTGGCCAATTGCCTGGTTCCGGGTGGGATTGTCGTAATTATTAGTTTTCATTCCCTGGAAGACCGTCAGGTCAAGCAGGCGTTTCGGGAGCCCGCGGTATGGCACAACCTAACACCCAAGCCGGTCTCGGCCACCCCTCAGGAGCAGCGGGCCAACCCCAGGTCGCGCAGCGCCAAGCTCCGGTCGGCGAGAAAACTCTGATGCAGCAGCCCCCGCCGCAGCACCGGTCGGCGGAAATGCCTGCCGCGCCGGCCGCTCAGGGGCAGGCCTCGCATACTCAGCCACGCACTGCGATGCAGCAACCGCAGGTGCGTACGGCTGTACCTGCTGCACCGAATGCTGCCCCGTCGAACGAGGACCACGAAGGGTCAGACTGGGGACTGGCACCGAGCAAGCCGGGCATCAGTCGCGAGAACAAGTTTATTCTGTTCGTACTGCTGGTGCTGGTTGCTGTATTCAGCTTCGTGGTATTTCGCAATTTCCAGAAGAAACAAAACGCCGCCAAGGCAGGTGAAGTGGCCGGCAAGGATGGGAAATCCAAGGCTCCCAATGTCGCCGCCGATGCCAAGTCTATCGGCACTGACACGCCGCCGTTGCAGGAACCGCAAGAAGCAGAAGCAGACGCATTGGCGAGTGGTGAAACTCAAGAACTCTCAGATGACCCGTTCAGTACGGCTGCTGCCAGTGACGAAGCTCCGGAAACTGCCAGCCGAAACTCTCGTGGAGAACAGCAACCTGGGGCAGAAGTCCCTGCTCAAGAAGGTGAAGCTCCGTTGCAATTGGATGCCTCGGTGGAGGAAGCTCCGGCACAGGCGACAGATCTGTTTGAGCCCCCGAAACAGGAGTCAGAGCCCGCAGCGGCTGAGTTTGTCGATGCTGCACCGTCCGCCCGGCGAGGTCGTCGTCAAGTACGCAGCGAACCCGAGCCGGTTGAGAGTGCTCCAGCCCAGTTAAGCGATCCGACGCAAGGTGAACCGATGGCCGACCAGCCAATGGAGGTTCCAATGATGGAAGGCCAGCTGCCTCAGGATGTGGCGGAACTGGATCCGATGCAACAGCCTATGGAAGTTGCCGACTTCAATACCGAACCTGCCGCGCCGAGCGACTTGGCACAGACCGCCGGCACCGCTGCAGAACCCATCGCCAAGAAAGGGACGACACCGCGTACCCCCGGGTTCGAGACTGCACAAGCACCGGCTCAGGCCGATCCGTTTGGTGGTCAGCCTGATTCCCTAACGCCGACGACAACTCCCCGAACAACCACCCCACGGACCACGTCTCCGCGAACGGCCGTACAACCGACTCCTGCTCCGCCCCCCGCTCCGCCTGCGACGCAGCCTCGTGTGGGTAGTGTTCCGCCTCCACTTGATCCGAATGATCCGCGGCTCGGCGGCTATCGTGAAGGGGCCTTGAATCCTGTCGGAGCCGCGCATCGCACTGCCAGCCGGCCCACTGACTCGGTGGCGTCAGGCCATTTCGATCCGCATTCCGAACCGTTGATCGCCAATATTGGAGAATATATCGTCCGTCCCAATGACAATTACTGGCGAATCTCGCGCAAGGTGTATGGGACGGCTCGTTACTTCCAGGCCTTGGCCAAACACAACGAAGCGACGATTCCTGACCCGCGGCATATGAAGCCGGGGATCAAGATCGCGACTCCCGCCAAAGAACAACTCGAACAGCAGTACGGAAACTTACTGCCGGTCATGGCGGCACCGAGACCGGTTGGCGCTGTGATGAACACCCCGAGCGCACCGAAGACCCCAGGCTACTATGTGGAAGCGGACGGGCAGCCTGCTTATCGCATTGGCCCGACCGATACTCTATCGACCATTTCGCGGAAGACGCTGGGCCGCGCGTCACGCTGGGATGAAATCTACGAGCTCAATAAAGACCGCCTGAGCGGTGCCGATGCCCTCGCAGTCGGCTCGATTTTGAGACTTCCCCCTGATGCCAGCCAGACACGAGTAGTGGGTAGGCCGGTCGAACACCGATAAATGGTCGATAAATGGTGTAGTGCAGGTTGTGGCTGATGATGCCGAGACAATCCGGTGTTACCGCCGAAGACGTCATGCACCGCCTGACTTAGGATCGCATTGCACGGTGGTCGCTTCATGTTTTATCGGTTTGGCGGCGCTCTGGTCCTGCTGGTGATCATCGCGCTCGGCGGCATTGCCATTGAGAAGCGGAATCTGACCCTCCGCCGCGCCGTCAGTCATCAAAAGTTCCGTCAGGAAGTCCTGATGGAAGAGCATGCTGTGCATCGACTAAAGGCTCAGCAGCTGGGCGCCCCCAGTCGATTGATGGACGATTTGGAGGAGGCCGAAATGCGTCGTCCCCATGGACGCCCCCCTCAGCCGCCGCTCAAGTTTATGAGGCCTACGCCCCGGGTAGAAGAAGATGCCCCGCTCAACTGAGGGGTCAACGGACCGGAATTCTTGAGGAATCGGTGCGAGATTTGATCGGCTCACCTGATGATTTCATTAAGGAGAAGCCGTGGATCTGACGGGACCGGATGTAACCCGCTGCGAGTAGTTAGCGCGATTACGCCAAAAATTAAGCTTCGGACGCCTGCGCCGGCAGCAGGAAATCCCGCAGAAACTTGGCCATGCGGTGGGGGCTGGTCAATTGGGGCAGGTGCCCCGCGCTGTGCATCCAGGCTACTTCAGCATGCGGAAGGCCTTTAGCTAGTGCTTCATGGCAGTCACGAGTTACCAGGCCGTCCCCTTCTGATTGAATCAGGAGGGTCGGCTGCTGAATTTGTCCGAGCCTGGGGCGCAGGTCGGTATCACGAATGATGGCACCCCGTCGTGCCATCGTTTGATTCGGGACCTGGCCAGCATCATCGGTGAAGAACTGCCAGCGCGTGGCGTCTTGAGGTGGAAACCAGCGTCGATGATTTTGCTCCTGGACCGCCTTGCTACATGGCAACGATTTCAGTCTGCCAGGCAAAAAGCTACCAAGCCGAACAAGCGCACGCTCGGCGAACGAGAGTTGCCTCCGGGCAAAGGCCCCCTGCAGCACGGCTCGTGTGATGCGATGCGGAGCGGCCAGCATCGCTTCGAGTGCGACCAGGGTTCCGAAGGAAGTCGCAAACAGAGAAAATTGCGTGTCGCCTTGAAGGTCAGCGACTGCCAGGAGGTCGTCCCGCAGCGATTCTCGAGTTATGCTGCGGCTGGGATGGAAGGCTTCAAACGTTCCCGGGTAGTCGAAGACGACGCACCGGAAAAGATCCCGCAACAGGTAAGCCACCAGGCAGAAGCTATCGGATGTACCACCCATGCCGCAGAGGAAATAAAGCGGCGGTCCATTCCCCAACACTCTTCCTCGCAACTGATATCCCGGACGCTGTACCTCGAAGGTTGAACTTTGCTCGTGAAAGGCCGCCAAAACTTGTTGCCAGGCGAGCGGCGTGGGGCAGCCATCCAGCGGGCCTGGCCGTTTGACGCCCTCAGGCGAGTCCTGCGAGCAACCGTGCCCTTCGTCGCCTCCACCGCAACAAACCCCGGGTTCCGGATTGCTGGGTGGCGCGGGATGTGTTTCCGTTTCAGACACGTTGGTAGTTATCCCCAAATCGATCTTCATTCCGATTGCATTTTTCAAAACTGGATTATAACCGATTCGAAATGCTCTCGAAACCACTGCCGTCTACCACTCGCCTGCGAAGTCGCTCAATCTCAGTAGCTACTGGCTTGAATCGACTTGCCGACCGATTATTTCTCCACGGCCATGGGGACTGGAGTTAGTTTGCCAGCGGGATCGACCCCGTATAAAAAGTCCTTGGCACGCGGGTCCACCACCAGCAGCGTTTCCCCCTGCCAGGCCAATCCTACCGGGTTGGAGAGAGGTTCTCCTGAGGCGAACTTGACTGGTTTCCTGTCGGCCCCGACTTTCCAGATTGCCTTGGCATAGCCGTCCGCGATGTACGCATTCTGATCTTTGTCCAAGACAATATGATGCGGGAATTCGAACGGCCGACCGCTGATGATCACTTCCACCTTGGCGTCTGGAGTCAGCCTCAGTAATTGATTTTTGCCATGGGAAACCACCCACAAGCGGTCTTCGGCATCAATCGTCAGTCCGCGCGGAGCCGGAACCTTGGCAAATTCGAAAAGCTCACCGCCTACCGGTTGCTTCATGATGCGATGCGTTTCCAGGTCGGCAATAAAGAGATTGCCCGCTTTATCGACGGCCAGCGCCATGGGAATTCCGACCCCTGCCTCAGTCAGAGGCTGCGGCTTATGTTCGGCGTCGAATCGAAAGACTTCGCGCGTGGACGAGTCACCGGCCAGCAATTGGCCCTGGGCATCAATCGCCAGGCAACGCACGGCGTTTAACGGAGTCTTAAACTTCTTTGAGCCTTCGAAATACAGTTCCCGCTGGCCCTCTTTGATCCGCCACACCCCAGGCAGATTGCGGTCGGCCAGGTAAATGACGCCCTGCGTATCAACCGCGACGGCCAGCGGATATTGAATGTCGGCAGCCAGTACGCGAGTTGCCGTTTCCCCGTCAATTAACCACAAACTGATCGAAAGAATGGTCCACAATCGCAGGGATGTTCGCATGGGACATGACTTCTACGGAAGACATTCGCAATGAATGAGGCCCCAGCTTGCAAAATTGGCCACGAAGGGGCTTCAAGCTGATGCTGCCCGGTTCACCAAGAACGTCGATTCGAATCAGGGAAATGTCGCTAATCAACGCACTGCAGGATATGAGACTCCCGCCAAGTCTGCAACTTGACGGGGCGTTGTCAGGCGTCAGTCTGCAATCCCATAACGGACGATGCACCAGATGGCTTTCAAACCGTCTCGCCAGCCAATCTTTTTTCCTTGGTCATAAGTTCGCCCGGAATAACTGATCGACATCTCATAGATCCGCAGATGGCGGCGAGCAATCTTGCCGGTAACTTCAGGTTCGAAACCGAAGCGGTTCTGCTTGAGCGTTGGCACGATTTCCTGGATGACTTCACGTTTGAAAACCTTGTAGCAGGTCTCCATGTCGGTCAGATTGAGGTTTGTGAAGCAATTTGACATCGTGGTCAAGAACCGATTGCCGAGATAGTGCCAATAATACAGCACCCGGTGCGAATAATCCCCGAGAAAGCGGGAACCATACACGACATCTGCCTGACCCTCGACAATGGGTTGGAGCAAGCGGGGGTACTCTGCCGGATCGTATTCGAGATCGGCATCCTGTATGATCACGATGTTGCCGGCGGCCTCGGCAAATCCAGTGCGGAGAGCCCTTCCCTTGCCGGCGTTCTTCTGGTGATAAAATATTCGCAACCGGTTTTGTGGATCGGCGTCCGCCTCCAATTCCAGTTTGGCCAGCAGATCACGCGTACCATCGCGGCTGCCGTCATCGACCATGATGATTTCTTTGCGGATCGGCACCGCCTTGACGCGTTCCAGCAGCGACAGCAGTGTCTGACGCTCGTTGTAGACTGGAATGACGACCGATAACAGCATGTCCGGCGGAATGACGTAATAGCCCAGGCGGCGGCAGACTGCTTCCCCCAGTCGTTCCCGTAAAGAGGCGAACCACTCGGTTGTATAGGGGGCATAGCGCTCAGGATTGTCGGTCGTAATGGTCATGAATAACCAGCGGTTGAAATGATGAATTACTCGGTGGTCCGCGCGAAAGTCTGTGCCGATTGCTGGCCCTGATTTTCCGTTATAGTCTGCGCAACCTGCATTCTTAATGCGCAAATTTGCTTCGCTAGAACGGTATACGTCATCTGCAGACACCGACATCAATCAAAATCGGCCGATCACACGGTCGACCCCATTTCCAGGCTGATTGGGACTCAAAAACGAAAGAATCGATGGGAAGAGCGCATTAAGCACTGGATACCTCGACATTCTGAAGCCAGCCTGCAACGCCCGAGATTGCATTCTTTCGAAATTGGAGAGGATCCGCTGGCTGGCACTGCGGGCTGGGATTTGAGTCAGCAAGACACTCATCTGCGCCGCAGCAGGACCCACAGTTCGTCCAATTTCAAGCACCAGGCCGCCAACAGGTAAGCCGCAGAAGCGCCCAGGCATGGGATAGCGAGTCCCAGCAATTTACCGGACCACCAGCCAGTCTGCTGGCCGAGTACGATCAGGCCCAGTCCCACTGCGGACATGAATAGCGTTGCCAACACGGTTCGTCCGGCGCAACTGCCGAATCGTCCCCAATTCAATTGTCCGAGACGCTGCTGAATCATCCACAACAGACCGGCAACTTGAAGCATAGCGCAGACTGAAGTGCTGAGCGCGAGTCCGCATTCGGCGAAATACCAGATCAGAGTCAGATTGAGCGCCAGATTCACGATGACTGAAATCGTGCCGAGTCGTAGCGGAGTCAGTCGATCGCCAATCGCATAACAACCCCGTTGTAGAATCAGCAGACCGCAATAGGCCCAGACCCCGCTGCCGTATGAGGCAATGATCTGAGCTGTGCGGATGGTATCGGCGGGCGTGAATTCGCCACGCTCAAACAAGCAACGTGCCACTGGATGAGCCAGCCACATCAGCGCGGCGCTGGCCGGCAGGCCGATTACGATCACCAGGCGTAGACCCAGCGACAGGTCCTGCTTCAGCAAGTCCATCTCACCGCGAGCTGCGTGGCGTGCCAGCATGGGGAAAATCGCCGTGCCCAATGCCACGCCGAAGACTCCCAGGGGAAACTGGTACATTCGTTCGCCATAATACAAAGCAGAAACTGCTCCGGCACTTAAGGG
>CAZQUW010000316.1:5105-6819 GCA_964596215.1 uncultured Planctomicrobium sp. | reverse complement strand
ATCCGGACAGCGGCCGTCCGGCGCGTGGCAAAACCGATTCGCATGGCAAGTACGAATTGAGGTACATCCGCGAGGAATTCGGGACCAAGGTGGGGCATAACCGCGTCCAGATCGCCCCCGACGAGGAAGGCGAGGAGGACTCCGAAGGCGACGACAGCAGCGAGCACATGGACGCCGGAAACACCCCGCGAAAGCCGGGAAAAATCAGAATCCCCGCCCGCTACAATACCCAGTCGGTACTCGAAGCTGACGTGCAGCCTGATGAGAACGTGTTTGATTTCAAGCTCGAAAGCAAACCGTAGGCGTGAGGAACCGCCCCCATGGCCGTGCACGCTGGGGGGCACAGGTGTTAGCCTACATGCGTCAACAATGCGAACTCGAGGTCATCGAGACAGCGAGCCGATGTGGCTGAAGCTGATTGTCGACAAACAGCGTCCTCAGAGGGAGCGGAATTTGATCGGCAGACGATGCGGCCTTTCACGACGGGTGACGCTCCTGTGATCAACTCAGGGAGGCTCCAGGTTTCTTGCGGAGCACCCGTGCGAACAGGAGCAGAGCCCCAAGCACTCCGACCGCAACCGCGGCGATCAACCAAGGCGGAAATCCCTGTGGAACGATCTCGATGGAACCCGCTTCAACGGTGACGCGCATGTCATGTGCTTCGGGAGTCTGCTCCCAGGCACGGACCTTTTCAGCCTTCAGAGCGCTTTGCCCGCTGGCAGAAGCTTTGGCCTGGAAGGTCACCGTAAACAACTCTCCGTCCCCTTGAATGGGCTTGTTGGGGTCGCCCGTCATCACAAGACGAACTCGCCCTGGCTCCAGCAGATTGAAGTCGAATAATCCGATCCCCCGTCCCGATCCCTCTGCGGCCTCCACAAACTGCAACTGTTGTGAATCAAATAGAAGCTCCATTTGAAGAGGACCAAGTCCGTCGGCTCCCTTCACCTGGATTGGCACCTTGACCTCGGCATTGCTCGTGCCTCTGGCTTGAGGCAAGACCACCGTCACCGACGCGCCCTGCACCTCAGCGCAAGCGACCAGGATGGCCAGGAGAGCGGGAACAATGCTTTGACTGAGACGAGGACCAATTTTCATTTTGTTTGGCCTTCTGGGGCGCATGACGGGCCGTTTACTTGCCGCTGGCCTTGGCGAGAATGAGACGTGCGTCCGTCGAGGTGACCTGCCCGTCGTTATCCACATCGCAAACCATCTTCACGGGGATGAGCTTGACCGACATTTTGAGCGCGTCGCCCGCATCCCGCGCTGTGACCTCACCGTCTCCATCGGTGTCACCCGGTATGTTGCCATCTTTGCCTACAATAACGATTTCACCATGAATCAGTTCGATGGAGGGCTTTCCACCACCCGCACCGGCAATGGTTGTCACCTCTAAGGTGAGCGGCGTGCTGGTACCCGGAGCACCATTGGCCTGGAACGTCAACTGTGCCACGGTGCCATCGCCACTCAAGTCGGCGTTCAGTGCAAATCCCATTCGAACAATGCCGGTCTCTTTGGAATTCGACTCAAACAGAGCCTTGTCCAGCATGTTGCCTTTGGCGAAAGTTCCCGTTGCTGTGGCCACGCTCGCGTCGTACTTGAGATTGAAATTCAAGTTGGCCACTCCCTGACCTTTGAGCAACCACACAGGGATGCTCACACTTTCGCCCTGTTGGATGCGCCGTTTACCAGCCTGCAGCGTCATCCTGGTGACAGC
>CAZQUW010000316.1:3423-5005 GCA_964596215.1 uncultured Planctomicrobium sp. | reverse complement strand
GGTGATCCAGGGCTGACACCTTTGCCTACAGATTGCCTGCTTCTGAACAGTCCGTAGTTCGGGAACAATTTACCAAAGCTATCGCAGGATGCCCACAAGTGACCATTGCGGTCGATTAAAAGATCAGACACAAAAGTCTTACCGAGCGCGGCATAAGTCGTCCATGTCGTACCGCCATCTTTCGAATGGATAATCCCGCCGTCTGTCCCTAAATAAACATGATCGTCAGGAGTCACCACCAGTGCATACATTCTTTGACTCTCTGCCACTCGCTGCCAGTTTGTGCCACCATCACGGGATCGATAAACACCAGCGGGATAGGGCGGCTTACCGTCATTCACAAGTGCGTAGGCGACTCCCTGCCGATCGACAGCGACTCGGGCAATATCGTGCCGGTTTACAATCGCGTCGGGTTTGGGCTGAGGTTCAATCGATTTAATCTTCCATGAGACGTTGCCTTTCCAATCCTCCCCAACCATGAACCATTTAGAGTCCCAATAAGGTCTTTCACCCGCAACGATCCAGATCTGGCGATCCGGTCCGGGAACGACATGACCCAGGTAGTAGCCGCCAAGATCCTTTATCGGAACTCCTTCCCAATGATCACCCCCATCGACGGAACGATAAAGTCTCGGAAGCCTCGATTCGCCCGCGTAAATGCTTCTGGTCAGCACCGAGCAAAACACGGTGTCGTCCGGAAATGCTGACACCGAACCAATCGCTTCCGCTTTGAGGCCCGTGAAAAATTGATTGTGCCCCACCGATTCCCATTGGGTGGCTCCAGCCCTCAGCCTGTAAAGCCCATCGCGTGCTGTTCCATCTGGCCCGACCGCAGCAAAAATATTGCCTTTGCTGTCGACCGTCACTTTAGAGAGCGAACACTTATCGACGGTTCGTGGAAGTCCGGCGGCACTGATCTGGGAAACCACTTTGCCGTCGGCGCTGACTCGCCAAACGCCTTGATCGGTCCCAGCCGCGACATCACCATTTGGCATTAGAGCAATATCGACGATCCCTCGCTCTTTAAGACCAACGTACTGCATCGGCCCGTCTTGCGCACTGGCCAGGGATGAGGCACCGCTGATGACAACAGCCGCAAGCAGGCCTCGCCAGACAGGTCCGCGAGCAGTCGATGCCAGTTTGAGAAATGTGCTATCCGTACTTATCGACATCGCAGAGATCCTCTTCAGAGATGGCGCTGACCTGCCGACATACTCTGCAACTCATTGACCAGAGGGCGGGAATCGGCGGGGCGCACTCCTCAATTCCGATCATGATGACAAGATTAGCAAACCGCATACCACAACAGAGATCGACAACACGACCAGCGAAATGTCGCCCGTTCTGTGCGTTTACGCACGACTGTGTGCCAAAGTTTCGCCCTGATCGACCTCAGCCAGAATGTCTTTGCCTGGCATGAAAGACTTCTCACTAATGCCACTCTCTCCCCAGCCTGCGTGTTCCGTCGCGTTCTGCGATGCGGGCGGTGACTGATGGCTCAGTTCAACGCGTCAATTCACAATTAACGAGTACAAAAGCCTCAACGAATCTCCACCGCGCATCAATCCGCTGAGGCCGGTAA
>CAZQUW010000316.1:0-3323 GCA_964596215.1 uncultured Planctomicrobium sp. | reverse complement strand
ACGATTGCAAGCATCTCAGACCGCGTAGCGTCGCGCCGTGGACGCGAACGGGCAATCGAAATTGAAGGGCTGTTAAATCTGGGAAGTAAAAGCTGCCAGGAACGAATGTCCCCTTTTTCCGTTCTTCTGAAATTTGAACGCTCGCCCCCGTCTTCGATGAAACCAGAGCCACCCCATCCTGCGTCTCGGATGGAACTTGTCGGGCACGGACTGACCTGCCGGGCTCATCATGATCAATGTTCAGGAACTTCGGCGGGCTCAAACCAGCGGTAAATCGCGGGCAGTACCAGCAACGTCAGGATCGTGCAGGTGATCAGTCCGCCGATGACGACGGTCGCCAGGGGGCGCTGGACTTCCGCGCCGGCACTTCCCGAAACCGCCATCGGGACAAAGCCCAGGGCACCGCAGGTGGCCGTCATGAGCACCGGGCGCAAGCGGTCCAGCGAGCCCCGGAGCACTGACGTTAACTGGTCATTTCCGGAATGACGCAGATGGCGAATGTGTTCGATCAGTACCACCCCGTTCATCACCGCAATGCCAAAGAGTGCGATGAACCCGACGCCCGCTGAGATGGAGAACGGCATGCCTCGTAACCAGAGGGCAAAAATTCCCCCCGTCGCGGCAATGGGCACGTTCAAGTAAATCAACAACGTCAGCTTCACGGAGCCGAATGTTACGTACAATAACGAGAAGATCAGAAACAGGGCGACCGGCACGGCAATCATCAGACGCTGGGTGGCCCGCTGCAGGTTCTGGAATTGTCCCCCCCAGGCCAGCGAGTACCCCGCAGGGAGTTTCACCTGTTGTTCCACGGTCTTCTGCGCGTCCGCGACGAAACCCGCCAGGTCTCGGCCGCGTACGTTGCATTGAATTAACAAGCGGCGGCGAATGGCATGACGACTGATCTCGGACGGACCATCTTCGATGACAATGTCCGCCAGTTGCGAGATGGGGATCTGCCGTCCCTGCGGGTCATCAATCTTAATCTGACTCAGCTTTTCGACGTCATGCCTCCACTCGGGGGCCATCCGGACTTGCAGCGGAAAGCGGCGCTGTCCTTCAAACACTTCTCCAACCGGCTTGCCGCCAATCACGCTGATGGCATCGAGCACATCGCTGGAATTGATACCGTAACGGGCGATCGCATCCCGGCGAATCTTAATGCGCAAATAAGGCAGTCCCGCAATCTGCTGGGCCTGCACATCCGCAGCACCTTGAACTTGATTCAGAGCCCGGACGATCTTGTCACCTTCGACCTTGAGCACATCGAGATTGTCCCCGTACAGACTCAGCCCGACATCAGACCGCACACCGGCGACCAGTTCTTGAACGCGTAACTCGATGGGTTGTGTGAAACCATAGGAGTTACTGGGGACTTCCTTTTCCAATGCCGCCTGCATGGCCTCGACCAGGGCCGCTTTATCAATCTTCTCGGGCCACTCATGGACCGGCTTGAGACGAACTAACAGATCAGTCTGGTGAACCCCCATCGGATCGTTGGCGATTTCTGGTCGCCCGGTCTTCGAAATGACGCTTTCCACCTGCGGGAAACGCAATAGAGTTCGCTCCATCGACTTCGTCATGTCGATCGACGTTTCCAGTGACACACTGGGGAGCCGCACCGCCTGTATGGCCAGGTCGCCCTCGTCGAGCTTCGGCACAAATTCCACGCCGAAACCCGCAGCAGCGATGGCGCTGACCGCGAAGATCAGGACCGACACCGACAGCATGATCACGGGGTGTGCCATGGCAGATCCCAGCATGGGTTCGTACCAGCGTTTCAGATTGCGGACCAGAAATGTGTCGCTGGCGCTGACGCTTCGCGCCAGGAACAGTGACGCCATGACCGGCATCACAGTCACCGACAGAATGAGGGCCCCGGTTAATGCCGACATGAAGGTAAAAGCCATCGGTCGGAACATCTTCCCTTCGACCCCTTCCAGACTCAGGATGGGCAGGAAGACGATGATGACGATGATGCCTGCGAACAGAATGGGCGTTCCCACTTCTTTCGCAGATTCTTTAAATACCGATTTCGGAACGCGCTTGGCACCGTGCTCACGCTGATAGGCGCTCGCTGAACGCACGGCGTTTTCAATCATCACCACCGCACCATCCACGATGACGCCGAAGTCCACAGCTCCCAGGCTCATCAGGTTGGCGGACACGCCCCCCACCTTCATGGCGATCAAGGCGCACATGGCCGACAGCGGAATGGCTGCGGCCACAATCAGTCCGGCACGCACGTCCCCCAGGAGCAGGAACAACATAATGATGACCAGCAGAACCCCGACACCAATATTCTCGGCAATCGTGTGAATCGTTTTTTCCACCAACTCTGTGCGGTCATAGAAGGTGTCGATGTAGATGCCATCGGGCAGCGTCTTGTCGATCTCTGCGATCTTGTGCTTGACGTCTTCCACAACCTGCCGGGAGTTGCCCCCCATCAGCATCATGACCATTCCCGTGACGGCTTCGCGGTTTCCGTCGCGGGTCACGGCACCTTGGCGCAGCATGGGTGAGAAACGCACCTCGGCAACATCCGAAATACGGACCGGAGTACCATCGCTCCGACTGTCCAGCACAATCTGTCGAATGTCGTCCAGCGAACTGACTAGACCTTCCCCGCGAATCAGCCTCTGTTCGGCCCCATGGGTGATATACCCACCACCGGCATTGGCGTTGTTTTCTGTGAGCGCCTCAAACACGCGGCTGAGCGAGATGTCAAAATTCAGCAATTTATGAGGATCGATCTGTACTTCGTACGTCTTCAGCTCACCGCCGAAGGTATTCATCTCAATGACGCCCGGCACGCTGCGCAGTTGAGCGGCAATTTGCCAGTCCAGAATTGTGCGTAGTTCCATCTGGCTGAATTCGAAACCAGGTTTGGCCCGTACTTCAAACTGGTAGATCTCACTCATGCCGGTCGCAATCGGCCCCATCTGCGGATCGCCCATGCCCTGCGGAATGCTTTCACGCGCCCGTTGCAGTCGTTCACTAATCAGGTTTCTAGCCCAGTAAATGTCTGTGCCTTCTTCGAAGGCCACGGTCACCGCCGAGAGGCCAAACCGGCTGATCGAGCGAATTTCGCTGACGCGCGGCAGGCCGCTGAGTGCATTCTCGACGGGGAAGGTGATAAATTGCTCGACTTCCACGGGCCCCAGGGCGGGCGAAGTCGTGAGCACCTGCACCTGAATATTGGTGAGATCGGGAACGGCATCGAGGGGCAGGGTGGTAATTGAGATGAACCCGACTCCCATCAACACCGCCGCCAGCAGCATGACGACGAAGCGATTCTCGAGCGACCAGTCAATGACGTGTTT
>CAZQUW010000315.1:0-6854 GCA_964596215.1 uncultured Planctomicrobium sp. | reverse complement strand
CTCTCAGTGGTCCAACGATGGAGATCACCCGACCGGAACATTTCCACAAGCTGCGAACTCATGTTGCGTCATGCCCTCGCTACGTACATTCTGCTGCTGTCACTTACGGGGCCCAACCCGTGTTGCTGCACGCTCGCCCGGTTCGCGGATTTGACGACGTCGTGCTTGGTGACGTGTGACAGCCGAGGTGAGCCGTGTGCGGTCTGCTGTCAAGGACAATTCGGGGGTGCTGCGACCAACTCCGAAGATCAGTCGCAGCCAGCGTGCTGCCTGCCTGGTTCGGAAGGCCCGGCTAAGCGTTGCCACTGCGAAAAAACTCTCTGCAACGCTGCTCCGTCTCAGAATTCCAGACTAAACAACGAGCAATCTCGCTCCGTACCGGATGCTCTGACTCTGGCCTTGGCCGCTCCACCAGTGTCACAGGCTGGCGAATTCTCCACAGCAGAAATGTTCGCTGGCGGAACAGATGCGCTACGATCGGGTCGCGAGATCCGCATCGAGAATCAATCGTGGCTCTGCTAGTTTTCTCGCTGCCAAATACTCGGTCTGACTGCCAATCGCCTGCAGCTGGGTAATTTAGGCAACTCTATTCGGGTCAACTTTAGCCCCTTCCGAACGATATCAATGGGCGCTGACGATCAGTGTCGAAGCCCCATTGATCCGCTCTCCGGTAGCTGATTGAGTCCCGCTTCTAATGTGCTACGGCATTCCTGCGCGCTCAAACGGCGCACTTAGAGTTCCTCGTGACCAAAACGAAGTCCCAATTCACCCCGATCGGGGACGACAAATTCGTAATGACAGCTAAAGCCACTCCAGATTCGATCAGCATTCCGCAGCGTACGTCGAGCCCTGACGATTTTTACCTGAAGTGCAGAAATCATTGCTTCCGTTGTCGGGAATCCGAAGTCGCCATCAAGGGAAAGCTCTAAGTGATGAAGTTGACAAACATTTTTCGCAGGATCCGGCAGCACGGACTGTGGCGTTGCGTGCGCTGGAGCATGTTCCGAGCCAACGACCGCTGGCTAGAGTGGCGATTGGGAATTACCACGTCGGGCATGATCCATTGGCGAGATCTCGGCCTGACGAATGATTCGGAGTCTTACGAGCCCATTGATTATGGCACGTTCGCATGCGTCGCAGATCGGATCCCAATTCGCCCCAACGATGTCTTTTTGGACTATGGATGTGGGATGGGGCGGGTCATCGTCTTGGCTGCCCAGAAACCATTCCGACGCGTGATTGGAGTAGAGCTATCGCCATGGTTATGTGGTATTGCCGAAAACAATCTCCAAATTGTCCAACGCCGCCTGATCTGCAAGTCAGTCCATGTCGTCAACATGGACGCCAGCGAGTTCCCCGTGCCGACAGACGTTTCGGTGGTGTGGTTATTTAGCCCGTTCTTCGGCGAGGTGATGCGAAAGGTTACCTCGCAAATTCGTGAATCTCTGGAGATCTCGCCGCGCGAAATCACGATCATTCACATCATTCCCGACAATGTTTCATCACTATTTGTTGAATGCGGTTGGCTCGAATTGACGGCAGAGTTTCAGGTCGGAGTTTGGAAGCAACTCACTTGTTTCGTTTTCAAAAACATCGATTGCCTACATGTCTGACCATGAAGAGAAGAATTGGGATTCGGTGAGTCGGTCGCCATTCTGACCCCACTCAGTTTGATAGCCCAGAGTTTCGGTCCGCGTTCTGGTTTCGACTCGCGGGGACGTTTTGTAGGGAGCATGCTCGTGAATCAGAGGCTTTGCATCACCGCGGTATTGATTTCGTCGGTCTTTTATGGCTGCGCCTTGGAATCTTCGCGTCGGCAGTCTGGACCGCGTCACGTTTCGTATCTGTCCCCGCCCAGGAGATTAGCTCGTTCAGTCGATTCTGCCGTGGTGGCCGAGGTACCCGACGGGTCCCCGGCCGTCACTCAGACTCAACTGGTGGCTCATCAGCAAGAGGTGGTCCAGCCGCGCGAACATTCGGATGCGAACATTTCGCCGCCGCTGGCACAGGCCGAGGACCACAGCGCGTTAGCACTAGAGGATCTGGAGCGCCTCGCAATGTCGAACAACCCGACATTGTTGCAAGCGAGCGCCCAGGTCCAAGCGGAGCGCGGCGCGGCCTATCAGGCGGGACTGCCGTTCAATCCGGTCATCGGTTACACCAGCGAACAAATCGGTGCCAATGGGACTGCGGGTGAACTGCAGGGGGGCTTTGTCTCACAGGAAATCGTCACCGGTGGCAAGTTGCGGCTCAGTCGCGAGAAATGGACGCAACGTGCCCAGATTGCCGAGACGAACCAATATGCTCAGCAGCAGCGTGTTCTCAACGATCTCCGATCCCAATACTTCCGTACCTTCGCTGCGCAACGCGTCTTGGAGATTCGCCGGAATTTAGTCGCCAACGGTGAGGACAATGTCCAAACGCATCGCGAAATGGTGAATTTAGGCCAGAAGACGGCATCGGAACTACTGCAAGCCGAAGTTGAGTTGCGACGCGATGAACTGAATTTGAAAATGGCTGAGAACGAAGTTCAGAGCGCGTGGCGAACACTGGCCGCCATGGCGGGAGTTCCGCAACTTGTTCCGGCCACTCTGGCGGGAAGTCTGACAACCGAACAAGAGCCCTTAGATTACAACACGGCCCTCGCGCAGTTACTTTCCAGCAGTCCCGAAGTGACTGCCGCCTGGCAGAAGATCCGGCACGATCAGATTGCAGTCGAGCGAGAACGGGCTGAACCGATTCCGAACATTCTCGCGGAAGCCAGAGTCGGCCGAAACTATGAGACCAGTGATACAACGGCTGGTGTTAACATCGGGCTCAGGCTACCAGTATTCGATCGCAATCGAGGTACAATCGAGCAGGCCGAGGCTGATTTGACTCGTGCCAATGCCGAGGCAAAGCGATTAGAACTCGAACTGCAAACCCGGTTGGCGGCCGCCTATGACACGTACCTTTCCGCCTGGCAGAGAGTACAGGAATACCAAGCCACGATGTTGCCGAAGGGGCAAGAGGCCCATGAACTTCTGGAGAAAAGCTACAAGGATCGGCGTGCAACATGGGTGGATGTCATCGCCGCGAGGCGCTTTCATATGACGCTCAATATGGAATACGTTGACAGTCTGAAAATGTACCAGGAAGCAAACATTTCCATCCGAGGCATGATGTTGACTGGGGGGCTCACAGAAGCCCCAGCGCCGCTGACAGGTGGCCACATCGATGCCACCCCCAAGCCGCGCTAAAACTCCACAATATCAAACTCAATGGAAACACATGAATGCCGGCTGGAGGGGAGATTTCCCCATGTTCCACGCCTTCCACACCGCTTGGAGGTTATCATAAGATGAGTGACCCTGAGGATCGCAGAGGCTTTCTCGCCAAAGGTGCGGCCGCGGCAGGTCTATTCGTGACCGGCACTGCATTCGGACCTGCGCAAGAACAGCGCCCCTTAAAGCCCGGCGCTGATCATGACTCCGAAGCGTCGAGCGAAAAGCAATCAGCCCATCGGCACCCGGAGGCAGAGAATCAGACCGCTGAATATCCTCGCACCAGCCCCGGCTTGGGCGGGCCTATTGGCAGTCCGACAGATCGCGGAAAGCTGGTGCCTGGACTGCGTGCTTCTACGTTGCCGCCGGTGCCCATTTATGCGCCCGACCTCAGAAAACTACCGTGGAAAGACGTCGACGGAGTGAAGGAGTTCCATCTCACTCCCGAGCCCGTGCGCCGGGAAATATTGCCGGATGTTTGGATGGACACTTACGGCTACAACGGGGACATGCCCGGACCGACCATTGAAATTAATCAAGGAGATCGCGTTCGAATCGTCGTCCATAACAAATTGCCCGAATCGACCGTACTGCATTTGCATGGACTCGAACTCTCCAATGATATGGATGGAGTTCCCTATCTCAATCAAGATCTGATTGAACCGGGCGAACAATTTGCTTATGAATTGACCGTTCATCAGGAAGGGACGTTTTTCTATCATTCACACACGGGCATGCAGGAAGCGATGGGCATGGTGGGACTGTTCATCGTGTACCCTGCCAAGGCGCATGAGCCGGTGGTCGATCGTGATTTCGTCCTGATTGCGCAGGGATTTCAACTTCGTCCGAATGTGACTGTTCCAGACACCTTGGCGATGGAGTGGAACTTCCTGACATTCAATGGGCGCTCCGGCCCGCTCACCACGCCCCTGCTGTGCAAACTCGGCGAGCGTGTGAGAATTCGCTTCCTGGATTTCAGCGTGATGGATCACCACCCGCTACACATGCACGGCCATACGTTTTGGATTACGGCCACGGAGGGAGGTCGCCTGCCGGAGTCCGCCTGGTATCCCAGCAACAACGTGTTAGTCGGAGTCGCCCAAGTCCGCGAAGTCGAATTCATCGCCAATAACCCAGGCGACTGGGCCGTGCATTGCCACATGTTTCACCACATGATGAACTCGATGACCTCGCAAGCTGGCCCGTTGATCCGCAACAATTCCACGCCTGAGCAACTCAAAGTGCCAGGGTACCCTCAAATCATGCTGGGGATGGGAATGTCCACCGCGAAAGGCATGAAAATGCCCGGCATGCATATGAAGCAGCACGGCATGAAAGACATGCCGAAAGGGAAGTCGGGAACATCAGATAGTGAATCGGACCACGGCAAGCTGCACCACGAAACTCCACCGAGCAAACCGCCGGAACAAATGGCTGGGCACGCCGGGATGGGAGGCATGGCCCGGGTCGAAAGCCGTCGCGAAGCGCTGGGGATGCGTCCCGGCTGGTCGATGGGTGTCGAGGGTCTCTTCACCGTGGTTCGCGTACTGCCGCCTGAACTTTATGACACGATCATGGAAATCGAGGAACATGCCGGGCATGAATAGCGATCAGAATCGTAAAGTTTCAAATCGGTTTGTCTTGGTGCGAGCGTTTTCCGATCTAGGCCCAAGGATCTTTCATCGAGCCACTGACCGACACAGGCTTGAGGTAATGCTACGAGCAAAATGCGGAGCGGTCTCACCGAATAGGTCAGACCGCTCGATAACCGCCGCCGAATGCGAGAGTGACCGCTTTCTACCAACCGTATCCATGGCCAGAGAATCCGTGTCCACTGTATCCATAGCGTTGGCTATTATGTCCGTATCCTTGAGTCGAGTGTCCGTACTGGCCTCCCAATCCGTTTCCATAACCACTCGATCCATATCCGTTGTGCCCGTAACTGGCATAGCCGGATCCACCGAAGTTGGCGCCTTGATGGGCGTTGTGACCGCGGCCTGGAAAAAATCCGTGGTTTCCATAACTGCCGTAAGATGAAAACGGGGATCCGTACGAACCGTGGCCCGAATATCCGGAGTTGTAATAGAGGTCATTTGCACTTGCCGCACTGGTGAGTCCCAGGGCCAAAAACATTGCCAACATGCTGGTCATTGAAATTCGCTTCATTTTGGTCTCAGCCTCTCCTGGATTTTGAGTCTCGGCGAAATTACCGGGATGTTGCTTCGAGTTGCACATGACATACCGCATCTCACAAAGTTGTCCAAGCCTTAGATTGCAGTGGTTTTCTGCAAAACCTCGGATGTGGGAGCCAAATTGGAGTTGTCGGATCGACGACACCAAAATCAAACTGACGAGTTCTTAAATTAAGATCAGGTATGCCGTACGTACGTGATTCAAGGGACTGGGAAACACTTCTGGCACCTGACGATCATGACAATTGACATCCTAGAAAGTGGGGACCCAATGCAGACCTCCAGACCATCGGCCACTTTGCGTCTGACCGTGTTGATTGCCGCCGTGGCGCTAGCGTTCTGTGGGACTTTGCCTTTGACGAGCATGGCGCAGGACAAAACGAATCAGGCAAAACAAGCCGACCCGCACTCACAGCACAAGGTCCAGACTCCCCGCGGAACTCAGCAGCACGACATGAGCAAAATGGGCGCCCCGAAGCATGACATGAGTTCCATGAGCGGCCAAAAGCAAACCGGATGGTGGTTCGAAAAATACAATCAGGGCCAGAAACCAGGGATGGCCGGAATGCAAGGTATGACGACAGACCAAGCGGATGCTGGTTCGTTAGCCAGTGACGGGACAGGGTCTGGCATGCCCCTCATGAATGCGGATTTAGATTTGATGGGAATGAAGTCGGACACTCCGAACATGATGGGCCACGGTGCCGTCGAGGCAGCGGAATCGACGAATTTGAAACGCATGAGTGGGATGAAGATCGCATCTGCGCGGCCCTCCAATCCTGGCGTCTCACATCTCTATCACATCGGCGCGACGGGAATGTTCCTGAATCATATGGAGCATATCGCCCTGACGACTCAGCAACAGTCGGCGCTGAATGGCATCAAACAGAAGTCCTTACTCAGCAAGGCGACGGTACAAAGAAAGATCGATGAGGCCG
Organism: uncultured Planctomicrobium sp.; assembly: GCA_964596215.1. GTDB lineage: Bacteria > Planctomycetota > Planctomycetia > Planctomycetales > Planctomycetaceae > JAKFVC01. The sequence goes on along the minus strand of CAZQUW010000315.1, from coordinate 461 downwards.
AACAGGAACTTTGGGAACTAACAGCGGCCGACGATCCCGATATGGCCCTGATTCAAGCCACAGTGCAACGCCTCGAGACTCTGCGGAGTGGACAGCGGATGGGGTTTATCCGTTCGGTCGCCGAAGCGGCTAAGGTACTAACCGACGATCAACGCGAGGTTCTTCTGGGGATAAGCGAGTCTGCTACGACTCGATCAGACGTCCCTGCCGACAAGTAACCAGGCACCCGAAAGGGCCGGCGCCACGAGTGCAAATCAGGCGCGATGCCCTTGAGAATGGCTCTCCATTCCAACCCACATCTGTGAGACCTTTATGACGAGCCACCAGCGGAGCGGACCGATCAGCGCTGGCTTACGCATCCTGCTGTATGGAGTCATCGTGCTCTCACCGCTCATCGTGGTGGGGATTGCCAGGCCCCCGTCCGACCACGGCTTTGTCGCTAGCGTGGGCAAGAATCTGGC
>CAZQUW010000314.1:0-6886 GCA_964596215.1 uncultured Planctomicrobium sp. | reverse complement strand
TAAAAAAAGACAAACCGGATTTGACAAATGACTTTAAAGTCATTTATTCTTCAGGGCGGCGTACGCTCACGCTGCACCGACATTGGGACATTACCGAGAGACTCACGACGAGTCAGTGATGTCTCGCCGTCCGCCAGTTTGCGCGACGGCTGGCCCTATTGGATCGAAACAGTATGAGTATTAGAGGCGCGGTCCCATCTCTTGGGTGGTCCGGTTTCGGAATTTTTTCGCTGTTACTGATGATTTCTGGCTGTCAGCGTGCGGCAGCCCAGCCGACGGCGGGACCGCCCATCCCTGCCGTGCGTGTCGTACCGCTGGTCATGCATGACGTTGTCGACTTCGAATATTTTTCTGGACGCACCGACGCGACCGAATCGGTTGAAGTCAAGGCACGCGTTACCGGTTACCTCATGGAGATCGGCTTCAAGCCAGGGGACGAAGTCAAGAAAGGACAGGTGCTGTTCAAGGTCGATCCGCGGCGGTACAAGGCCGAACTCGATCGCGACAACAGTCAGGTGCTGATGTCTCAGGCCCGCTTAAAACTTGCAGAAGCGGATTTAACGCGAGCCAACGACATCATCAAGACTCCCGGTGCACTCAGCCGTCAGGACGCCGATCGCTATATCTCCGCTCAGGCGGAAGCGATGGCTTCGTTGAAGTCGGCCCAGGCCATGGTCGAACTGGCCGCGCTGAACTTGAGCTTCACCGACGTCGTCGCACCGATCACGGGGCAGGTGGGTCGCAATTTGATGACGGTCGGTAATCTGGTCGTACAGGACGAAACGATGCTGACCACAATTGTTTCTGAAGATCCCATTTTTGCCTATTTCGACGTCGATGAGCGCACGCTGTTGCGACTGAACAAGGGAGTCCGGGATGGCAAATTTAAGAACGCCCACGAGATTGAAATTCGATTCGGCCTGGCGAACGAGCAGGATCAATATCCTCACGTCGGTCAGCTCGATTTTGTGAACAACCGCATCAATGCTTCAACCGGCACGTTACAAATGCGAGCCATCATCAAGAATCCGGCACCTGCCAATGGTGGTCCGCGGTTGTTGACTCCTGGAATGTTCTTGCGCGTCCGTCTGGCTGTGGGTGATTCTCAAAAGGGTCTGGTCATTCCGCAGGCTGCCATTGGGTCGGACCAGTCCCGCAAGTTCGTTCAAGTCGTTACGAAAGAGAAGAAGGTGGAGTACCGCCCGGTCAAAGCGGGCCCCATCCAGCCCGACGGACGTCAATTGGTCGAACCGATTCCTGTCGTGCGCGATGAGCAAGGCGTCCGGCCTGCAACCGAAAACGAAAAGGGCGAGGACAGCATCAAGGAAGGCGAAATCGTCATCGTGAGTGGTATGCAACGTGTTCGCCCGGGCGAAGTGGTTCAGCCACATCCCTTCGTGCCACTGGCGACGAAGTAACGGCAGCCCACAAGTCGATGACCTGACAACCGAGTCGCTGAACATTCCCGATCCAGCGTCCGTTGTGGATATGTGTGATTCAACGTCGATACTCCCCGGCATTTCGCTCATGCCAGGCTGGGTTCTAAGGAGCATTGTGTGCTGGCTCGTTTCTTCGTAGACCGTCCGATTTTCGCCTGGGTCATTTCGATCGTCATTACCCTGGTCGGCGCCGTAGCCGTCTACACACTGCCGATTTCGCAATACCCCGACATCACGCCCCCCACGGTGCAAGTCGTCGCGACTTACCCTGGCGCGAACGCCAAGGTCGTGGCCGATTCGATCGCGGCACCGATCGAGCAACAAGTGAATGGTGTCGAGGGCATGCTGTACATGTCTTCGCAGTGCGGCAACGATGGCAGCTACATCTTAACCGTGACGTTCGACCTGGGGGTCGATCTCGACAAATCCCAGGTGCTGGTCCAGAACCGGGTGGCGCTTGCCACGCCGCAACTTCCCCCGGAAGTCCAGATTCAGGGCGTTTCGACGAAGAAAATGTCCCCCAGCATTTTGCTGGTCGTCAATCTGATTTCACCCGACGGCCGTTATGACGACCTGTTTGTCAGCAACTATGCCTTAATCAATGTCCGCGACGAGTTGGCCCGTATCGCCGGTGTGGGTGACGCTCAACTGTTCGGCCAGCGAGACTACAGCATGCGCGTGTGGCTGGATCCCGATAAGATGTCGGCCCGCAACCTGACCACGAGCGATGTGGTCATGGCGGTACGCAGCCAGAATGTCCAGGTTGCCGCCGGTCAGATCGGACGGCCACCAATTCCTGATGGCCAGCAGTTCCAGTTCACGATGAGCACCCTGGGCCGGTTGGAAGAGGCCGAGCAATTCGGCAATATCATCATCAAGACGACCCACGGTGAACCAGGTGATACGCTGACATCCAGCCAGATTGTCCGACTGCGCGATGTGGGCCGTGTCGAGTTGGGTGCGCTGCAATACGACCAGATTTCCAAGATGGACGGCCTGCCCAGCGTCGGTCTAGCCATCTTCCAACTGCCGGGATCGAATGCTCTGGCGACGGCCAAGCTGGTGAAGAAACGCATGGAGGAATTGAAACGCCAATTCCCGGTTGGTATCGACTATCGCATCGTTTACGACACCACACCATTCATCGAACAGTCGATCCACGAAGTGTTCATCACCTTGCGTGATGCTGTCATCCTGGTCGCGATCGTGGTGCTGCTGTTTCTGCAGGACTGGAAGGCGATGGTCCTGCCGATGATCGACGTCCCCGTGTCACTGGTCGGAACGTTTGCCGTGATGGCGATGGCAACCTTGGCAGGAACCACGCTGGGCGTCCCCTCGCTGGTCTTCAGCCTGAACAATCTAACCCTGTTCGGCCTGGTACTGGCGATCGGGATCGTCGTCGATGATGCGATTGTTGTCTTGGAAAATATCGAACGCCTGATCGGGACGGGACTCGATCCGCGCACCGCCACGATTAAGGCCATGGAAGAAATCACCGGGCCGATCGTGGCAATTACCCTGGTGCTGTGTTCGGTCTTCCTGCCGGCTGCATTTATCACCGGCATCACCGGCCAGTTCTTCCGCCAGTTCGCACTGACGATTGCCGCGGCAATGGTCATCTCCGCGATCAATGCCATGACGCTGACCCCCGCTCGTGCTGTCACCATCTTCAAAACAGAACATGCCGCCGACGGCAGTCACGTGCATATTCGTGAAGCGTTGCCCTGGTGGTTCTTCGCTTGCCTCGGCTCGTACTTCAGCTACAACTGGATGTACGGCAGCTTAGCTGGCCCCATCGAGAACCTATTAATTCCAGGCCAGATCGCCCATGGCGGGCACGGCGAACATGCCGCTGGCCCCGAGTGGTTGGGCTGGGTTGTGATGTCAATTCTGATGATTCCCGGCCTGCTGGGAGGCGGCCTGCTGGGATGGTTCCTCATCCGTCCCGTCAATGCCGTACTGGGGCTGTTTTTTCGTGGCTTCAACAAAGCGTTCGATGGTATCGCCGCCGTTTATGGCTGGGTCGTGGGCCGGATGCTGCGGGTCACAGTGATGGTCCTGTTCGTCTATGGCGGTCTGCTGGGGCTGACCTACTATCAAATGGACCGTGCACCGACCGGCTTTATTCCGCAGCAGGATCAAGGCTACCTGCTCGTCAACATTCAATTACCCGACTCGGCTTCGCTGGAGCGAACTTCCGAAGTCATGACGTTGTTGGACCGGATTTGCCTGGGCGACGACACCGGCAAATATAAAGGCGCGCCACCACCCAAAGGGGCCAAACGTTATCCTGGCATCCCGGGCATCGTGCACACGATCAACCTGGCGGGCCAGTCATTCCTGATGAGCGCTAACGGATCGAGCTACGGTTCAATGTTCGTGATCCTGGACGAGTTCCATCATCGACGGACACCGGAGACTTATGATGCCTCGATCGCTATGCAGATTCAGCAACAAGCCGGTGCAGAGATCGACGGCGCGGTCATCATGGCCTTCCGTGCGCCGCCAATCATGGGGTTGGGCAACGCTGACGGATTCAAAGTACAAGTTGAGCAACGCGGCTTCGTCGATCCTGTGGAACTGCAAACCACCACCGACGAGTTGATCGCCGAAGGACGCAAAGATCCGCGCTTTGCGGGGCTGTTCTCCATGTATCGCGCGGAGACCCCCCAATTGTATGTCGACGTCGATCGCACGAAATGTGAATCACTGGACGTCGACATCAACGCCGTGTTTAACACCCTGCAGGTTTACATGGGTGGCACCTACGTCAATCTATTCAATAAATTCGGCCGCAGCTGGCAGGTGAATTTGCTGGGTGAACATCGTCACCGAGCTGACCCCGAATTCCTCAGTCAGTTGAAAGTCCGCAGCAAACGTGGCGACATGGTCCCGCTGGGTACTTTGTGTGAAGTTCGCGACTCCGCAGGTCCCGCCATTGTATCGCGCTATAACATGTATCTCTCGACGGCCATTAACGGCATCCCGGCACCGGGAGTCAGTTCCGGTGAGACGATCAAGGCGATCAACGATCTCACCGATCGCATGGGTGTCCCATTCGAATGGAGCGAGATCACGTTCATGCAGATCCGCGCGGGTAATGTCGCGTTGTTCGTCTTCGGATTGGGAACGTTGCTGGTTTACCTGGTTCTGGCCGCCAAGTACGAAAGCTGGAAACTGCCGCTGTCGGTGATTCTGGTTGTGCCGATGTGCCTGTTGTGCGCTGTAACCGGCATGCTGATCACCGGCATGCCGGTCGACATCTTCGTGCAGATCGGCTTCCTGGTGCTCGTCGGATTGGCCGCAAAGAATGCCATTCTGATCGTGGAATTTGCCGAGCAGCTGCGGAACGAGGGTAAGCCTTTGTACGAAGCCACCGTTGAAGCCTGTCAGTTGCGGTTGCGGCCGATTGTGATGACGTCGTTCGCCTTCATTCTGGGCGTATTGCCACTGGTACTCGGACATGGTGCTGCCGCGGAAATGCGACGTTCGCTGGGAACCGCCGTGTTCTCTGGAATGTTGGGTGTTACGATCTTCGGCGTCTTCCTGACACCAGTGTTCTACTATGGCATCATGTGGCGCAGTGAACGCTTGCGGCTGCGAGCACTCGCGAACTCGGCCACGACGGCAACCGTTCCGCTCAAGGGCCATCACGAAATCGCTCCGGCAATTGCAGCCTCGGTCGATAAGCCGGTTTAGCAGGTCGCGAACGACTGTGATCGAACAACCCAGCTCGGAGAGTCAGGCTACAAAACAGCAGCCTGGTCGCTCATCGCGACCGGGCTACTGTGGCATCATGGGCATCATGATCGGGCCGCAAGCTATTTCTTCGCGAACTTGTACACGCCCTTGCCATTGGCGGTCACCAGGGTGAAGTAAACTTCCCCTTCTTCATCTTCGCCGAACGAAATGATCGGCAGCTTGTCCGTGGGAATTGCTTCGTTGGAGATGACCTTCCTGGTCGCCTCGTCATATTTCAAGGCCCACACTTTGCCGGTCACATAGTCAGCATAGATGTACTTGCCGACCAATTCCGGCAATTTCTTGCCACGATAGACGACACCGCCGGTAATCGACGCTCCCACCTGATGATCGTATTCCCAGATCGGTTCGACCAGATCCGCCCGCGGACCGCTGGCCTTCAGACCGAAGGGATGCATCCCTTCACGCAGATTCCAGCCATAGTTTCCGCCCTTGGTAATCAGATTGATCTCTTCCCACAGGTTCTGGCCGACGTCCGCACACCAGAGGGTCCCAGTTTTACGGTCGAACGACATGCGCCAGATGTTTCGCAGGCCATAGGCGTAAATCTCGGGCTGTGCATTGGCCTTCCCGACGAAGGGATTGTCCTTGGGAATAGCGTACTTCTTGCCGGCATCGTGATGATCAACGTCGATGCGCAGAATGGACCCCAGCAACGTATTCAAGTTCTGGCCATTTTCCAGCGGATCGTTCCCGGCACCGCCGTCCCCCAGGCCAATATAGAGATAACCATCCGGACCGAACGCCAGAGTTCCGCCGTTGTGATTCCAGAACGGCTGCGGAATTTCCAGCAGAACTTCTTCAGATGCCGGCACAGCCACCTGGGGATTGTCAGGAGAAACCTTGAAGCGAGATATCACGGATGTATGCGGCGCGGTCTTCTTCGAAGTGTAGTAAACGAACAGTTCGCCATTCTTCTTGTACTGCGGATGGAAGGCGAATCCTAACAACCCCTCTTCGTTCTCCGTGTCCTTGTAGACGACGCGATCAAAAATATCGAGAAACACCGTCGACTTTGTCACAGCCGGATTATTGTCGAAGGTATAAATCACTCCCTTCTGCTCACCGACAAAGATCCGGTTAGACCCGTCGGCAGCGTTCGTCAGTACGATGGGCCGAAACTGTTGCGGCCGGCCCTCTGCATCCTCAGGTTCCCAGCCATTCCATTTCAAATCAGGAAACGCCAGTTCCACCTTCAAGGGCAGTGTCCCATCGATCGGCTCAGGGGCCGATCCGTCCGGGCCGAGTTTGCGAATCTTGATATTGCGATAGGCAACCAGATCTCCATGATCCTGCAGGCAGATATGTCCTTTTGTGGGTTTCCCGAAGTTGGCAAACTTTTTGAACTTGCTGTTGGCGACTTTCTCATTCCACTCGGCACTCCCCTTCTGGAAGATGGCGTACCGAATACCATTCATGTTGATTTCACAGTTCGCAGGTGTAATCCGAATCTGTAATTGATTCCATTGTCCTGCGGGGCGAGTGGCATCCACTTTCTTACCGGTCGCCCAATCGGGCTTGGGTTCGTACAACTGGTACAGCCAACCGGCCTTCTGAGGGTCGTGACCGTCGACGTTATCCTGAACCTGAATTTCGGGCCCGGTCTGCCACGGCGCCGGTTCGGTCTCCTGCACGTGGAACATGACACCGCTGTTGCCTCCCTTGGAAATGTTGTACTCCAAGGA
>CAZQUW010000313.1:0-6984 GCA_964596215.1 uncultured Planctomicrobium sp. | reverse complement strand
TAGGTCCGATAGAGACTTCGGCACCACAGGCGCAAGCGAATCCACGCATCCCAAAACAATTCCCCCCACGTTTCCATGTGCGCATCCCCCTAAAAGACTTCGGGGTCCCCCTCCCTGGGTGAGACCATCAGGCGTGGATTTCGGGGTTGAAATTACTGCCGCCAGAACACCCCTGTTCGGCCGCAATAACCTGAGACAACCTCGAACTTCACGTCTTGAAAATGTGCAATATCAGATTTTGCCCACACTGAAAAGAGGAAACCTGGAAAATCGAGCAGCAGCACGTCGTCAGATGCTGGGCAGATGCACGTTGACGTTTTGTGGATATCGTTGACTCGGCCCCGGAAACCCGTCCCGCGACGGAGCTACTCCCCCTTGATCCCCAGGACCTGGCGAATGCTCTCAAATATCTCGGCCGCTTCGGCCATGCGACCCGCGCCGACCTGGCCGCAACTGAGCCATCCGGAACCGGGTTCGATGATGTGCAGGCCATCGGCGCGCAGGGTGGCCACATTCCGCTGCACGGCCGGCTTCGCCCACATTTCGCAGTTCATCGCCGGGGCGACCAGAATCGGACAGGTCGCCACCAGTGCTGCGGTGGAAATCAAATCATCTGCGAAACCGTGTGCCAGTTTGCCCAGCATGTCGGCCGTGGCCGGGGCGATCACCAGGACTTCAGCCCGCCGCGGCAAGCCGATATGCTCCCCCTGGAAGTGTTCCTGAGGGGCGAACAGCTTGCGGTGTACGGGGCGGCTGGTCAGAGCCTCAAAGGTGGTGGGACCGACAAATCGCTCGGCCGCTTCGGTCATCATCACCGATACGCCGGCACCCGTCTGCACGAGCTTGCTCGTCAGGTCGGCAACCTTATAGGCCGCGATCCCGCCTGTCACGCCAATCAGGATTTCCCGCCCGCGCCACATGTGCCGTCTCCCCAGATCGTCCCTCGACGTCCCCGTAATTATACGCGGGAAGTGAGGCTCGGAGCTGATTTCAATACAAAACGGCGGGTTTCCCCGCCGCTTTGATGATGTGGTTGACTCGAACCGGCGTCGACTTTTAGTCCGGGACCACAGTCCCGGGACCGCCTACATATCATTCAGGTTCGGACCGGCGTCGTTGATGGCTGTTTCGGCTTCGGGGCTCAGGCCCACGTTGCCCGTTGCATCCAGGAAAATCTTGTCCTGCATGATCTCCTGGATCACGACTTCCATGTGGTTCTTGGTCGCCAGCTCAACCAATGGTCGAGCCCCGCGATTGAGGGCCACCAGGCGCTTCTGGATCAGCGTCGAGAGCTTAAAACGCCCGCCGACCTTGTTGACGATCATCTCTTCTTTTAATTCTTCGTGCATTGGAGTCCTGCTCCCTTCAAATGAGACAGCCACACGGTGCGAAAGCCCTGAGGTGTGACTGACAAGTGTAACTGTCCGATTGGTAAATCGTTGGTCTATATCATTCGCCCCTGGGGTTAAGCCCGGGGCGGTTGCTGCGTTGTCAAAATCTGAATCACGTGTTGCACAGCCGTTTGCAGGTCGTCATTCAACACCTGGTGGCCATACATCGTGGCACTCTGCAGTTCACTTTTGGCGGTGGCCAGCCGTTGCTGAATGACCGCTTCGGATTCCGTGCCGCGGCCTCGCAGCCGTTGCTCGAAGTCCGAAGTTGTCAAAAAGATGCTGATCGCGTTGGGATATTGTTCCAGGACACTCCGGGCCCCCTGCACGTCGATTTCCAGCAACGCCCAGGCCCCTTCAGACTTGGCCCGATCGAGCTCCGATCGCAATGTTCCATACCAGTTGCCAGTCGAGTGAACTTCGGCAAATTCCAGGAATTCGTTCCGTTCACGCCGTTGTTTGAATTCTTCCGGGGAGAGGAAATAGTAGTCCCGCCCGTGCACTTCACCCTGCCGCGGGGGACGAGTCGTCGCGGAGACCGACAGGGTCAGCTTGATCGGCGATTGCCGCAATAGTTCGCGCACAATGGTCGATTTGCCGCTGCCGCTCGGCCCCGACAGCACCACAATCTGAAAATCGGTTGCGATTGCCACAGCACTCACCCGCATTCCCCTCATCCCTGTCGCCCGACTCTCCGAGTCGGGAGTATTTTGCATTTTGAGCCCGCACCCGAACCCACGACCCAACCCGACGTCCCGGCGGCCGACTTGTTACTCCACGTTCTGCAGAATCTCGCGAATCTTTTCGACTGCGGCCTTCATTTCCACCACGCAATGGGCGATGGGGACATTGTTCGCCTTCGAGCCGATCGTGTTGACTTCCCGGAACATTTCCTGGGTCAAGAAATCGAGCTTTCTGCCGGCGGAATCTTTTTCGTTGATGAACGCCTGGAACTGATCCAGATGGCACCGCAGGCGTTTGATTTCCTCGTTGATGTCGGTACGGTCGGCATGGATACTGACCTCGCGTATCAAGTCTGACTCGGTGACGTTGACGCTGCTCTCGGTCAGCACCTGGCGCACCCGTTCCAGCAGCTTGGTGCGGTACTCGGACACCACTTGCGGTGCCAGCGTCACCACATGCTGCAGCCGTTCTTCAATAATCGAGGTATTCAGCACCAGTTCATTCTGCATCGACCGCCCCTCGTCGACGCGGAAGATCTGCAGTTTTTCCAACGCTTTTCGCAAGACTTCCTGAATCACCGGCCATTCGGCGTCAACATCATAGTTGCGCCGGCTGTCGTCTGTGGCGACCCCCGGCAGCGACACCAGGGCGTTCAAATCGGGCTGAAAGGCAATTCCCAGCCGATGGCCGAGAACCTGCAATCGCCCTACGTAGTTCGCCAGGACCGGTTCGTTGATCGGGTTTTCGATCGTCGCAGATTCGTGTTCGATCCGGATGCCGATGTTGACCGTGCCCCGACTGATCTTTTCGCGAACAGTCTTTTCAATCTCACCTTCCAATGCGCCGTACGCATCGGGGCAGCGAATTGAAACCTTCAGGTAACGGTTATTGACCGTCCGGACTTCGACGGACACCGACAGCTTTTCATCCTGTCGCCGGGCCTCACCGAATCCAGTCATGCTGAGCAGCACAGGGATCGCTTTCGTTGAATTTCAAACTACGAAATTTTTTTAAGGGTGAGTCGTTGCGACACTAACTCAGATTTAAGAGTTTTTAGCCACGGATTGACACAGATTAAACACGGATTGGGTCATCCTTTGTGAGGCTCTTTGGAGCGAGGCAAGTCTACCTCTGCCAAGATGCTAAGGTTTCCTGGCTTGCATGCCACTTTCTTAATCCGTGTTTCATCCGTGTGAATCCGTGGCTAAGAACACCTCGTCCAAACCCGCGTCCCGGTAGCAAATTCGCCTCGAACCTGAAATGACCAAACCCGGTGCGGGACCGGGTGGTGCATTCGACTATCAGATAAGCTCTGCTAACCGACTATTTCTTCTCGGCCTCGGGCTGGGCTGCGGGAGCCTCGGGCTTCGCCGGCGCCTCTGCCTTTTTCTCTTCCGCAGGTGCGGCAGCAGCGGGCTTCTCCTCGGCTGGCTTCGATTCCGCCGGAGCCGCGTCTTCCTTCTTCGTCTCAGGCAGCGTTAAGTCTGGTCCCGACTTTTCTTCGGCACCAGTCGTCTTGGCCGCGGCATCGCCGCCAGACTTGGTGGTTGCGTCCTTCGACTTGGTGTCTGCAGCTTTCGTTTCTCCAGCCTTGGTTTCCCCGGTCTTGGCTTCTGCGGCGACGGCCGGTTTGCCGGTCGGACCATAGACGGACGGAGCGTACCAGCGATTGAAGAAAATTCCGACGCACGCGAAGAAGACCCACGCGACCGCCAGTCCGATCGTCAGTTTCAGCACCTGGACATCGGCCTTGGGACCAAAGGCACTCGCCCCGCCCATGCCGCCCAGCGCACCCACCAAGCCTCCACCCTTGCCGCGTTGCAGCATGATGATGAAGATCAGGAATACCCCGATCAAGACTTGTAGAACAGTGAAAAAATCCGCCCAAAAACCAATCATTGGTAGTCCTCGTTCCCCTCGCGTTCGTTCTCCGTCGTGACCGGCACATTCCCTGCGCCGATATCCAATTTCAATTCGCTCGACGTCCGATTTGCTTAGATCACTGGTGCCATCGAAATCGACCGATACTAGCTGTTTCCGACTGTATTTCCGGCTTCGATGATGGGCCAGAACTGGTCCACCTTCAGGCTGGCGTTACCCACCAAGGCCCCATCGATGTTCGGCATTTGCAGCAATTCCAAGGCATTGGCGGCTTTGACGCTGCCACCATACAGAATGCGGAGCGTTTCCGCAATTTGGGGATTGTAGCGATTTGCAATCCATTGGCGAAGGAATACGTGAGATTTCTCGGCTTCGGCCGGTGTGGCCGTCTTGCCCGTGCCAATCGCCCAGACCGGCTCGTAGGCAATGACGATCTTCGTCAAGTCTTCATTGGACACGCTGGCCAGAGATCCCGTCATCTGGCGATCCAGCACCGCTTCCGTCGTCCCGGCCTGCTGTTCTTCCAGCTTTTCACCCACGCACAGGATGACAAGCAGTCCCTTCTTCAAGGCCATGTGCACCTTGTGGTTGACGACCTGGTCGGTCTCGGCATGGTACTGGCGGCGTTCGCTGTGGCCCAGAATGACATAGCGGCAGCCGAAGTCCAGCAGCATTTCTGCGGCGACTTCACCGGTGAAGGCACCTGGCTCTTCGAACGAACAGTCCTGGCCACCCAGCTTGATCACCGAGCCGGCAATGGCGGCCGCGACCGGGGCCAGGTACGGAGCAGGGGGGCAGATCGCCACTTCGACCCCCGACAGGTCCTGTTGCAGCTTCTCAGCCAACCCGGCAGCCAGCTCGGTGGCCGACTTCAGGTTGGTATTCATCTTCCAGTTGCCAGCCACCAATTGACGACGCGCACGCATGAAAACTCAAATCCTCTGTCAAAGTGAAAGACCACAGTGGGCCGGTTTTGGCGCCACTGTGGTTTATCTGGTGTTTTACTTGGTGGTCTATTTTGTCGTACCGACAATCTTCCGGTCGTCGGTGACTTCACGCCCTGGCGGAGTAGTGCGAGATCACCAGATTCTGAGAGTTAACCCGTCCAGCCGCAACTTGCAGTGAGGCCGGTGAGTTCTGATACTCGATCCTTCAAACTCTCATCATACTGCGTTCTACCCGCACTCTGTACCCGCCGCACTCTGTACACGACTGCCACGCTCGTGTGACCCTATTCTACTGGTTCGCTGCGTGGATAGGACCCCAAAACTTCCAGCCGAACTGCGGACTTCTCCAGCTCGGCCAGGGCCCGCTTCGGCTTGGGATCGGAAATGTGTCCTTCGAAATCGACGAAGAACAGATAGCCGGCCTCCGGCCCCTTCAGTGGGAAGGATTCAATCCACGACAGGTTGATCTTGTTGTTCTTGAAGATCGCGAGCGCATCGGCCAGGGCACCCGGCTTGTGCGCGATCTGCAACAGGATCGCGGTCTTGTCGTGACCGGTTGGCTTGCCGATTTCGTCGCCGATCACCGCGAACCGGGTGACGTTGTGCTTGTTGTCCTGAATGCCTTCGGCCAGCACCTGCAGGTCGTACATCACTGCGGCCTGACGACTGGCCACGGCGGCCACGCCATGCTTGTCGCGGGCCAGCTGGGCTGCCGTTGAAGTACTGGTGACTTCAATCAGGCGGGCCTGCGGCATGTTGCGACTCAACCAGTCGCGGCATTGCGACAAGGCTTGCGGCTTGCTGTAAATCTCGGTGACTTCAGCCCGCGGACAACGCGACAGCAAGTTGTGGTTAATACTAAGCTGCACCTCGGCACAGATCTTCAACGGCAGCCGGGTGAACATATCGAGCGTGTCGACGATGCGGCCGTCAGTGCTGTTTTCGACCGGCACGATGCCATAGTCGACGGAGCCGCGATTGACCTCTTCGAACACGGCCGCAATGGTGCTGACGGGCGCGAAATCGACCTGGGTGCCAAATTTTTCAATGGCCGCCAGGTGCGTGTAACTGTACGCCGGCCCCAGGTAGGCGACGCGACGCAGCTTCACGAGGCTGCGGGCACCGCTGAGGATTTCTCGGAACGCACCGCGAATGGCAGTCGCCGTGTGGGGGTTCACCCCCGCTTCGGTAATCAGCGGGGCGATCGAATCTTCGATGTTCGTTTCGAACATCGCTTTTTGTGGTACGGGCTGAGCCATCCAGTTTTTGGAAGTTGACTCAATTCGCTTGTTGATCAGGCGAATGATCTCACGGTCCAGCTTCTGAAACTCAGCGTCAATATTCGGGCCAGTCTTTTTGACTGGTTCAGGAGTTTTGCCAGCAGACCTCTCGGCAGGGGTAGAAACACTCTTCGCGGGGAGACTCTTCTTGGCCATCGGCGCCTTTCTGACTAGTTGCTGCGCCTGCATCTAACAACCCTCAGAACGGACTGAGGATCTGGAATGGAACGAGTCGCCCTTCCATTGGCGAAAATTTCGGGCTTGACAGCAGATACTTTGCTGTTCTCACCACTGAGAATCAAGCCTCAATTTTGGCAAGAATTTGTACATGAGTCGCAGGCAGGTGTCAAGTTAGCCGGAGGCTTATGTCAATTTCCGCGTGCGCTCTCAGGTGCGAGTGGATCACTCCGCAGGGGCGAGTTCAAGAGAAAAGGGGCTTCCAGTTGCGGAATTTTCTAAAACTCCTGTCACTGTTTGACGTTAGCTCCAGCTCGCTCGATTACGCAGCCGCTAAATGGAACCGCACCGGTGTCAGTGGCAGGCAGGCGTGAAATCTCGCGACTTCTTTGTCTTCTTTGATCTCTTTGACTTCTTCGGCCGTAAAATGGGCACTCCTGCCCGTCTCTGCGTTCCGTTCGCCAGTACAGACGGGCAGGAGTGCCCATCTTACGGACAACAACGCCCAGCAAATTCTCTCGTAATTCTTTGCTCTCTTTGCTCCCTTACCACTTTTCCCTCCCACCCACTGGAAGAGTTTTTTCTCGCGCCAAGGCGCCAAGGCGCAAAGAGGACGGCGTTCCG
>CAZQUW010000312.1:0-7000 GCA_964596215.1 uncultured Planctomicrobium sp. | reverse complement strand
ACCGTTTTTCACGCCAATCGATTGTGCTTAGGTGATGGAACCTGCAGCTCCTTATTTGATGCGGCTGGCTCAACGGGTGGGCGAGGGACTGGAGCAGTCACTGGCGCCCGAACGTCGCGAGCTGCATCGTCAGTTTCTCTTGTCGCGATTGATGCCCGATGGGGGTTTTGCGGGGCGGGAACCGGGATCGGACCTCTATTACACCGGGTTCGCCGTGCGGGGACTGGCCGTGCTGGGGGGACTGGATCTGGAAGTGGCCGAGCGCGTGGCGGCTTACCTGAAGCGGCAGATTCGCCGGCAATTGACGGTGATCGATCTGCTGAGCTGGCTGTATGCGGCGCTCGTCGTGCAGGCGTCGGGGGGTGAGGATATCCTCAGTGCGACCGCGGAGAACTGGCCCGATCGACTGGCCGAAATGCTGGAGAATTTTCGGGCGGTGGACGGCGGCTATCGCAAAACCGAAGAAGGTGCGGCCGGCAGCATGTACCATTCATTCCTGGTGGTGCTGTGCTACGAATTGATTGGCCGTCCCCTGCCCCAGCCGCGCAAGCTGCTGCAGTTTGTATTTGACCGGCAGCGGGACGACGGGGGCTTCGTAGAGATTGCCCCCATGAAACGCAGTGGGACCAATCCGACCGCGGCGGGAGCGGCGATCCTGACGATTCTTGGCGGCCTGGATGAACAGGTTCGCGAAGACGTTCATGCCTTCCTGAAGGAAGTTCGCAGTGACGAAGGGGGCTTTCTGGCCAACTCACGGATCCCGTTTGCGGATGGCCTGTCGACCTTTACCGGGCTGCTGACTGCTCAGGATCTGGGGTTCCACGATTTGTACAATCCCGTCCAGGTCGAGGCGTTTGCCAGGAGCCTGGAGTTTGCCACGGGCGGCTTTCGCGGGGCGAGCTGGGATGAAGTCGCCGACGTGGAATATACGTTCTACGGGCTCGGAATCCTGGGGTTGTTGCACGGGTCACGGTAATGATGAGGGGTCGGGTGCGCGTGATTCCAGGCAGTAGTCAGCCGATTAATTCTTTGACGACCGTGCCGTGCACGTCGGTAAAGCGGAAATCGCGGCCGGCGTAGCGGTAGGTGAATTTTTCATGGTCGAAGCCCAGTAGCTGCAGCAGGGTCGCGTGCAGGTCGTGGACGTGGACCTTATTTTCGACCGCGCGGAAGCCGAATTCGTCGGTGGCTCCGTGGACGTAGCCGCCGCGGACTCCGCCGCCTGCCAGCCACATCGAAAACCCGTGGTGATTGTGGTCGCGGCCGTTGATTTTACCGGCGTTAGAGCCCTTCTTCGGTAGCTCCACCGTGGGCGTGCGTCCGAATTCGCCACCCCAGATGATCAACGTTTCGTCCAGCAAGCCGCGCTGTTTGAGGTCCTTGATCAGGGCCCCGATGGCCTGGTCGCATTCTTTGGCCAGGCGGCGATGGTTGATCTCGATGTCGTCGTGGCTGTCCCATGGCTGGCCTTCGCCATGCCAGACCTGGACGAACCGGACGCCGCGTTCGATGAGGCGGCGGGCGATCAGAATCTGCCGGGCCTGGGTGCCGGTGCCGTACATTTCCTGGATATGTTTCGGTTCGCGGCTGACGTTGAAGGCTTCGGCCGCTTCCTGCTGCATGCGGTAGGCGAGTTCGAAAGACTGGATTCGCGATTCCAGCTGCGCTTCGTTCTGGCGATCGGTCTGGTACTGCTGATTCAGCTGCCGCAGGAGATCCAGCTGCTGTCGCTGCTGGCCCGTCGTAACGCGTTTGTTTTCGATGTGCTCGATCAGTTTCTCGATGGCGGTGTGTTTGGTGTCGATATAGGTTCCCTGGTAGATGCCGGGGAGGAATCCAGACTGCCAGTTCTGGGACTCTTGAATCGGGTACCCACCCGGGCACATCGCGATAAAGGCTGGCAGGTTCTGATTTTCGGTTCCCAGGCCATAGGTCATCCACGAGCCGAAACTGGGGCGGACCGCGCGCGCTTCGCCGCAGTTCATCAGTAGCAGCGACGGTTCGTGGTTGGGGACATCCGCATGCATGCCGCGGATAACGCAGATATCGTCGATCGATTCGGCGGTCTTGGCGAACAGCTCGCTGACTTCGATTCCGCTCTGGCCATACTTCTGGAATTTGAAAGGTGAGGCCAGTGCGGCACCCGTTTTGCGTTCGGTGGGCAGGTTGGGAACTGGCAGTTCCTTGCCGGCAAACTCGGTCAGGCGCGGTTTGGGGTCAAACGTGTCGAGATGGGACGGGCCACCGTTCATAAACAGGTGAATGACGCGTTTGGCCTTCGCGGGAAACTGCGGCGGACGGGCCGCCAGGGGATGGATGGGATCAACGACTGTCGGCGCGGCATTGGCCTGGTTCAACAGTTGGCCCAGGGCTAAGGCACCAAAACCCATGCCCGATCGCGTCAGGGCCTGGCGACGGGTCAACATTTCAGCGGGAACATGAGGAAACATAAATCACCGGAAGGTATTTCTGGCAGCCGTTTTGACACTCTTGGACAGGCTATTTTAACGCCCCAGTTCGCAGGTTCTACGGGAATGTCGAAGAATGTCTCGCGGGGCGGGAGATTCGCCCCACGATGTCTTCGACGTTTGTCATCCGCTCCCACTGATTCCGCATTGACCAACCGGATGGGTTGGGTAACATAGCACAACTTGACCAGTGGGTCGCACAAGCTTTGTTCGGTCTGGGTCCACAAGACCTTTCCCGGACGGCTGCGGGGTTACCCCGCAGAGGAACTGTTGTTCGACTTTCGCAGCGTGAATTGTCGGCCAGGTGGATCAACACCTGCCCGACAATTCGGCACAGGAGTGAGTTGTGCGGCCCGCTGGCCAAGATTTTGATCTTCAAATCGATCTCAGATGCCTGGGGATGACTTGTTGTCGTGCATGTTGGCCCGCGTAAAGACTCGACGCGGTAGCACCCTTTTTCCGGACCACTGCCCCCTACGCAATCATAGTACCTGATGGGCCTATTCGATTTCATACTGGGATTTTTTGGCTGGCGCTCGCAGCCACATTCCCCGCCGGGTGGCCGGAATCCCGCTTCACCGCAGCAGCTTCAGTCTCGGTCGAAGCGGCCCTTTCGTGGTCGCCGAGCCTCACCACGGGCGCGATTGATCCCGTTGCGACGCCCGCTGAACTTGAGTCGGCGGACTCCGTTAGACGACATCACCGTCCCTGAGATGCCCTATCCTTTTGCCCGGATGGGTGTGCTGGGTGGGTATCTGGATTTAAGTCGCGACGGAGATCCAGAGCGACTGGCACGACTGGGGCTGCCCAACTTTCAGAACCCGGTCCAGTTGGCCGAATGGATCGGCATTCCCGTCGGCAAGCTGGCCTGGCTGGTGCATCGCTGCGAACTCGGGCATCGTCCGCAGGATCCTCAACGGGCGCACTATCATTTCCGCTGGTTGAAGAAGCGCAAAGGGGGTTTCCGCCTGATTGAGGCTCCCAAGATGTTGCTGAAATCAGTACAGCAGAAAATTCTGCGGGAAATCCTGGATCTGATCCCCGTGCACGCGGCCTGTCATGGATTCGTGGCGCGACGTTCGATTGTGACCAACGCCCAGCCGCATACCGGTAAGCGCGTAGTCGTGAAGCTCGATCTGGAGAATTTCTATACGACCGTCTGTCACTCGCGCGTGGTCGCGATTTTTCATAGCCTGGGATATTCGCGGGAGGCTTCGATCTGGTTGGCGGGACTGACGACGGCGGCGATTCCGCCGGGTCTGGATGTGCCGCAGAACGACATTTCGCTGCTGGCGGCGTACCGCGGTCGCCATCTGCCACAAGGCGCCCCCACTTCGCCGACGCTGGCCAATTTGTCGGCGTTTTCGCTCGATCTCAGATTGGCGGGGCTGTCACGAACGTTTCGAGCTCAGTACACACGGTATGCAGATGACCTGACGTTTTCCGGTTCGCAGAAGTTTTTGGGAAGCCTGCCGACATTTCTGCAGTTGGTGGGGAAGATCATTAAGGCCGAACGGTTCCGATTGCACCCACGCAAACGCCAGGTTTTGCGTAATAACCAGCAGCAGAAGGTCACCGGGGTGGTGGTCAACTCGCGGGTGAACGTTGATCGCGAAGAATACGATCGCGTCAAAGCGTTGTTGCACAACTGCCTGCTCCGCGGCGTGAGTACTCAGAATCATGATCAGCGGCCAGATTTCGCACAGCATGTCCTGGGGCGGATCGGGCACATCAAGCATCTGAATCCAGTCCGCGGGGAAAAGTTGCTGGAGATGTTTCGGCGAGTCGACTGGACGGCCTGACGCGGCGCCTGGAGACCCGTCTTGCGGTTTCGTCCACACGGCGGACCCTTAACTTAGCCTGACTCGAGCCTTGATTGATGTGGTGGTATTTCCTCTGGTGGCTGGTGATTTGCAACGGCAGCACTGCTCTGGGGGTGGCCATTGTCAATCGGCTGCATGGCTGTCGGCTGCCGGAATGGGGCATTCACCTCAGTCATAAGATCCACTACCTGTTGCTGGCGGTCATTCCCTGTTTCACGCTGATCGTTCCGGGCTGGTTTGCCCCCGGCCTGTTGCGTGGGGGGAGCTGGTCCGATCTGCATCCGGCCTGGTGGCTGGCATTCTCCATTTGTGCCCTGGCCAGCCTGATCTTTTGGGGAAGCGTGGCCCGCCGCCATGTTCGTCGCTCCCCTGCGCACCAGTTACGCCATCAGGCCCATGTTCGGGATCTCAAGGCGGAGCTGGGGGGAGCACCGGTCGGTGAAGGCCCTTATCGCTGGATGACCGAACTGCCCGGGAACGAGGTCTTTCGGCTGCAGGTGACGCAGCGCGATGTGATCATTCCGCGGTTGCCGGCGGCCTGGGATGGATTGTCGATCCTGCATTTCAGCGACGCCCATTTTATCGGAACTGTGGGGCGGCCTTATTTCGAACGAGTCATTGAACACGCCCAGGGACTGTCGGCAGACCTGATTTGTTTTACCGGCGATCTGCTGGATGACATGGAACTGGCGGCCTGGCTGCCGGAGACTTTGGGGCGGTTGCAGGCTCCGTTGGGCCGGTTTTATATCCTGGGGAATCACGACTGGCAGCTGGATATGGACGCCATCCGGGTGGCGTTGAATCAACTGGGCTGGCACGACGTTTCTGTTGTGGAACGTCAGATTGAACGGGACGGGCACACTCTGCACCTGGCGGGGTCCGAGTATCCCTGGATCGATCGGCAGCCGACGTTTGAAACTGCTCCCGAGGCGGCGTTGCGGATTTTGCTCAGTCACACGCCGGATAATCTGGCTCGGGCGCGGCGGGACCGCGTTGATCTGATGCTGTCGGGGCACAATCATGGCGGGCAGATTCGCCTGCCGGTGATTGGGCCGGTGTACTGTCCCAGCCGGTTTGGCTGCTACTACTCCGAGGGGCTGTTCTTCGAATCACCGACGTTGCTGCACGTGAGCCGGGGTCTCGCCGGGCGGCATCCGTTGCGGTACGGCTGCCTGCCGGAGATTACGAAGCTCGTTTTGCACCGATCGCAGTAACGGACCGTGCGGGAGTGGGGGACGAGTGATCGAGATTGGCCGCCAGCAACGGTTTGCGCGGCCCCATTCTATCGGTGAATCTCGAAAATTCGTGGTCCCGACCCCTCACGTCGACGACGGGCCTCCGTTATCCTACTGCGTGAGGAGGCGATAACGTGGACAGCGTGGTGACAGAGCTTTTTGTGATTCTAGTCTTAATCCTGGCCAATGGTTTCTTTGCGGGGGCCGAGATTGCCATTATCGCCGCGGGGCGTGGCCGCCTGCAGCAGCAGGCTGAGGCGGGCAATCACGGAGCCAAGCTGGCTCTTGAGCTGGCCGCCGATCCCAATCGTTTCCTGCCGACGGTTCAGGTGGGGATTTCGCTGATTGGCACGTTCGCCGCCGCATTCGGTGGGGCCCGCATTGCCGGCTACCTCGCGACCGCGCTCAGCAGTGTCCCGAATGCCTGGATCTCCGGGCACCGTGAAGGGCTTGCGCTGGGGATTGTTGTCGTCTGCATGACCTACCTGTCGACCGTGCTGGGGGAACTCGTGCCGAAACGCATGGCTCTCATGCATGCCAATACGCTGGCGGGAATTGTAGCGTTGCCCATGCACGCGCTGGCCCGGATCGCGCGGCCGGCGGTGGTTGTCATGGCGAAGTCGACCGATGCCGTGCTGTGGCTGCTGGGGAGTCAGAATGCCGCCAAACAATCGGTGTCGATCGACGACATTCAACATCTCATCGCCACCGGAACGGAAGAAGGTGTTGTCGCTCCCGTCGAACAACAGCTGGCTGTGGAAGCGTTGCGGCTGGGGGAAAAATCGGTCAAGAACATCATGCGTCCACGGGTAGAAATGGACGCGCTCGATATCAACACGCCTCCCCAGGAAGTCCTGGGGGCCCTGGCCATGGCGGGATTTTCGCGGCTGCCGATTTACGAGGAGAACCTCGATCAGATCATCGGCTATATCCATCTGAAGGATATCGTCCGGCAGCAATACATGGGCTGGGCGATTGATCTGCGGAAGTTGCTGCACCCGGCCCTGTTTGTGCCGGAATCGATGCCGATCGACCGATTGCTGCTGCGTTTTCAGGAACAGCATAATCAGCTGGCGATTGTGCTCGATGAGTTCGGTGGCACCGCGGGGATGGTGACACTGGAAGATGTTGTTTCGGAACTGGTGGGCGAGATCAAGTCGGAATCACGTTCGGATGACGTGCAGCGGATGGTGCAGCGCGAAGACAAGACGTGGCTGGTGGATGGTCAGGTCACGATCGACGATGTTGCCGACAAATTGCGGTTGCGGCATCCCGACCTGTTGTCCCCTCGCAATTTCAGCACCGTTGCCGGGTTGATTCTGACCCGGCTCGATCGCATCCCTAAGATCGGCGAATCGGTCAACTGGCTGGGGCTGCGATTTGAAGTGATCGATATGGACGGTCCGCGGATTGACCGGGTCTGGATTCATCCCGTGAAGCCCGAATAAACACATCGTGGGACGGGTCTCCAGGC
>CAZQUW010000311.1:0-7044 GCA_964596215.1 uncultured Planctomicrobium sp. | reverse complement strand
CAAAGAGCGGGCGATGGGAATCGAACCCACGCCACCAGCTTGGAAGGCTGGAGCTCTACCATTGAGCTACGCCCGCATGTGCTTCACAACCTGCGACTTACACCAACGACCTACCAGTTTCGAACGCCAGTGCAGGGCAGCGGCGTTACTCGATCTTAAATTATGGGAGCGGTAGGATTCGAACCTACGAAGGCAGAGCCACCAGATTTACAGTCTGGCCCCGTTGGCCGCTTAGGTACGCTCCCGATTGATCAAAAGGTGGCAAGCCACCGTCTTATGTTTTTTGCTGACCCGCTGTTACGTCGATATTCCGCATTCACGGAGGACGGCAGCGGGAAGAGCTAGCGGTGGGAGTTGAACCCACAACGTCCGGTTTACAAAACCGGTACTCTGCCATTGAGCTACGCTAGCCAAGGCAGCCTTCACGGCAGTGAATCGACCAATATAGCAATGCATTCAGACGTTGCAAGCGTGAATGCCGGATTCGACTGACCGGAATGCTGAGACAGGACTTTTTCCAGGCTACCAATTTCCCTCGTCGTTGTTGACGGACGCGGTCAACCAGCCAGCCAATCGTTATCACCCTTACAATTTCACCACGAAATGAATTCCCGGTATATCGGCATTCGACTAGACAACTTCCGCAGAATTCCGGTTCACAATTCGAAATCGACGCACACCAACACCAATCTGCGTTCACAGCAGGACGCCCCAAGAACAGCCAGCCAGGCCACGCCCCCTAAGGCACCCACCTCACCCGATTCCAACCAGAAGCCACCAATTGCTATCCCCAACCAACAACCAACAACCAACAACTGACAAAGGACAAAGGACAAAGGACAAACAACAAGGGAGGATCAGGAAACCCCAACCCTCCCTTGCCTATCAAATCTCAGCAGATCGAACCGGTCAGCCTGAGCCGACCAGCCGCAACTGAAGTTACACCCCGGGAATATCCAGCTTTCCTTCTTCAGCAATCTTTCGCAGCTTGGTCAAAGCTCGCGTCTCCAGCTGCCGGATGCGTTCTTTCGTCACACCAAAGTGACTTCCAACCTGCTCCAGCGTCTGGGGTTCGGTTCCCTGGTCCAGCCCGAATCGATAGCGAATGATTTCACGTTCGCGTTCTTCCAGCTGATCCAGAATCCCCATGATCAGCGTGTGCTGACGCTGATGCACCAGTTCTTCTGCAAACTGATCACCACGCTTCTCCTGCGAAGCCATGAACAGCTCGTCGCTGCCCGTCCGGAAGCGTTCCTGCCAGGTATTCTCGGCGGGAATCGACCGGGCGAAGTTCTTCATGATGGCCCAGGTGGCATACGTGGAGAACTTATTGCCCTTGCTGTAGTCGAACTTCTCAATCGCCCGAATCAGCGACATGTTTCCGTCACTGACCATTTCGAAGAAGTTGCTCGACGGCTTGATATGCCGCTTGGCAATCGACACCACCAATCGCAGATTACTGCGGATCAACAGGTTCTTGACTTCATTGCTCTGATCCAGCAACGCTTCGATCGTATCGATATCCCGCGAACGAGCCCGCGTGACATCGAGTTGATCCCGCAACTGAGCCGCACAGAACCGCAAATAGTTCATCTTGCGGAAGTAGTAGGCTTCCTCTTCCTTCGTCAGCAGCGGCACGCTGTAGAGACTTGCCAGGTAAGGGGGCAAGCCCGGTGGTGGCTTCAGGCGACCCGTCCGCTTTTCAACGACCGGGGCCGCAGCCAGGATCACCTGATCGGCGTCTTCCGCTTCGAACGTCTCGTTGTAGATGAACTCAATCGGCTGCTCGAGCAACCGCTGCGCCCGAACTTCCGCAATGATGCGATACACGCTGGTTCGCGTCCGGCAATACCGCGAGGAAAGTCGTTCGACCGACTCACCACGCCGGAAATCGCGGAAGATCTGCAGCCGTGTCTCATCAGTCAGCGGTTGCGACGCGCTCGGGAAGACAGCGGACTCGGGATGTTCTTGGTCGTAATTCTTCAAGGTGTAACGAATCGTTTCTGGAGATCGTCCGGTCCGCTCGGCGAGTCGACGGCAAATCTCGGAGAGACAGCCGCCAAATCGAGCCAACTTGCGGGCCCGGGTGATCAAGACTTCTTTCTCTTCGTCCGTGAGCTGACTGAAGTCACTGCCTCGTTGAACATCTTCCGGATGAGCCTTTACGAAGTGCTCGATGGAAGACTTCAGGAAGCCGATGCGCTTGCGATTTCCAAACACAAAGCGCCGGCTGACGAGACCGCGATCACGCCAGCGACCAACTGTCTTGGTCGAGACGTTGTAACGTTGACTTACCTGGTCGACAGTGAGCACATCTTCGCCCAGGCTGGCGGCGTCGATGTTCGCACTATCGGACAAATCTTCGACCAGCAACCGCAAATCGTGAATCGCATCTTTGCCCGATACGATCAGATCCGGATACATCTCCGGGCGATAGCTGGTGATATGACGGAAAATATCCTGGTAGGGATAATCACGGGAATCTTTGATTTCGTGCAGGAGCGATTCCGCACGCTCAATTTGTGCTAGCCGCACATCGCGAGGCGCGAAACGGACCTGCTGGTCCATAAACTGTCGGATGGCGGGATTCTTATAGCGAGACATGTTGCACCTCCTGGTAACAACCAACACCAGGCAAAGTGAAAACTGGGCTTGCCTGATTCGAGGAAACTGTTACGCAAGTTTGATGCCACGAACTTCGATTTGGTTCGCTGGCTAAGGATAGTTTGACGATCCAAATCCATCGGATCGCGTTGACCTTTCACTCTCCAACGGTAAATACGCATATTTAGATCAAATCTTACACAGAAAGTTCGCCTGCGAACGACTTTTTCTGAACTATTCATGCCGGTAATTGTTTTCACAAGATTCAAACGCAGCCCATGGGACGCCAGAACAAACCGATTCCGGCGACACAACCTGCTGCGATACAACTAGTTATAAAACTGATTCAGGATGGACGGAGGGACGAGAGGAATAATCAATACTCTCGCAGGGCTCATCCGGGAAGGAACTGGTGTCGGTCTTCGGTTCGCCGAAATACTAACATCAGTTTGACGACAGGGCGGGTAGAAATGACAAAAACTAACCTACCACTGACCGGAAGTTAGCCACGAAGATCAAAGATCGGCAGTTGTGGCCTCAAATCCTGTCAGTTTGGCGGCGAAGTCTAGAAAGATTCGCAATTCGAGTCGATGGGTGGTTTGATACATTCTGGATTAAAATGCAACAACCCGATGCAACAATCTGTATTGCATCAGGTTGCGACTATTCTTGACGGGTCACCTGGCCCTGCAACGCATCAACTGCGACTTGTCCGTAGAATTTTGATCCACAGACATCCCAAAATCGAACAATTTTTGTTGCTGGCGAATTAGCTGATTGCTGAGCAGCCAGACTGGACAATTTTTAATGACTACCGGGGCGTCCAGGCATTTTGTCTTGCCACCAGTCTCGTTCAGTACCAAATCCGCTCACCCTACTGTGCGGAATCGACCGCGATCGCCGCCGGCGCCACTGCCGCCGCTGGCTTGGCCGGAAGTGTTTTCAGGAACCCGGACAGCATCACGATGATTGCCGCCAGGACAAGATTGATCGTCAGGAATTTGGACGCGTTCTGCCGCAGCTTCTCTGCCAGCTTCGACCGGCCCACCAAAACCTCGGCCAGCCCGAACACTCCCATGGCCAGCAGCATCTTGACCCCCATCAAAGCGTGATACAGGCCATCCCCCTTATGCAGAGGCGCCATGACCTTGATGTAGTTGTACAGACCGCTGACCAAAAAGAGCGCAACGCCGATATGCACAAACCACTTCCACCGCTTCAGCACGGCCGCCCGCAGCTTGAGATGCTCGTCGTCCAGAATCTCCTTCGCCGCCGGCAGCAGGACAAACAGCATGAACACTGTCCCGCCCACCACGGTGATCGCCGAACCGATGTGAATCCAACGAAAGATCAATTGCAACGCCAAGTCCATAACAGGAGCTCCTGAGGATTGTTTGAGTCGAATGCGGGTTGAGAACCAAATGGAGGAATGACGAATGTCGAAATCCGAATAACGAAAGAATGACGAATACCAAATGACCAAAGGCATCGGTCGGCAGAAATCCACCACCGTTGATGCAACCGACTAGTCATTCGTCATTCGGATTTCGACATTCGTCATTTTCCCCCGCCCCAGTGTCGGGATCTCGCAGCGATCCCGCAAGCAACCCACAGCACAATTCAGACGCCGCTTGACCCCGCGGAACAACGGGGCCTATTATCCGCGATGTCCGCTCTGCCAGCGATAACTGACACAGCGATCGGCAGGACGCCTGGTCGCGGCGAGTCGGCATCGCAGAAATTCGTTCCAGGCCGCGCCGAAAACACGCCCTTTCTACCGAAACGTCACCATGACTGTCCGTACTCGATTTGCCCCCAGCCCCACGGGTTACATGCACATTGGCGGCATGCGCACCGCTTTCTTCGCCTGGCTATTTGCCCGGCATATGAACGGCAAGTTCATTCTGCGCATCGACGATACCGACGAAGCCCGCAATATGTCCGAGGCTCTGGGGCCAATTCTGCAAGCCTTTCGCTGGCTCGGGCTGAACTGGGACGAAGGCCCCGAGGTCGGCGGCGATTACGGGCCCTACTACCAGTCGCAGCGCGGTGATTTATACAAGGCAGCGGCCCAGAGACTGATTGAATCGGGCCAGGCCTACCACGATTTCTCCACCCCGGCTGAGATTGCCGCGGACCGCGCGGAAGCCGATAAAGCCAAGCGGCCCTACATCAACATCCGCCGGTCACTCGATCTGACCGACGCCGAACGCGCTCAATATCTCGCCGAAGGCCGCCCCTGGGTCCTGCGATTCCTCGTTCCGCGCGGCGAAATTCTGGCAATCGACGACCTCATCCGCGGCCACGTGGAATGGGATACGTCGCTCCTCCCTGATCCGGTCATCGTGCGCGCTAACGGCGGACCGCTCTACAACTTTGCCACAGTCGTCGACGATGCCCAGCTGCAGATCACGCACGTCATTCGCGCCGAAGAGCACCTGTCCAACACGCCGATCCAGGTGCTGTTGCACCGCGCCCTGGGCAACGTCATGCCGACGTTCGCCCACGTCCCCTACGTGGCCGCACCGGGCTCCAAGGAAAAGCTCAGCAAGCGGAAGATCGCCGAGTACCGCAAGAACCCGAAATTCAAAATGCTCTTCGAGCGTGCCGATGTCGTCTTCCCCAAACTGGGGTTGGACGTCACCCCGGAACGCAGCCCGGTCACGGTTGAGTACTACGAAAAGATCGGCTACCTGCCGGCAGGGGTCCTGAACGCCCTTGGCCGCCTGGGCTGGTCGCTCGATGAGAAAACTGAAATCATGTCGCTGGCCGAGATGATTCAGAATTTCACGCTGGAACGGGTCGTCAAAGCTCCGGCCGGCTTCGACCCCGACAAACTCTTCAGCTTCCAGAGCCACTGGATGAAGGAACTGCCGCTCGAGCAAAAAATTGACGGCTGCATTCCCTTCTTGATTGCCGCAAAGCTGATCGCCGAACCGATCACTCCCGAATCCCGGCAGTTTATCGCCCAGGTCATCACAGCCTTCGGCGATCGCCTGAAACTCTTTTCGGACATCATCGACACGGAATACTTCTTCCGCGACGAGTTTCCCGTTGACGAAAAGATGTTCCAGAAGCGGGTCTGCAAAGAAGGCATCCCAGCCTTGCTGAGTGAATTCGCCCAGCGAATGAAGTCGCTCGAGTCCTTTACCCTGGAATCACTGGAAGCCGCCCTGCAGGCCTTCGCTGCCGAAAAGGGAGTAGGGCAGGGGGATCTGATCCACGCCTTGCGCCTGAGCACCACCGGTACGCCGGTGGGCCCGGGAGTTTATGAATGCTTGGTATTACTGGGCCGGGAGAAGTCTCTGCAGCGGATCGAGGCCGCGCTGCAGCGGGCGCAACCGGCGTAGCAGTTGCCCGACTTTCCGAGGCGGGCCCGACGCGAACCAGAAACCCGACTCAGAGAGTCAGGCTACAAGAGGGTCACCATGCCGCCTACCGAGTTACTCGTGGCAACCGCAGGCGATGTGCTGCACATCACCCTGAACCGCCCCGCCAGGCGAAACGCGCTTACACGGGGCATGCTCCACGAGTTGCTCAAGGTACTGCACGGCCTGGCCTCAGGCACGCGGCTCATTGTCTTGCGCGCGACCGGCACGGTCTTCTGTGCCGGGATGGACCTGCAAGAAATGCAGGACACGGCAGCACTGCCTAACGCCGCCGATCAGTGGCAACAAGACGCCGACATCTACCGCCAGGTCCTGGAAACGCTGACCTTCGCCCCGTGCCCCACGCTGTGTGTCGTCCAGGGCCCCGCTTTAGCCGGCGGAGTCGGCCTGGTCCTGGCCTGTGACATGGTCCTGGCGACAGAAACCGCCAGCTTTTCGCTCCCGGAACCCAAACGTGGCATCATCGCCGCGATGGTCCTGCCGCTGCTGGTCCTCAGGATCGGGCAGGGCTCCGCCAGTTGGTTGTTGCTCTCAGGGCAGACGCTGTTCCAGGAGGACGCGCGCCGCTTCGGCCTGATCCACCAGTCGACTTCAGGTGCGACGATCGAGCAGGATTTGCCAGCCGCGATTACCGCGGTTTTGACCGGTGCACCAGGGGCGCTCAGCTCGACCAAGCAGCAACTCCTCAACCCGATTGCAGAACACTTAAGGTCCGACTGGGACTCGGCCGCCCAAGTCTCGGCCGCGGCCCGGACACATCCCGAGGCTCGCGAGGGACTTCAGGCGTTTCTTGAAAAACGAGCGCCTCAGTGGGTTTCCGAGCCCCGCAGCCCACGCTGAAGACGACCGCGTCGTGATCGGTCAATTGGAATCCGCCTTCGCCGAACACGAAGTCGCAGACTTCGTAGGCGAGCGTCCGGCGTGAGCCGGATGGTTGCTAGCGAGATTCATCACCGCTGGGTTAGGACAAAACCCGTCAACTTCGGTACATCAAGAACAACGCGAGAATTGCAGTAACTTGCCGCCGGCTAACAACCATCCGGCTCACGCC
>CAZQUW010000310.1:5053-7065 GCA_964596215.1 uncultured Planctomicrobium sp. | reverse complement strand
GACCGATTAGACTCTGGCAGGACAGCGAATAAAAGCAAAAATCCTCCGGCGGTAAGATACCGCCGGAGGACTGAAAGTTCAGGCACAGGTCGCAGAAGCGAAAATTAGCGCTTCGAGAACTGGAAACTGCGGCGGGCTTTCTTGAAGCCGTACTTCTTGCGTTCCACTTTACGACCGTCACGAGTCAGGAAGCCGCTGTCGCTGAGCATATGGTGCAACGAGGGATTCAAGACTTCCAGAGCACGCGAGATCCCGAGGAGCATGGCACCGGCCTGACCAGTGATACCGCCACCTTCAACGCGCACCCAGATGTCATACTTGCCGACAACATCAGCGGCTTTCAGCGGAGCCATCACCGTTTCGCGGTGCTTCTCAACGCAGCAAAAGTCTTCCAGTGTCCGACCATTGATCGAAAACTGGCCTGATCCCGGCTTAATGCGGACGCGAGCGACCGAAGTCTTACGACGACCGGTTCCCATCGCCACACCGAACTTGTCGAGCTTGCCACGCAACACGGGTTCGAAAACCGGCTCCGCAGCAGCCGCAGCATCGGTCGGGGCACCCGAGAATAGATTCTCGGTGCTGCCAGCTTCCAGTTCGGCAGCGGGGGCGGGGGCAGGGGTCTCTGTCTCAACAGCTGGTACGGCTTCTTCTTCCGACATACTCGCAATCCTAAATCGAGGGCCCGGTATTGACCGTGCTCAGTGAAATCTGCGTTTCGCGTTCATCACCGTGGGAGTCACTCCCCACGTGTCGTCGTTATGTTAGCAATTACAACAGGAACTTGGCAATCAGGGGGAGCTCTTCGTAAACTTTCACCACTCCGGGCGAAGGCAACTGCTGAGGACTTCTCAATTATGGCGATCAATAATCGCGCATCGCGGAAAGTCCTGCCCCCATCGCTAACCTGATTACAGGTCGCCGAAGGTCAATTCCTGAGGTTGCTGGGCCTGATGCGGATGCTGGGTTCCAGCATACAGCTTCAGTTTGCCGAGCATGACAGCCTGCAGCTTGTTCTTCGGCAGCATCCGGCGAATGGCTTCGTGCAGGAAGAACGTCGGCTTCTTCTGAATGATCGTGGCACCCTTCACAACCTTACGGCCGCTGGGATAACCGGTGTACGACTGGTATTCCTTCACAGCCATCTTCTTGGTGAAGCTGGTGTGAGTGTCATGGGCCATCAACTTACCCGAGAACCGCACCTTATCGGCGTTGATCACGATCACACAGTCGCCACAGGCAACGTGCGGGGTATAAGTGGGACGGTGCTTGCCCATCAGGATGTTGGCAACCTTGACCGCCAGGCGACCGACGATCAGGTCGGTACCGTCGACGATGTACCAGACGGGCTTCACATCAGCCGGTTTGGCGCAGTACGACTTAACATTGTTGAAGACTTCCTTACCGATGCTCTTCGCTTTCGGTAACGAACCTTCGGTCTGGGTGATTGTATCAGTGCTCACAGCAACTACCTGCTCTCAATCTGTTGTCTTGCGGAATGGAACTCATTCAGCAAGCGACCGTTATGTCGAACTACCTCATTCCGTAAGGCACCCGACACAAAGTCAATAGATCATCGCGGCCGCTTAATAGGGCCGGGGAAGTCAAAGAAAATAACGGTTCAATCGGTCGGATTCAACTCTACATCCAGAAAATCTTGTGACTACTGTCCGGAAACCTCGTGAGCCGCCTAACTTCGGTAGATCGGCAAACTTCGATATATCCGACAAGCACACGTCCCAATACGGATTTTACCCGGTGGGCCGCGCATTTTTCTATCGGCTCTGGCTCGAGACCGATCTCAATTGAGGGATTGCAGTTAGGATCGCCACCGAACCGTCCGAAACCCCACAGTCAGCAGTTGCCCAGCGTGGTGAATCAGGATGGTGACTCGCCGAACCGGCGATCCCCGTTACCCCTGCCGACTCATTTAAGGCCCTGTTCGCGAATTATCGCGCGGCAAACTATTCCTGAAGCCTGAGCCCACGCTGTCCAACCAAGCGTTGCTCGTC
>CAZQUW010000310.1:0-4953 GCA_964596215.1 uncultured Planctomicrobium sp. | reverse complement strand
CGGAGAACTCGCAGGTCCGGCAGCGAAGCCCGGTTCTCCATGGTCGGGCGAACTCACCGCGCGCTCAATCCGCAGCATTCTCGCACCCGAGAATATGACACCAGATCAATCATCCAGGAATCCGCAACGAGGACTCGACTCTGGAGAGGCAAGCGACGCGACGTTGCTTTCGCAACGCACGGACTCTGCGGTGTCCTAGCGATGCCCTAACGTATAGAGACCGCAGGCCACTTCGCGGAATCGCAATTTGAATTCAGCGAGCGACACAGTCTTCAAATCGACACCCCCGGCAATGTACATGTCGATCAAGCACTCAACGATCTCAACCGGGCGAAGTTTGCGAGTCGATGTAGTCATAGCTGGCCCAAGTTCTGCAAAGATAAGACTTGCCGACTGGCTCCCCGACAGCACGATGCGGGGCAGCACAAAACGACAACTTCAGGCGGGAAAGTTCGGGGCGGGCGGGTGGGGGTCCTGCGTATACTGGCAACCATAGCATCAATTGTCACTCGGCCTCCAGAGTGATCCCTCGACAGCAGAATTTGCCTCCCCCTCCGAGGCTGGCAATGACGACTGCGACGGTTCTCTGGTCTGCAAAGCTCGCTGACGAACTCCACGGTGTATTTCTGCAACACCCCCTGATGCCTGCAGTTAACACGTTTCCCTGATTCCACAATTTTGTCTGCGGCAGGCCAACTGGTCCTGCTACTAAGAGTTGCCCGTCGCGGTACACAGGTTACTCGCAGACAGCATTTCTTTAGGACGGAAATTCGCGGAATGGGGATTTCGCAAATACCAGGTGTCTGAACTGCGTCCCTCATCCAATAGGCCAGATGGCAGCCCAGGCTGCACATTCCGACTGCAACTTCACCAACCGCACGCCACGGAAAGACAATCTCCGCCGCAACGAAGTTCGCCTGTTAATACCGCCCCGCTCAGACACAGTGTTTTACCTCGAACATCAGTCGCCACCAACCAATCAGGCCGCTGGCTCTTCACCTCTCGCTCCAGGGTGTTTACACTATTTGTACCGTAATGGAAATTTCGCCCCCCAGATCGTCTGGACTGCCTCCTCGAGACTATCGGGCCAGCTCAGGTAACACCTCATTATGTCCTGCAGCACCATCACTGATTTCGATTTCCCATACGCTGGAATTCACCGCGAGGCCATTCGCACCGTGACACGACGCCGCACTCCGAATTCACGGGCATTCCAGTACGTGGTGTGCTGCACGTTGACGGCCGCCCTGCTGACCGGGCCCTGCGAATCAACAGCATCCGGTCAAACTCAGTCGGCCCCTAAAACCAAGGCGGGGACCAGGAAATCCAAGGCTGCGGCTCAAGACGAACAAACCGAAAAGCCACTGGAAGAAATCGATTTCGGCTCCGCTCCGATCACTCTCGGTCATGTAGACACTCCAGGTGAATACGATGCGACGCCTGCAGGGCGTCAGCGTCTGGTGGCCCTGGAAACCCGCGCTAAAGAAATCTTCAAAGATCGAGAGAGCACAGATAGCGAACTCCGTCCGCTGTTGATTCCGCGCGACCGGCTGGTCGGTGAGGTCACGCTGTTAAATCAGGGAATCGTCAATGCTCAACAGGCCATCGTCCAGGGGCAGAATCAATTGCGCCGCCTGCAACAACAATTGAACAATGGCGGCAACAATAACACGAATGCCATTACCCTGGAGATCGAGAATGTGGAACTCCAGATCCTGGCCGCGAACAGGGCCATCAGCGTCAACCGCGAGGAAATTGCCGAACGCACTCCCGAAATTGCGGCCCTGAATCAGCAGATTCAACCCCTGACCGATCGCCTGTTGAAGCTGTGGCTGGAACTGAATACCTCGCGCAAACAATGGCTGGAAATTCGGCAACCGCAACTCAAGTATGCCCACGGCAACTTCGAATCTCTCAAGCAGGTCATCGACGACTGGTTGTCAATCGATGGCCTGTGGCCCGATGCCTTTTGCTGGGCTGCATTAACCAATTACGAACTCGGCAACTACGCAGCTGCCTGGGACTTCGTCGATCGCGCCGCCCAGCTCCGCCAGACCTTGCGATTCCCCAAGGCGTGGGCGCAAGGCGAGGCCCTCCGCGGCTTGATCGCTGCGCGGCTGCCCGAACGGCGCGGTAAAGCCGCCGGCCATTTGCAGTCAGCACAGCTGTACGTCAACAAAGACAAAAACACGAACTGGGAAGTGTTCTTCCTCGTGGGCCGCGCCGCCGTCGGGAATGACAAACAAGCCGCCAAGGCGCGCAGCAGTTTCGATAAGGCCTTAAAGATCAACCCCGAGGCGGCTTGCGTGAAGTTCTGGTACGCACACCTGCAAATCACCACCACCACAGCCACAGTCCGCGACGTCGCAGCCGGCCTCAAAACGCTGGAAGGCCTGTGGGAAAAGTCGGCCAGGAAATCGTGGCGCCTGGCCCACGAGCTGGTCCTCGCCTACGATGCCGCGTTTCGCAAAGCCGACGCCGACAGCACCTGGAAAGTGGTACTGGAACTCGCTCCCCCGGAACACCACGACGAACTTTCCAAGGCCCGCTCGGCGGCAGCCAGGAAGCTGACGTCTGGCAAAGCAGAAGCAGACTGATACACGCAGCAACGAGTCGCCAACACGGGCTCGCCAGCGATCACATCTCTCGAGCAATCCGCCGCGGCGCTCACGCTCGTGCCATTTCGTCCAGGATGACTCGCACTACCGGTGGCAGTAAGCTTATTTTGTACACAATTCATCGCATTTTGGGCACTGCATCTGTCCTGAGCCAATGCCGCAATTGAGCCGCAATTCGAATCGCCACGGCTGTGGCCCCGGGATGCGGATCGCGGCCTGACCTCTCACCAAGGCTGCACTTGCGTTCCGATCACTCACAAAGCCTTATCTCGAAAAGACTTAGTGTATTACACGGTCGCCCAATCCATCACATCCGCCAGCATTCACAACACAACTCTTTTCTTTTCAATCACTTACGCCATCTATTAAGTCAAGAAACTGACCTGAAGCCGACAAAGTTTCAAGATCACTGCGCCCCATGACACTGGTGTACTTGACATGCAGTACTGCTTGCCGTCAGCATAAACAGGCTTGCGTGCTTATGCGTTGATGCCAGACTCAGTTGTGACGAATGTCGTTCATCCACAACGTGAGTCGCAAGTGTTTTTCTGGCTGCTATTGTTTTTGAGGAGTCTCCGTCTTATGCGCATTCGAGGTTCACTACGTAGAGGTTTTACACTTATCGAGTTGCTGGTCGTAATTGCGATCATCGCGGTCTTGATTGCCTTGCTGCTGCCTGCCGTGCAACAGGCTCGTGAAGCGGCACGCCGCTCACAGTGCAAGAACAATCTCAAGCAGATTGCCCTGGCGATGCACAACTATCACGACACCCATCGCGTCTTCCCGCCGGGCATGATCGGCAGCAATGTGAAAGCTTTCGGCGATACCAACGGAACCTATCCGACTTACACCGTAACCGACCCGCTCAAACGCATCGGGACAGGTTGGGGCTGGGGCACCTTCATTCTGCCGTACCTGGATCAGGCCCCGCTCTATACGCAACTGAATCCCGTGGGACTGATGGACACAACCAATGCGACGACGCTGGGCCTCCTGCGCACCGTATTGCCGGTCTACCTGTGTCCGTCGGATCCCAATCGCGCCCCTTCTCAGAACGCTGGCACAGCGGTCTATATGGGCGGATCTGGAACAGGTGTCGCCATCGGATTGTCCAATTACGTCGCCGCCGCCAATAATGCGGACGTCACCTGTATCACCGTCTCACTGGGCATCTTCGGTGTCAATTCCAACACTTCACTGCGGTCCGTTACCGACGGCGCGAGCAACACTTTTATGGCCTGGGAACGCGATACTCAGCAGCACACCCCCTCGACTCCGGCCCGCTACACAGAAAAGCACATGGGATCAAACTGGGCCGGGGCGACCGCCCCGGACTGCTATAACTACAACTACCAGGCCAACCAGGTCCTCGGCCAGTTACAGCCCACCTATGCCGAAATCAACGGCTCGGCAACCCGCGACGATACGCGTTCGCCATCCAGCATGCATGTCGGCGGAATTCACGTGGTTCTGGCAGACGGAGCCGTGCGGTTCATCAGCGAAAACATGTCGCTGGCCACGGCCCGAAACCTCGTCACCATGGCCGATGGGGTGGTCGTAGGCGACTTCTAAGATCAGCAACAGATCACGTACCAGGCTTTAATGCGGGGCTGCAATTTGTGTTTTGCAGCCCCGCATGCTTTTGCCACGCTGATTTGCCCAGCACACTCCACCTGACAGAACGTGCTAAGGCTTCCGCCGTTTCAGGACTGCCCAGGCGCTGCCCATTGTCCGCGTGCAGCCGATCCAGCAACTGCCGCCGGCTGGCATCCGCCAGCGCCTTGGACACTTGATCCGGGTCCTGCTCCCTCGCCCCAGTCTGCAGCCATCAGGTTGCCTGTCAAGCCGGTTAAATCGCTCATTCCCCCCCGACAACTGGCACATCCGCACGAGCCATTTTCAGGCTCCAACTCAGCCGTTGCCGCGAAGCCAAATTTCGCGAAACAACCGGCATGTTCACACCCGTGAGTCCCCCGATTTCACTGACACGACCCGTTTACGGGGGAGTTTCGCCAAGCAAGTGCCGACCCAATGTTAGTGTCTTGTCTGATCTGCACAGGTGCGTGGCCACTCCCCTCATTCCAGGAAAACACCGATTATGTTCTCATTCTTCCGCGATCGCTCCAAGAGTCGGAAGACGCAAAACCTGCGTGCGTTACGTTCCGTTTCCATCGAGCGACTCGAAGCCCGTCAGCTCCTCACCACATTTACTGTGTCAAACCTGGATGACCAGGGTGAGGGTTCATTCCGTCAGGCAATTCTGGATGCCAATAACGCCGTGGGCGCCGACGTCATCGAGTTCGATGTCACCGGCACCATCACTCTCAATAGTTCG
>CAZQUW010000309.1:4017-7068 GCA_964596215.1 uncultured Planctomicrobium sp. | reverse complement strand
TCCCGGGGCTTACGCCGCCGGGCTCGCCTACACAATTATTTCTGAATACCTACTTAGCGTTTTGTCAAAGTCTAAACTTGGGATCGAGTTTCACGGGCTCTACCAGTGCCGAGTGTGATTTGAATCGCAAAAAGCACTGGCAGAGCCACTGGCACCCGACCTGCTAACATAGACGCTCCAGCACCCGGCGGACCCGATCTGATGCGTGGCGACTGGCGCGGACCGCGGGAGATCCGCCCCACGGATCTGCTGGCCCGATCCAGGCGCCCTAAAAAGCGCAAGCGAGGGCATTCTTCCCCACTGCGTAGAGGGCATGCACTCGCTTGCGCTTCGAGCTCGGTCTGCGACGAGTCCCTCGTGGTTCGACGGACTCGATCAATTTCAATGGTGCGATCTACGTCACCCGGCGTTTGAATTCGCCGGTTTCGGTGTCGATTTCGATTTTGTCGCCGATTTCGACAAATGCCGAAACTTGCATTTCGTGCTTGGTGTCCTTCAGGATCGCCGACTTGGTGATCTTGCCTGAAGTATCGCCGCGGGCGGCCGGTTCGGTGTACTCGACTTCGCGAATGATCGAGCGCGGCAGGACCACCGAAATCGGGGTCCCTTCGTAGAAGGTCACTTCGCAAACGTCGGTCATGTCTGGAGCGAGGAATTTTTCCAGGTCGGCGATGACTTCGGAATCGATTTCATACTGATTGAAGTCGGCGTCCACGAAGACGTGAGACGGGGGCGCGTAGTAGGAGTAGGTACAGGGCTTCTTTTCGAGAATCACCCCTTCCAGCTTCTCGTCGGCCTTCCAGATC
This sequence comes from uncultured Planctomicrobium sp., assembly GCA_964596215.1. Taxonomy (GTDB): domain Bacteria; phylum Planctomycetota; class Planctomycetia; order Planctomycetales; family Planctomycetaceae; genus JAKFVC01. Next base: position 6,262 of record CAZQUW010000309.1, on the reverse strand, counting down.
AATTCCGAAACGCGGTTGGTCATCAGGTTCTTCGCCTTCACCTTGATCACGGCGGCGTTGCGACCTGATTTGTTGTACTGCTTGTTCATCACTACAACCGGTTGACCTTCGACGATGATGACGTTGCCTACCACCAGGTCGCCAGCAATCTTGACACTCATAACACTTTTCCCAATTTGACAGACAAAGTTGATAAATCGACCCAGCGAACCCCAGTAGATTCCAGACGCGACCCCAAATGAGATGTTCGCCGGGATCATTCCCGCGATCGACGGATCTCATGGAGTGCGCCAAGTATAACGCGTGGCCAGGCACGACGCCGCACGCCTCATGTTCCATTTACAAAGCAAACCAGATTGTTGGCGAGATTCCCCGCTTGGTCAAGTTGACTTGCCCAGACTTTTCCATGTTGCTCGATGGATTGTCGATTTGCGAGGAAATCCTGGCAGGCAGCACCAATATCGCCGTCGAAATTCCAGGCCTGCCAGCACCGCCGCACGGCGTCCGCGGCCCCCGGAGCCCGCAGATTCTCAACATATCGAGCAAAAAACGCATCCAGTTTGACCAGATGAGCGTTCTCCGCCTGCGGGTAAATCTGCCAGACAAACGGTCGTTGTGCCCACTGGGCCCGGACGAAGGAATCCTCTCCGCGCACAAAATTCACATCACAGGCCCACAATAACTGGTCGAACATGGCTTGGGGCAGGAAGGGCAGGGCGTGTGCCTGCAGGAGTCCGGCCTCCAGCGGCGCCGCGCCCGAAAACTCCTGTCCAAACCAGCATGCAACCTGTTCCTGGGCTGCCCCGGGAGTCACCAGCAGGCGGATGGCGTAGGGGCCTTGCGACCACCACTGCAGCAGTTCCGGCAGCGCGGTGTTCTCGTAGCAGAACAGCGAAATCCGGATTTCTTCCGGTGACGCGGGAGGCATCCCCAGGCTTTTCCACAGTTCCGCGGCGGCCGCCGCATCGTACGCCGCGCGGGTGGTCAGCAGATCACGTTCCCGCAGCAAGCCCCCCGTCCGTGGCGTGAATCCGGGAAAGAAAAAGTACTTCGTGGGCAGCGAACCCGCACGCGGCGAGGCCAGCCGATGACAGTCCTCAACCCAGTCCTCCGCACTCAGGTACTCCAGGTTGATCCACACGGGAGCCACTTCCCGCTGCCCCATCGCCGCGAGGTAACTGGAGGGCAATTCGCAGGCAAAGGCTTCGACGACCACATCGGCCACTTCCACGGCCGGAAAATCTGCTCCCCAGCGACGAATCTCCACATTCCCGACATGCTGCTCGGCAGCCTCCACCACGACCTGAGGGCACAACCGCGAAAAACTGCCGAGATCATCGACCCACAGGCGGACTTCCAGCGAGTATTCGTACGCCAGTTGCTGCACCAGCCGCCAGCAGACGCCGATATCGCCGAAGTTGTCGACCACCCGGCAGAAAATATCCCAGCGTCGCATGTGCTTTCCGATAACTTCAATTTTCGATCCACCGCGGACCGCGCGGTGAGACACGATCTGCCGCCATACTTTCGTGGAGTCGATTCGTTCCCGCAATCCCGCTGGGGCCGGCGTTCGCTCGCGGCGCTGCGATTGAGTATATTCCAAGCGGTGAAGCACAGCGAAAGGGGCTCCGATGACAGTACCACCCCCCGCAGAACGATTGAGCTTTCGTGACTGGCAGGCCGACGACCTGGCCCGCTTCCACGCGATTTGCTCCGATCCGCTCGTGATGAGATTCGTCGGTACGGGCGAGCCATGGACAATGGAACGGACGCAGCGCTTCATTCAGCAGGCGCGTGAGATGTCGCGGACCGCCGGATTTTGCCAATGGGCTCTGATTGACTCACGGGAGGCGACATTGGTTGGGTTTTGCGGCCTTGTTCCCGCGACCGACGGTGCGGAAATCGGGTGGAGGCTGGCCCGGGAGCAGTGGGGAAAAGGCCTCGCCACTGAAGCCGCGCGGGGAGTTCTCCAGCACGGCTTTGAGTCGCTCGGACTGCAGCGCGTCATGGCCACCGTGGACCCCGACAATCGCGCTTCGATACGGATCATGGAGAAACTGGGAATGACACTGGAATCGCGTTTTTCCCGGAACGGCCAGGACCGATTGCAATTTGCGATTCAACGCGCATCAGCCTGGGCCAGGCCAGCAGCAGCGCGGACCCTGGACACTGCGGAATGACGAAAATGCCACCGCGACCGCTCTGGAACATACCCTCCAGATTATGCTCCGGCGAGTCCCCCGCG
>CAZQUW010000309.1:0-3917 GCA_964596215.1 uncultured Planctomicrobium sp. | reverse complement strand
GGCTTTACGCTGATCGAATTACTGGTGGTCATTGCCATCATCGCGGTCTTGATTGCCCTGTTGCTGCCTGCCGTCCAGCAGGCGCGCGAAGCGGCTCGGCGCAGCCAATGCAAAAACAACTTCAAGCAGATTGGCGTGGCGCTGCACAACTATCACGACAATTTCAAATCTTTTCAGCCGGGGTTGTACAACAACATTAATCAATGGAGCACCCTGGCGGCCTCGGAACGCATTGGCTGGTTCGCGGCGTTGTTGCCCTACATCGACCAGGGCCCGATGTACAATAAGTGGCAAGCGGAATATGCGGCAGGCACCAACGGCCTGGCTTTCAGCCTGCGGACGACCGTCGTGCCGGTCATGATGTGCCCGTCTGACCCCAACGCGGGCAAGATGTCTGGCTGGGGGAATGGCTTCGCGGGCAACGTGGTCCTGAGCGGCGGCGCTCGTGCCTGGGGTGCTCAGAATACTGCGACCGACTCGGCCGGGGGGACGCCGACCGGCCTGTTCTACACCAACTCCAGCGTCTCGATTCGCGACATTACCGACGGCACCAGCAACACCATCATGTCGTCGGAGATCAACCTGGTTCCGGACGGTGGAGCGACGGTCGCGGGTTGCAGCGACAATAAAGACCCCCGTGGACTGATGTGGAATAACGTCCACATGGGGACGCTGATCGTCACGTTGCGTCCTCCCAATTCACCTGTCGCGGACGTTGTGGGATATGGGTGCCAGACGACCACCGAAGCCCCCTGTACCTGCGGTTTGAGTAACGGGGTTGTCGTGCCGCGCAGCCGTCACGTGGGGGGCGTACACGTGGGGCTGGCCGACGGTTCGACGCGGTTTGTCTCTTCGAACGTCGACACCACGCTGTTTCAGGCCCTCGGCACGAAGGCGGGCGGCGAGGTCCTCGGCGACTACTAGTGCTTGCTCAACGGTTGAATTTGGGGATCGGGTGCCACTGGCTCGGCCAGTGCCGCGTGTCGATTGACTGGCCAAAAGCACTGGCAAAGCCAGTGGCACCCACTTCAAATTTAACCGTTGCTCACAAGCCACGTTCAAAGAGCACTCGTGGCGTCTGGGTCTCAATGGCGAGTCTTCGTTTTCGAGCCTCGCCGGGGACTCAGGCTATTCCCAATCTGCTTCTCTGCGAAGAAGCCCCGCTCGCCCCATCCCGTAAACCGTGATGGGCGATCTGCAGGGGACTGAAGGTGACCTATGATTGAAATTCGTGGATCGCGTTGCGTAACGCTGCTGTGTGCCGGGCTGACTTGGTTGATGCTCTGCGGTTGCCAGGGTGGGGTCGAGACGACTCGGGTCACGGGACTCGTTACGGTCGACGGCAAACCGGTCGAACTGGGAATCATCTCCTTCGAGCCTGAGGTCGCGTCGGAACACTCGGCCACAGCCGAGATTCATAATGGTGTCTTCGCAATCGATTCGCCGCGCGGGACCCGTCGCGTGTCGATCATGGCGTACCGCCAGGCCAAGGGCCTGGGACCTGACGGCAAACCGTATCAGGAACAATACCTCCCGGCCAAGTTCAACCTCGAATCCGACCGCCTCTTCGAGGTCGACTACACCCCGATGGTCGATCAGAAATTCGAACTGAAACTGACGGACAAGTAGTTTGCCCGGCCCCCTCGCTCTCCGGCAACGCGAGCGGGCGAGTTCGCCTCGCGACGACGACGGGAGACAACGCGGGATCCTCAGCCCGAACAAGGGGGCGCGTTTGATCATCGTTCGAGAGATGACGCACATGGCGAACAAAAACACGCCGTGCCCGGACAGTTTTCCGCCGCCGGAGAGCGCAGCAGGCGACAGTGAATGCCCTTTTTTAAGCTGCACTCAATTTTCTGAATGGCTGGAAATGACGCTATTGCAAGGTCCGGGACGCTGTGTGGTCCTGGAGCCAGCATCTCTGCCTGATGTTGGTACGAATTTTGCCTTCGGAGCAGGGGTCGAGGAAACCCCACGTTCAGGCTCCAAAGGTCCCGTTAATGTCTGTTACCTTGCGGACTGAGCAGCGCATGCCCACGCTGACTCGTCGTGCCAGTGCGCTCCCCATCTTCACCAGCATTCCATGTCGATCAAGGTCTTCCCGACCTGGTTTTACGTTGATTGAACTGCTGGTGGTCATCGCGATTATCGCGGTGCTCATTGCGTTGCTCCTGCCGGCAGTCCAGCAGGCCCGGGAAGCCGCTCGACGCACGCAGTGCAAGAACAACTTGAAGCAGCTGGGACTGGCGCTGCATAACTACGAATCCTCGAACAGTTGTTTTCCCCCGAGTGCCACCATCGCGGCGGCCACGACGGGTAACAGTTCGTGGTCCGTGCACGGTCGCATCATGCCGTTTCTCGACCAGGCCAATCTGTACAACAAGATCGATTTGTCGGTCGCGTGGGACAATCAAGTGGCCATCAGTGGCATCAAGATTCCGGGTTACGCATGCCCCAGTGATCCCAAGTCCGATGAAGCGCGCGATACCGGCAAGACCGCCAGATATCTCTATCCCACGACTTACGGGTTCAACTTTGGAACGTGGTTGATCTTCAATCCCACCACGGGAGCGATCGGCGACGGTGCGTTCGCCCCGAACTCCAGGATTGGACTGCGGGATTTCACCGATGGGACCAGCAATACCCTGCTGGCCTCCGAGGTGAAGGCCTGGCAACCCTATATCCGCAATACGGCCCCGGTGAGCACTGCGACCCCCGGTTTATCGCTGGCGTCCGTCCTGGGGGTCATTCCACAATCTTCGAGCGACCATAAAAATACGGGGCACACGGAATGGCCGGACGGCCGCGTGCACCATGAGGGTTTCACCACAACCGCCGGGCCCAACACGATCATTCCGTGGCCGCAGTCCGGGACACCAACCTACCCAGACGTCGATTTCAATTCGCGGCAGGAAGCCACCAGCGCCACCGATCCGACATATGCCGTGATTGTTTCTCGCAGTTATCACGAAGGGATGGTGAATTCGCTGCTGGTGGATGGCTCGGTCAAGACATTCAGCGAGTACATCGATCTGGGAGTGTGGCGCGCCCTCGGGACCAGAAACGGGGGAGAAATCGCCAGTTTTGAATAGGTCCCGGCTGCCGCGAGACTCCCGCCTTAATCGTCTGCGATCTGGCTGGCAGCGGACAAGCGTCTGATCTCGTCCAGCTCCGCGGCATTGATAATGGATTCCAACAAGCGCAAAGTGAATTGGTGATGCCGGTGCATTCGATATAGTACGCAAGAATGAATTCGACGCGGGCTGCTCCTATGAATGGAAACCGTCGGTGGTTTTACTTCCAACTGTTGATGCTCCTCGTTATCGGCCTGACGATGCGAATCAAGGTGTCTGGGGGTGAGGATGCGGGAGACGCAGCCCTCACAGACACCGATTTAGCGCAACTCAAGTTGCAGCCGCATCTGCAACGGTTGCAGCTTCACGGCGGCAAAATTACCGACGCCGGGCTTGGTCATCTGCGGGACCTGAAGGAGCTGCAATTCCTCTCGCTGAATGACACTCACATCGGTGACGCCGGCCTTGTGCATCTCAAGGGGTTATCCAAACTGAAGTCCCTGTCCCTCAACGCGACCAAGGTCACAGACTGTGGAATGAAGCATCTCGCCGGGATGACGCAACTGCGAACGCTCAGTCTCGACAAGTCGGCGGTCACTGACGCGGGGATTGTCCATCTCAAAGGACTGACAAAACTGGAGTGGTTGTACCTGAATGACACCGGGATTACCGATGGGGGACTCCGGGAATTGAAGGGACTGACGCAATTGAAATTTCTGTCCGTTGTGAGGACAAAAACCACAGCAGCCGGAGCTGCGGAACTCCAGGGAGTTCTGTCGACGGTCAGAATCCGACGGTAACAGCCGCTCGAGCCAAAGTCTCGGGCTCCACGCCTGTGCCCGG
>CAZQUW010000308.1:1745-7077 GCA_964596215.1 uncultured Planctomicrobium sp. | reverse complement strand
TCGCCGGTGGCTGCAGCGGCTATCAGTACAAGCTGGGCTTCGACACCAAGGACGCCATCGACGAATCGAAGGACCAGGTCACCGAGCAGTTCGGGATTGCAGTCGCAGTCGACAAGCGCAGTGCACTCCATCTGGATGGTACCCAGCTGGACTTCTTCGACGGCTTGGAGAAACGCGGCTTCACGTTCAACAACCCGAACGTGACCAAGAGCTGCGGTTGCGGCAACAGCTTCTCGTCGTAGTTTGTCGTTGATCGCTCCGCGATCTGAACCCGATCGCGCGACGACAATGATGGTTTCGACAGGAAGTCGGGTGCTGCGTTCCTCTTCGTGAATCAGCAACCGCGCAATAAGACACAACAGACATATGACGGCTTGACTGTTTTACGCAGTCAAGCCGTTTTTGTTTAGAGCGTGAGTTCCTGCCGCCCGGTGATATAATCGACATGCTAAACACATCACGGAGACGGCGCGAAAATGAGCGGCACCGGCCGCACCACAGGCTGGTTCTCCAGCGACGGACGCATCACAGTTTGTGACGCTCCCGAATCGAGAATCACAAGTGACAGGTCGCTTCAGGTTCAGCAGGGGTCTCACTCTCCCATCGGCAGACATCAGGATTTGGTAAGACGACATGGCTCCCCCTCCAGCTCCCGCTTCTCCCCCTCCCGGTACTGAGTCTGTATTTGGGCCGGCACACTTCGTGAATCGCGAATTAAGCTGGCTCGAGTTCAACGCCCGCGTCCTGGAAGAAGCCGAGGACGATTCAAACCCGTTACTGGAACGGGTGAAGTTCCTCAGCATTTTCAGCAGCAATCTCGATGAATTCATGATGGTCCGCGTCTCGGGATTACGCTCGCAAGTGCACGGAGTGTCCGAACCAGAAGATCCGATCCCGGACCAGCTCAGTGCCCGTGACCAGTTTGACCTGACTCACCAGCGCACGCGCGAACTCGTCGAACGGCAATATGCCTGCCTGAACGATAAGATCCTCCCCAGCCTGAAAAAGGAGACCATCCGGCTGTTGCTGCCCGAGGACTTGAACACCAGGCAGCAGGAGTTCATGGAGGAATACTTCGAACAGACGGTGTTCCCGGTCTTGACCCCGATGGCCCTCGACCCCAGCCATCCGCCCCCCCACTTGCGAAATCGCGGCCTCTACCTGGCGGCCATCATTCAGCAGAAGGGCGTGCGGCTCGGCGGGCCGCGACGCCTGCTGGCCGTCGTCCAGATTCCCAATGTCCTGCCCCGTCTGATCCGACTGCCGGGCGATGGTGCCGATTTCGTGATGCTGGAGAACTTCGTCGGCTCACGACTCGAGCAGTTGTTTGGCGGATCGAACATTCTGTGCTGGACCGTGATGCGCATGACACGTGATGCCGATCTCGACATCGACGGTGACCAGGTTCTGCAGGATCTGTCCAAGGCGATTGAAGAGGGTTTGCGAGCCCTGCGCACGCGTGAGGCGATCCGGCTGGAAGTCGCTGCGGGCACTAATCCGCAGCTGATCGAGGCCATCCGCCAGCCGCTGGAACTGCTCGATCAGGAGATCTATGAAATCAATGGACCTCTCGACCTGACCTGCCTGATGTCGCTGTTGTCGATTGAGGGCTTTGCCCAGCTGAAGGATGAACCCTTCACCCCCCGACGTCCCATGGGATTACCGGAGGGCTGCGACGTCTTCCGCGAGATTCGGCGGCGGGACATCCTGGTGCATCACCCCTATGAATCGTTTCAGTGCGTCGTCGATTTCATCAATCAGGCGGCCACCGACCCCGACGTGCTGGCCATCAAGCAGACTCTGTACCGTACCGGCAGTGAAAGCCCCATCATCAAGGCGCTGATCAATGCCGCGGATAACGGCAAGAATGTCACGGCAGTGGTCGAGTTGAAGGCGCGATTCGACGAGCACACCAATGTCAACTGGGCCCGCCAGATGGAACGGGCCGGAGTCCATGTGGTCTACGGGTTTCTCGATTTGAAGACCCACTGCAAAGTGACGCTCGTGGTTCGCCAGGAAGGCACCAAGCTGCGCCGCTATGTGCATTTGGGAACCGGCAACTACAACGCAACGACCGCCAAGATCTATACGGATCTGGGGCTGTTTACGTGCCGCCACAAGTATGGGGCCGATGCAACCGCCCTCTTCAATCTGTTAACCGGCTATTCGCGCGGTCATAAGTGGGAAAGGCTGTTTACTTCGCCAAACGATCTGCTGCCGAAGATCCTGGAATTGATTCAGCTGGAATCAGATAAAGCCAAGGCGGGGCAGGGGGGGCGGATTATCGTCAAGCTGAACGCCCTGGTCGATCGCACGGTCATCGAAGCTCTCTACCGGGCCTCGCAGGCGGGTGTGCAGATTCACATTCTGTGTCGTGGAAGCTGCTGCCTGCGACCGGGGATGAAAGGGATCTCCGAGAACATTCGCGTCACCAGCATCATCGACCGGTTTCTCGAACACAGCCGGATCTATGTGTTTGGAGCCACCGACGACGCGGAGGTCATGCTGTCGAGTGCAGACTGGATGCCGCGCAACTTTGTACGCCGCGTCGAAGTCATGTTCCCGGTGCTGCAGCCTTCGTTGAAACGCCACATTCTCGATCAGATCCTGCCCACGATGCTCGGCGACAACGTCAAAAGTCGCGAGATGCAGCCGGATGGCTCGTACCGCCGCGTGCCCCGGCCAGCGAATACACCGCCCTTACGAGCACAAATCCGCCTGCTGGTGGGACTGCCCATGGAAGATAGCCCCGAAGGCGATGTCGAGAAGTAATATGACACGTCCGGTGGCACAGCGTCTGTTTATCACGGGAACAGACACCGGAGTCGGCAAGACCACGGTGAGCTCGTCAATCGTGCGGCATTGGCACAGCCAGGGTCAGCGGATCGGGGCTTACAAGCCAGTCGCCAGCGGCTGCGAATTCACTTCCGAGGGGCAGCCGTTCTGGGGTGACGTGGAAGCCTACTTCGAAGCGTTGCATGGCCAGTTTCCCCGCGACCGGATCTGTCCGCAATCGTTCGCCGCTCCCCTGGCTCCGCCGGTTGCCGCACGCCAGGCAGGCCGGAGGGTGGATGCCGAGTTGTTGCTGAGCGGTGCCCGCTGGTGGGAATCGCAGGTCGATTCATTACTGGTGGAAGGTGCGGGAGGCCTGCTGTCCCCTCTCACCGAGACTGAATCCAATGCCGATCTGGCCGTAGCCCTGGGCTATCCGGTGTTAGTGATTGCCCGGCTGGGTTTGGGGACCATCAACCACACCCTGTTAACTGTCGAAGCGGCCCAGCGGCGTGGCCTGCAGATCAAAGGAGTCATCCTGAATGCGGCACAACCCGCGGGCCCGGACGAGTCGGTGAATACGAATCCCGAGGAACTCGCACGTCGCTGTCCGGCCCCATTTCTAGGGGTTCTGCCATATTCCAGTCACGGTGACTTGCTTCACCATCCGGCTTTCCTGAGAATGATTTGTCTACTGGAGGACAACTGAGGAGTCAGGAGGTGCTCCTAAAAATGAATCCGATTCAGAATGGCCGGGGAAGGTGATCTATGGCGATGGAAGTGGTCTGTGGCAACTGCCAGGGCCGACTCTTAGTGGAACACACGGGCGTCGTTGTCGCTTGTCCGCACTGCGGTGCCCATCTGCAGATCGGCGATCCCGCACCGCCTGTCATGCAGGCGCCGCCACCAGGCATTTCGCCGCCAGTCCCGCAATTCGTGCCACCAGTCGTCGAGGCCGCTCCGACGTTTATTCAAGCAGCGCCCCCTGCGGTGCAGTTTCCGCCTCCGGAACCGGTGCTCGCTCCGGCTCCCATCGCGCCGCCGCCGATGGCCCCCCCTCCTGCCACATCAGCTCCAGAGATCTCCCCGTTTCCGATTTCCTTTGAGCCCCCGGCGGCCTCCCAGCCCGCCCCTCAACAGAATCCGGAACCGCTGTTTCCGGAGATTATTCTGACACCCCCGCCTCCTGCTCCCACGCCCGCCGCACCGCCCCCCGCGGTTCCGGCTGCAGCGGCGGCACTCTCGCCCCCGGCCATGGCCCCTACGCCCTGGGAGCCACCACCGCAGATTGCGCTCCCCCCCGACGACACCGCAACCGATTCGTGGATGCCGCAGATCAATATGGAGCTTCCCCCGGCAGTTGTTGAGACGCCGCCGGCTCCGGTGCCCACACCTGCGCCCCCGCCGCTGGCTCAGCCCGAAACGGCGACCGCCATGGCGCCGGCGATGCCCGTTATCGATGCCAGTCCCTCCACGGTGAACTTGTCCGGTGCCGTTCCCGGAGGCCCGGCGGCAAATCAGACCGATATTTGGAACCCGACGCGCGTCGAGAACTCACCCGCCATCGAACCAGCGATCACATTTCCCGGCCCAGAACCGACCTTCGCCGACTTCGGAAACTTCAATGCGGCCCCCGCGGCCGCCGCGACGCTGGCTCCGACCATCGCACTGACTGCCACGCCATCCGTCGCGGTAGCTCCGCCCCCGGCGCCGGCCGTTGTCCCCAGCGTTGCCGCGGCACCAGTCGCTGCCGAGCCAGCACCTCCGGTCAGCAACGCCAGCCCTACGATCGTCACCTCCAACGCACGGCGTGAGGCCACGGTTCCACGTGTGTACTTCGTCATCGTCGCCAGCTACGCCAGTGCGGTGACTCTGGCATTCTTGTACATCTGGTGGCGAGGCAGCGTCTCAACTCTCGATCTGCCGGATGTCCGACCGGCCTTCAAGAATGGGCAATATGGACTATCGCTCATCGAAGAAACCCCACTGCCTGCGGCGTTCCGCCTGAAGCTGGGTGAATCGAAACGCTTCGGTAACCTGCTGGTCACCCCGATGAAGGTGACCAGGAGTCCTTTGGAGTTTGTCCATTTCGGCGACGAGAAACAAACGAAGCCCGCTTCCCAGGCACCAGTACTGAAGCTGTGGGTCAAATTTGAAAACGTATCGTCGGACCAGACGTTCCCCGCCCTGGATGAGCGATTGCTGTTTCAACGGGCTCCGGACAAGCAGAACCCCACACAGGACCGCACCAACAATTACGTCTGCCAGCAGTCCGAACGAAAACGCAAGGGAAAGCGGATACCAGTTTACACATTCCCGATCGGTGGTGAATGGCTGCTGAAGGGGCAGAACCTCGATACGCCCTTAAAACCTAAGGACGAGTGGGAAACGTACATTCCCACCAACGATGAAGACCTGAGCGATCTCAAAGGCCCGCTGTGCTGGCGCGTTCACTTTCGCAAGGGCTACAACCCCGAATCAAAGTGGGGCGTGACCACGCTGGTCGAAGTCGAGTTCGACAGCAAGGATATTCAGGTCGATAGCTAGCTGCGGTTAATGA
>CAZQUW010000308.1:0-1645 GCA_964596215.1 uncultured Planctomicrobium sp. | reverse complement strand
CGAACTTAGCCGCGTTCGCTCAATTGCTGACGCAGATGAGCGATTTCGGCGCGCAGTTCAGATTCCAGATCCCCTGCGGGTGTCACGTTGTGGGACTGACTGTGATATTCAATCCGATTGAGCTGTTCCCCCAGAGTGTCAATCCGATAGGCAACTTCCACCGTTGTCTGTTCCATTCCGGCAGAGACCAGGGTGACCACCCCCAGAAATAGCAGCATCTGCCCGACCGTCGTGGTGAACCAGCCTGTGGGGGCGTAGTGCAGAGGCCCACCCAGGTAGCCCACCAGCACCATGCCGGCGCCGACCGTCAACGTCGCGGCACCAATGTAGGCCAGTGTCTGTCCAAACCAGGCGACCCAACTCGTCTTTTTCATCGGCGGCCGCAGGCGAGCCGGATCGAAATGCGGTCCACGCAGCTGTGCCGGCGCATGAGCATGGTACCCCGGAGGCATCTCGCGATCGGTAAGCCTGGGGCTTCGCGAGCTGGGGATCGACACCGGCGTCGACACGTGCGGAGCAGGAACCTCGCTCCAGCCCTGGGTAAATGCCGGATCGACTCGGTATCTAGCCGATTGATCCAGGCTGCCAGTGGGGCGAGCCTCCGCTGCCGGTTTAGAAGGCTCAGGACTGGGTGACCGCGGTTGCTCCTTGCGTGGCTCGGGTGGGACCAGGGGACCGTAGGGGTCAAACATCTGATTACCCGCCCAGCGGGCCAGGAGTTCGTGCGGGTTCTTGCCCGACGCTGGAGGCGGAACACCCGGTACACCCTGGCCGGGATCGGTTGAACGATCTTCCGGTAACTGATTTGCAGGCGGCTGGTTCGCAGGCGGCATCGGCGAGGAACGGCCCGACATTTTGGGCAGGATCTCGGAACCGCACGTGGCGCACTGCAACCGCTGGCTGTTCGGCCGGGCTTCAACGGCGACTTCGGTTTGGCATTTGGCACACCACATAGCGCGCCCGTCCTGTTCCGGCGAAAACCGGCGGTATGAGAATGAGGCAGGTAGACTTGGGGAATGAACTGCGGAGAGGCGGGATTATCAACACCGATCCGATTCTGGCAAGACCGGTTTCAGCAAGACCGGTTTCAGGAGTTGTCCGGTATCCAGAATCTTTGAATCCGCGACGGAATCAGAAGGACAGGTGCATTTAACAAGATGGGTCCGCTAAGTGTCCGGCCTGACTCGCAGCGAAATCCTCCTTGACCTCGTCACGTCTGCGGTATCATCGCAACGCAAATCCCCCCTGTGGCTTCCAGGACCTGCGGCGGTCTGTTTATACCAGTTCTTCACAAAATCCCACTTGTTTTGTGCCTGCCCAGACTGGTAAACTAGTAGTGCGCCGGACAATTTTTGCGGAGATGGTCCGTACACACTCGAGAGAATACCCCACCGAGAATGCAGCTCGCCAGTTTTTGCTTCCTCTTTGCAGGTATACACTTATAAACAGAGCCCAGTGATTCGGCACGCCACAGGTGGCACGTGTAGTCGCCCCCCGTGTTCGATTTTCTGCAGCTACGAAATGGGTTGATTCAGTACATGCGACGTCCAGACATTCGTAACATCGCTATTATCGCACACGTTGACCACGGCAAAACATCGCTCGTGGACGCCATTTTGAAGCAAAGCGGCCAGTTCCGGGAATC
>CAZQUW010000307.1:5693-7077 GCA_964596215.1 uncultured Planctomicrobium sp. | reverse complement strand
TGAAGGGTGACGACGTCAACGCCGAAACCCGCATGGAAACCTACGAAGCCCTGATTGCCAACCGCGCTCTGGGTGACGGCGACAGCGACACGACTCTGTGGAGCGGGCGTGGCGAAAGCGTGCCGGACCGCGTGGTTCTGCTCGGCCTCGACCTCAAGATGTTCTATGCCGGCCCCAAGGAAGCGGTGATGCACGCCATCTACCGCCAGAACTTTGGCTACACGAACATCGTCATCGGCCGCAAGCATGCCGACGTTCCCTACAAGGACGGCACTGCGATCTGGGGCGATTTCGATGCTCAAGAGATCTTCCACAAGCTCAACGGTGATCTCCAGATCAAGCCGGTGAACGTGGGATTTGCCGCGTACTACGAATCGATCGGTCGCGTTGACCTGACCGAAAATCACAAGGACGAGAAGCCCTGGTCGATTTCGGGCAAGGATATCCGCGCGACATTGCTCAAGGGCGAAGTCGTTGACCCCCGCGTCATGCGCGAAAGCACCTCGAAGATCCTGGCCGCCGCGATGGCTGCCAAGTCCTAGTGGAAGCTGATGAGGCCAACTGAAATTGGCGAGCCGCCTGTTGCTACGTGCTGCAGGCGGCTTTTTTGTGCGCATTGGCAGGTAGCGTTCAGGCATGCTCGAGGTTCGATTCAATCCAGGCGATCAGCAGTTTCGCAATTTCGGATTTGGGGCCAGACCATTTCGCTGCCGTGTCGCCACTGGGCAGTAACAGTTCAATCGAGTTATCTGCTGCACCGATCGCCGTGGGGCGGTTCAGGACAATCGCATCGCACTGCTTGCGCTGCAGCTTTTTAATCGCTCGCGCGTGGGCGTCCTGGGCTTCCAGTGCAAACCCCACGTTCCAGCGTGTTCCCCGGGTCGCACCAAGCGTTGCCAGGATGTCGGGCGTTTCGACCAGCTCCAGCGTCAGACCACTCCCCGTCTTGGCGAGTTTCCCCTGCATCCTCGTGGCAGGCCGGTAGTCGCACACGGCGGCTGCGGCAATCACGCCGTCGCAGTCGGGCCATGCCTTCTGGCAGGCCGCCAGCATCTGGTCAGTGGTTTCAATACTGTGGAACTCGCAGCCCGCTGGCGGACTCAGCAGCGTCGGACCACTCACCAGCACGACTTGATGCCCGGCATTCACCGCGGCGGCGGCGAGCGCATAGCCCATCTGTCCGCTGCTGGCATTGCTGAGATATCGGACGTCATCGATGTATTCCCGTGTTGGGCCGGCCGTAATCAAGATACGCATGGTGGAAGGGTGATGTTATCCATGAAGGGGTCGCCGGTTCGGTCGCGGATCATTGCGGCCGGCGGTTCGCGGAATCACGCGATTGATCAATTGGATCGAAACTTCATCGTCGCTGTGACACCAAACG
>CAZQUW010000307.1:0-5593 GCA_964596215.1 uncultured Planctomicrobium sp. | reverse complement strand
TGGCGGGAACAGGGTGTCTTGAACCCGGAAATGAGGTCAATCGACCTCGATTTCCCCAAATCTGGTTGAACCGACAGTTGTTGGAACGATTCTTGGTTAATTGGTTGTTTGAACTGCGGTTCCGGTGGCAGGGCATTCGTTGGTGAGTGCCAGCAACTTGAGTCCTCTGCCTGTTTGGAATCATTATGACGACAACCGTAGCGGCTCGCCAGAAATCAAAGTCTAATTCCGCCGCGTTGAAAACCGCGCGGTCCAAGTCGACGGTCGCTCCCACTGTAACCCAGCAGCGCGCCCAGCGACTGAGCGAACTCTTCATCGAATGCATCGCGCATCCCTCATTTCGTCATCCCGAATATGTGGAATCTCTGCTGGCACTGGAACTGCCCCCCTTGCACAGTTCGGACGACCCGGCTGGCGGAATGTCGGGCTATTTGTCGGGGTTGTATGAAGTCGACCTGCTGACCGGAATTCAGGAAGAGAAGTTGTTTGCCCTGATGAACCTGTTGAAGTTCCAGGCGCAGCAACTCCAACAGAAACTCGATGTGCATCATCCGGCCGTGCGGACCATGAACGCCATCGAACGTCTCCTGCACCGGGCCAATGAGGTCCGCAACCATATCGTCCGTGCCAATCTGCGGTTGGTCGTGGCACTGGCGAAAAAGTTTGCCGCCTCGCCCAGTCACCTCGAAGACCTGATCAGCGAAGGCCATCTGCCGTTGATCCGTGCCGTGGAACTGTTTGATTTCTCTCGCGGCTACCGCTTTTCGACGTACGCGACGTGGGCCGTGCGCAATCATTTCCTCCGCTCGCGGAAGGATGATGCCCGATATCAAGAACGGTTTCACGACGGTGCGTCCCACGCCCTGGAACACGCCCCGGACGCCCGGAACTCATGGCAGGCCGATGAATCACAGCGTACGGCACAGCAGAAACTTGTGGATCACCTCCTGTCTCAATTGAACGATCGCGAGCGTGAAATTCTCAGTGCCCGGTTCGGGTTGAACGGCCAGTGTGCCGAGCAGACTCTGGCCGAAATCGGCGGCAAGATTGGACTCAGTAAGGAACGCGTCCGTCAGTTGGCCGTGCGGGCCCTGGAAAAACTGAGCGACCTGGCCAGCACCCCGCCAGTCTAGTCCGCGTGCGTCTTCGCGACGAAGGGGAAGCTGCTGGATCTGCCAGCGTTCTTATCGCCCGTCGAAAGAAAAGTGGCGCTGGCAGCGTTCGTGACATTCACCCCCCGCTTCTAAAACCTGACAAAGTGTCGACAACAGTCTCTCGATTCATTTCTGGTACAGGGCCGCCCCCCCGGGCGGCCCTTGCTGCATCAATGGTCATGGCTTGGGATGCAGCTGCTGCTCCAGTTGGTTCAGCCGGGTTTGAATTGCCTTTTCCTGATCCAGGGACAGGACTTCCGATCCGAATCGCAATCGATAAAACGTGACGCAAATGTCTTCGGCGAGTGATCGCAATTCGGGGGGGAATTCCCGCGACTTCCAGGCGGCCTCAACTTGCTGCGCGAACTCGAGCTGCGTCTGGTGCGGTTTGGGGACTAAGCCCAATGGTTTCACGAGCGTCAGAAATCGTTCGTAGAATTCAATGTACGTCTTGCGCCGCGATTTGCCATCTGCTCCCAGCGACAACTGCATGGCCAGCCGCCACAGATACCGCACCGGATAGGAGATGCCAACCACGCTCAGCATCAGGACGAAGGCGGTGATCCCCCCCATCACACTGAACCATTCACTGGGATTCATCCACAGTCGCCGCAAGAACGGCAGCTTGGACAGATTGGCAAACTGGGTCGTAATCATGCGCGCAAATGCGGTGATCGGCGCGTACAGATCGCGCTGCTGCTTGGTGAACGACAGGTTGACCACGTAGTCACTCCACAGTGCACCCGCCGTTGAGACCACGCTGTGATACCAGCGAACTCGTTCCCCCACCGCAGCGACCGATTCATCGCGGGCGACGGACGGTGTGGCGTCCAGCGTGACCCAGACATCGTTCAGCTTCGCCTCCACCCAGGCGTGGGCGTGACGCTGCTGTACCTCCAGGATGCCCAGCTCGGGCGTTTCGACTCCACCTTTAAAACCGGTGACGACCCGGGATGGAATCCCCAGTGCTCGCAGCAGCAGGGCGAGGCTGGTTGCAAAATACTGGCAATGCCCCGTCTTGCGGTTCTTCAGAAAATCCTCGATGGGATCCAGCTTGGGATCAACGCGAGTTTGATCCAGCGAGTATTGATACGCCCCTGAATCACGCAGATACGTGACGATGGTTTCCGCGATCTGGGTCTGGGTGGGCTGTTTCGGAGCCGTTTTCTCCCGCGCCCGCATGATCAGCATCTGGGCGATTTCATGTGTGACGGGGATGTCCTGGGGAGTCCGCAGATAAACATCGCCCACTCTGTCACCCCGATGGAAACGGTCCATCGGCCGCGCTCCCGGACCTCGGGTGCGGGGGGGGAAGGGTTTGGCTTCCGCGGTGATCTGATAGCGTGGAGGATAGGGATCACCAGTCCGATCAGGCGCCATCAGATGGTAACGGATCGCTCCCCGAATCCCTCCGGATTGAATCTGGATATTCAGGGTGCGCGTGTCGTGGAAGACCCGGATGTCCCCGGCCTGATCGTCGACCCGACCGTACTCCGGATCAACCAGCGAGAACACCGTCCGCGACGCATTCGGTTCCAGGCGAATGGTCTGGCGGATATAGCGCTGTGTCGAGCGTTTGCCAAATAACATGGGGCTCGTACCAAATCGTCCCGACTGCCCCGCCTGGGACGGAAACCATTCGCCGTCCTGGTAGATTGCGAGCACCGACCCGCGCAGCAGCGGTTCAGTCTGCCCGATCCGGGCCAGGTACTCGTGCAGTGGCAGCAACTGGTTGGTTTCATCGTCGAACAGGCTCAGCTCCAGGACCGGGGCGGAACTCTCCAGAATCCGGCCGAAGTCGCGGAGCTGGACCTTCTCCGAAAAACCCGTGACCGGAGTGCTGCCCATCAGGTTACTGTCCTGGAAGGGGTTGCCGGCGCCCATCCACAGCCGGGGCGTCAGCAGGAAGAAGATCATCCCCAGGAATAGCGCGGCGGACGACAGGCCGCAGACCCCGCAGACAAATCGCCAGTTCAAGTCCGCTTCGTGTGCGTTCCCTTGAAACGCATTGCGAAATTCGCTGCTGGGTGCGGCCGTCCCCAACCTGGATACGGGACGTCCCGAGACGACCTCACCC
Organism: uncultured Planctomicrobium sp.; assembly: GCA_964596215.1. Taxonomy (GTDB): domain Bacteria; phylum Planctomycetota; class Planctomycetia; order Planctomycetales; family Planctomycetaceae; genus JAKFVC01. The sequence continues at coordinate 2,362 of CAZQUW010000307.1, read as the reverse complement.
GCTGGCAACCGGGGCCAGATCCAATCCGACGCAGGGGTCTCAGACTCGTTCACACGGCCATAGCGCAAGCGGGCCAGCAGCAGCGTAAAGACCGACAACGTCCAGAGTGCCAGGAACATGTAGACCAGGATCAGCAGGCCAAACAGCGGCGAACTGGTCAGCAGTGCGGCCAGGGCAATCTGCAGGCAACTGAGCGCACAGATCCACCAGTACTGATGGGCCGACTTGTTGTAAAACATCAGGACCCACTGCAGGATCGTCAGCAGGTGGGCTCCGGCCAGCAGTCGGACTTCTTCGCGGCCGTTCAAGAACTCATAGGTCGGATAGATAAACGCCAGCAAGCCGACCGCGGCGATCCAGAAGCCGTCAATTCTCAACAGCCGGAAGCGTTCGTTCAACAGGAGTGCGGCCACCGCAATCGGCGGCGTCAAGGCGGTGACGGACGGGGTCTGCTCGGCCCACGCGAGGATCCCACCGGACAGTGCGGCCAACCCGTAAACGCTTAGATAAAATGCTGCAGCGAGATCCATGCGGGGTCCCATACCTTACGAAGTGATCAGCGCGGGGAGCGTTTTGTGGGCCGGCCCAGTGTCTTCCGAGTTATCAAAAAATCGCTGCAACTCCTCGGGAGTTGCCACGACCAGCCGCATCGGCATCCCGCGGTGCTGGCTGTCGGCCTGCACGTCCAGCAACATTTTGACCGACGGCTGCCGTTCGTCGCGCGTGGTAATCAGGATCCGGTTGACATGTGAGGAACGCATCCGAAAACAGGCTTCGACTACTTCCCCCAGCGTCCCGTTCGAGGTGCCCTCTGCCATGGCGAATTCATCGAGCAATTGCGGCATCGTCTGCGGACCCGCCGCGCCGCACCACCAGCGCGCATGCTGACCGGCAATACCGATAAACAGCATCGATTCACGACTTTTCTGGCAATGCTCGACGGTCACGGTCGCCATGAAACTGAGTGCCAGTTCCACATTTGCCAGCTCTGCCGCAGTCGGGGAAGCCGGCAGCCAGAGATCGAGCACCAGGGCCAGGTCCAGGTCGCGCATCTGGTGATTCTCGCGGACCATCAGCTGATTGCGCCGGGCGGTGGTGCGCCAGTGAATCGAGCGCAGGCTGTCACCCTGCCGATATTCACGCAGGCGATGAAATTCATCTTCAAAGGCCCCCGATCGCGGTCGGGTATGCTGGACCAGTTCGTCCGCATTCATTTGTTCGCGGTGCCACAGCGACGTCAGCCGACCGATGCGAGGATAGACCAGTAACTCGCCCGGGCAGCTCATCACGTACGAACGTTCCACCAGCCCCAGCGGAAAGCGGGTCAATAAACGGACCGGGCCGCAGACATGCCGGCCCCGGGGCATCAGCCGCAGCTGGTACCTGCTGGTTCGCTCCTGGCTGGGACCCACGCGGGTAAACACGACAATTGGAAACAGGTTCTCGGTGCCATGTTGCCAGTGGTCTTCAATCACCAGCATCCACGAACCAATCGCCCAGCGACGATTCGACAACGTGACATCCACCGCAAACCATTCCCCCTGCATGACGCGGGGGGGAAGGTTCCGCACCACCTGATTCCGCGTCAGCATGGTCAAGGCAATATGGCCGTTTAAGACAAATGGGCCGGCGAGCAGGCCGAACACCAGCAACAGCATGTTATGCTTGCCCAGCAACGCCCCCACCAGCACCGTGACCATGATGATGAAGTACAGCCAGCCTTCGCGCGTCACCTCGATGCGATACGGCATCAGCCGCGCTAACCACAGACTGTTCTGGTGACGCTGGCGACCCATCAGAATCGATTTTATACCCCACAGAAAACTTCCCGAGGCCAGGGTCAGATGCGACAGACGCATCCACAGCGCACCGGGACGGAGAAACGTGTAGCCTTTGATGTACAGGACACCCAGGGCAATGCCGACCATCAACGCAACCACCCCCGATACAGGCCGTACCCGGGTGGTCGTGATTTCCTCTGCTGAGTCCGACATGGTCCATGGATTCCGCGAAAGCTGCTCGAAAACGTCCCATCAGGCGCCCGGCCCCGGCCTGCCGATGTGTGGCCCTTTACTGCCGGCCGCCAGTCGGTGATGCAAACGGACTGGCTCCCGAACCCGGCAGTCTGGCAAGGTCTCTGAGGGGCATGCCACGTCAATCTGCAGACCCCTGCCATTGTCCCCTGCCGAGTGGACGCGGTCAATCACCGCCAGCAACTCTGTAGGACCAAAGTAGAAATGTCCTCTATCGAGCGATGGGGCCTGGCGCAGTCGAGTAGGTCAGGCTGTGCCTGACGTCTTGCCGATGACACGCGAAACTCAGCCTGCAATCGCTCTGCGGAAGCCCCGGTCTGAATGCGCTT
>CAZQUW010000306.1:0-7178 GCA_964596215.1 uncultured Planctomicrobium sp. | reverse complement strand
TGAGCAAAACCTGGAATGCGGCGGCGAGTTGATGAACGGCGTGGCGTTGATGCCCCAGCACGCCGCTCAGGTGACATCTGTGGCATTTTTCTCAATGGGATGGCCGCATCGCGTCGGCAGGACACATCATGTCGTGCTCAGTGGTGCCGTACTTCGGACAAGAGTTCTAATATCCATGATTCGACAGTGCTTGAACATTGCAGTGTGGTGCGGGATGCTCCTCAGCTGCGGCGGATGCTCCGATATGCCGACCCTGGCTCCGGTCCAGGGATCGGTAATGTACAACGGCAAGCCGCTAGCCACCGGTATCATCGTTTTCTACCCCGAGGAAGGACGCTCGGCATCGGGGGACATCAAGAATGGCGAAATCGTCGATTTGACGACCTTCAAGCCAGGTGACGGAGTGCCAGTCGGGCACCATAAAGTCACCGTTCAGGCCTGGGATAAGCCGACGGCCGACATGTATACCCAGCGCAAATCCGTCGTGCCTGCTAAGTATACCGATGTCAAACAGACTCCGTTGGCGGCTGACATCGAGCCAGGCGTGAACGATGTCATCTTCGATTTGACCGATTAGTGACGGCGTCGCATTTCAGGCGGGCGGTACGTTTTTCTCAAGAGATCGCCGAACATGACGATCACAATACCGAGCAGGCCGAATCGGTGACAATTCGGCCTGCTGTAGTGTTGCGATTGCAGCGATCTGCGGTGCTGTGCGGTGCGGTGCGGTGCGACACTGCACAGGTCCCGCGGGCAGTGGGATACTAGAGATTCGAAGTCAAATCGAAGTTGATCTTATTCTTTTCCCCCGCTTTTACGACCGCTTCCAACGTTGTCTTATCATTATAGCGGCTGGGAATCGGCTTCGGCGGACCTTTGGCGCCTCCTGGAGCCATCAGATCTGCCTCCCGAGCCCGCTTGGTGAGCCGAACCTTGTGCTTTCCAACGAGTGCGCCTTTATGGGCCGCATCAAATTCGAGGCGATAGACACCCTGGTCGTCGGTCATGCCGATGGAATTTCTTCCGTTCTCCGGCTCAAAGAGGACAATCGCACCGGGCAGAGGCTGTTTATCCAACGTCACGGTCCCCTCCACCGCTGCCAGAGGAGGGGGAGCCGGGAGCCCCGATCCGCAACCTGCAACCGAGAGGGCACCGAAGGCGAGTCCAAGCTGACACAGAACCGTATTCACTGTCGCCCCCCGATTTAAACTGAAACACGTCGCAGGTTTCATGTGCTGTTTGCTCCGATGGTGATGATTCACTAGGAATTCAATTGGTAAAAAGCGACTCTCCCTGCAGACAGCAGAGCGAGCCCACGACATTATCGAAGGCCCGGGAATAACTCGACTCGCTCCTGGCAGGGCTCTTAGAAGTCACCCACAATGTCGTTGTTGCCGATCGAGATGATCGCTGCCAGTACCGTGTTGCTCATGTTCTGGCTGACAAATCTGACAGATCCGTCACCCAACAACGCGTGACAGCCACCCACGTGCAAACTTCCGGCACCCCAGGCGTAGGGAGTTCCGTTACAGCCGGGGTATTGCGTGTTGATGCCGAACTGAGTGGGAATGATAAAGTGCGTGTGGGTGTAAGCCTGCAAGAATGGGCCATACGCTGCGTTGCACTTCTTAAAGGGGGTCTCAATCATCAGCATTGTATTGCTGGTCCCGTCCTTGATGTCGGCCATTCTGGCCGAGGCATTAATACCAAATGCAGTCCGGTTTGCATTGAGGTTAGCACTCCACAGTTGCCCGGCATTCCCATCGTACTCGTGCGTCTCATGCACGAAACCATAGCTGACCCGCGAAGCCGAGGTGATCGTGTACATGTTCGCGCTGCCATACGTGTGAGGGTCGTCATATTCGACGTCGCTGGGACACCGCATGACAGACAACTTGACATTCTGCAGGACGGTCTGGCTTCCCCCGCCCCCCAGACCATTCCAATCCGCAGCGCCGGTGGCGGCACTGAAGTTAATCTGGTTGTAGAGGGGCGACTGATCCAGGTAAGGCAGAATTGCGAGATATCCCGTGAAGTTGCGGACTCCACCGCTGGGCACGAATGAGGGCGACAAGTTCGAACCGGGATTGATGCAGGAGGCAGGCAGTCGGTTGTACGTGTCGTGGTAATTGTGCATCGCCAGTCCGACTTGCTTCAGATTGTTCTTACACTGGGATCGTCGTGCCGCCTCGCGGGCCTGCTGCACGGCGGGAAGCAGGAGGGCGATCAACACGGCAATGATGGCAATCACCACCAGTAGTTCGATGAGTGTGAAGCCCAGCTTACGAGAGTACGAGAACGTGCGCATCGGAGACCTCCGGGTAACGAGAATCGGGAAACAGAACGAAATCAAAATGACGGGGGCAAAAACACGAACACATAACCACCACGCAGGTAGTGTTCACGCGACTGATGTCTGGCCCTGTGAATATGATTAGCGAAGCGCTCGAAGTCCGGCCCCAGAATTGAGCCCGGTTTAAAAAACTGCAACTGTCGTACCACCCAGAACTCACCAGCGCAGAATGCGCTGGAACTGCGAAGTGCCCATTGAGTTCATTCTATTATATAAACTGTTCCATGCATTTCAATCATTGCCATTGCCACGAAGCCGTGCACGACCTGCCATCTCCAGAAGCAGCCCCGCTGGCAGAGGCACGCGAGAGTAGATGACGGCGGCCTCGGTGACCGGAGCAGGCGGCAAGGTTTCGCTGACGTGCCAGTCGCGATCAGCAGTCCTGATGGCGCGGGGGGGCCGATACCCCCGAGTGAAGCCGCTCGATAACGAGCGTTCCAGTCTTCAGCGGGTACTGCCAGTTCAGCAAATTCTTCACTTGGATTTCAGATCGAAGTCAAAGGTATTCCCGTCCGACGATTTGATCACGCCCGTGAGAGTCGTCTCTTTATTGAACTGGGGAGGGATCGCTTCCTCAAACACATCAACGGGATTGTCGCGGCCAATCGGGTCACCGGGGTTGCCCTCAAGCGTGGGCGCTGCCAGATTGCAGCCGGAAAAGGGTTCGCGAATGCGAGCACTGTTCACCTCGGTTTAATCACACGTGATTGAAATTCGTGTCTGCGCGGCTCGATGCACCGAACACGAGAACTTCGGTGAATCGTTCACCGCGAGCGGTAGAGGACTGTCGATCATCATCGTGACGGACGATCTGAGAACATCGCACGGTAGTGCGCGCTGATTTCCTCGTCACCCAGGTCACGCCGGTAAACAGCAAACTCAGCAATTGCACCTGAAAGCTGTCGATCGCAAAATCCTTCATACAGCTGACCGACGTAAAGCCGGTAAGCGTCCTCGTCGCAGACCGCAGTTTCGGCAAACTGGCGGACGAGCAGGCCATTGAGAAAGAGTTTCATTCCGCCGGGCGTTTTCATGGCTACGAGATGATGCCAAAGTCCGGGAGTGCAATCACCTTCAGAAAACAGATTAGTCCCGTCGCTGCCACCGGGCGGATGACGGTGGAGAAATCGAAACGAGCCCGGTGTGTAAACCAATGAGCTCTTGTAAGGCAATTCAATCAGGCTCAGGTGTAGATTGCGATCGACTTTCTCCTGGGGCACGACTGCAGCGAGCGTGGCCCAATGGAAGTTGTCCGGGCTGATCCAGAATTCAATGGTAAAGGATTCATGATTGAAACCTGGGATCGGTTCATCCGGCTCGAGCCGATGCGGTTTTGTCGAGGGCTTAAACCGTGCAACGCCGTCGCGGACGACAATCGCTTCCGGGTCCGTCGGATCCGCATGAATTTCGCCCTTCCAACGCGGTCCCATCTCGTTGGGAACACGACCGTCAACAAGTTTCTCGAACCTCCAGTAGATTTCCGGTTGCGACGCGACCACCGACCGTACATAGGAATCCGTGACATGCAGCGGGGCCGAGATCTGCGACTGCATGCCCGGCAATGTCGCCTTGGGCGCCGCGATCTGTTCCAATCCCGCGGGATTACGCTTGACGCGCAATGACTTCGCTTCCGTGACTTTGTGACTTTTTAATGTATTCCCGTCATTTCCCAGCAACGACACATCAACCGCCCCGTCGACGACATAAACCTCGCATTCGCCGCGATTCCCGACCGAGACGGCGAACTCCGTTCCCATGTCGACGATGGCGGCGCCCGGTGTGTTGAGAACAAAACCGCGTGCGCCGGGAGGGACTCGCGCCGCAGCCTTACCGGAAATCAATGTCGCCGCATCAACGGACAGGATCCGCAATTCGGCCGGCCCTTCGACATTGATCTGAGCTCCATTTAGGAACTCGATCTGGACCTGACCGCTGCCCACCTTGAGCAAGCCTGGTTTGATTCGCATCCCGGGCTTCAGTGGACTCGCCGAGTTGTCCGTGACGCTACGGACCTGAGTGACGATCGCTACCGGTTGTTGCTCTCCGACCCGGTTCACTGCGTATTCGGTATTTGAAGAGGGTGCAGGAGAAGCCCAGAAGTACCAGCCGATAAACCCGAGAAACACGGTGGCGCAGGTCGCGGCGAGCGCCACCAGCCAGACCGGCAACTTCGACCGATTGATCGTCACGGGAAAAGTGCCTGGAAAATTGAAGGCTTCGTACAAGCCGGCTTCAACGTCGATCGCCCGCACGTATCGCTCGCGAAATGCCTGATCAGTCAGCAGGCGTTGCTCGACGGCGGAAAACTCCTCGGCCGTCAGATTGCCGTCTGCCAGTCGACGCAGCAGTTCTCGTTCTCGCGCCTTGTCAGACTTAGTCAAGTGATTGCTCCAAATATTGCGGTCGTTTCAAGTCTGTCTTCGCACAGTCATCGACCGGCGACGCATCTCCCGGGACATTAGTCAACCGGAGGGAGTGCACCTACGGCGCCAAGCCGGCGTTCTATGCAGTCCGCGATCAAGTCCCGCAACCGGTCCAGTCTGCGATAGAATGCCTTGGCAGTCTTCCCCTCTTCTGCAGCGAGCGCCGCGACTGACTGGGAATCGCAGTAACGACGTCTCAGCAATGCGGCAGAATCGGTACTCAGCTTTCCGAGACATTCCTGGAGTGCCTGGATCTGCGCTTCGAGGACGGGGCTCTGACTTTGCCGAGTTTCAGCCAGGGCATGCAGGACATCTTCGCGGAAGATCAGCCGGCAGCGGGCTGCTTCCGTCCTGAATTTGAGGATCTCGAAGTACGCGACCCGTGTTGCCCACGGCAAGAACTCACGCGAGCGGTCATACTCCGAGAATTTTCGCCAGAGCACCGTCGCCACACGTTGCAGAATCTCTTCAGCATCGCCATGCCGGCACACGAAAGTGAGGATGTAGCGGAAGAGCGCACGATCGTGTTGAACCAGCAAGCGCGCAAAATCGTCGCCTGAGTCGACATTCAGTGCTTGAGACATAGGCTGGTTCCACCGAAGTGTGCTCTCATTGTCCTGACTATATTATCCTACCGGCGGGCTCAAATTCCCCTCAACAAAATTGTGCACATCTGCGAGTTGAACAGTATCACATTGCTGCGGCAGGAGTTGCGGAACGCGAAATATTCTTAATCGAAAACACTCGATTTTTCGCGGGGAAATCGGCACCCATCACGGGGATCTTATATACGAATCCAATCGTGATTCATCTCTCGACGACGGCGAAGACTTGTACTGATCGATTTTAGTTCCAGATGCATTCGCACACGCAGGTTCCGGCAGCATTTGCGGTGAAGACCCGGCAGTCAGTTCGGGGGGCTAACGAACTGGCTTCGCAGATCAAATGCGAACCGTTCCGATCCGCGACTCCAGTCAAATACTGACCTAGGGGGCGGTACCGGGAAGATTCTCCTGCGGTGTGGTCAAGGGGCGTGTTCTGGAAGTGTTAAGAAATGTCTGCGGCCGGGTTCGGCCGTGGTGCTGCTTGCCATTTTGTCCGACGCACAATTTTCAGGAGTCGCTCTAATGATTCAATTCACGTCGTCAAGGAAGTTGCGAAGTCATGGATTTACGCTGATCGAGCTGCTGGTCGTCATCGCGATCATCGCCGTTCTGATTGCACTGCTATTGCCCGCGGTTCAGCAGGCGCGCGAGGCGGCGCGCCGGGCACAGTGTAAGAATAATATGAAGCAGGTTGGCCTGGCATTGCACAATTATCACGAGGTCGCCCAACGATTTCCTTTCTCGTGCGCGAACCGTGGAGCCTGCAATGGCTCCAGCAGCAGTTACGGCCCGAGTTCAATCGAAACGATTGTGACGAACGTGCGGGGCTGGACGATGCTGCTGCCCTATTTTGATCAGGCAAATCTCTACAACCGATATAACAGTAACCTTCCGGCTGGTGACATGAAGGAATCGGGCAACACCGGGTCGCTCCTGGGAACAGCGTATCAAACGAACGATCAGGTGGTCTCGATTTCCATTCCCATGTTGCTGTGTCCCTCCGACCCCGGAGATCCGTACGTGAAGGATCTCTCGGGTCCACGGTACAGCATCACAACCGCTTCCTCAGCAGCCGGAGTTTTTCCAGCCAAGACCAGTTACGACTTCTCGGTCATCGGACAAAGCGTCCGACGGGATTGTGTCCGCTGGGACAATATCATCACTTCGGCGCGCCCCATGTTCGGCATTCAGAACTCGGCTGCGATCCGGGACATCACTGACGGCGCGAGCAACTCGGTCGCGGTCCTCGAAACGACGCTCAATTGCCAGAACGGCTACACCGCACCGTGGGGCGTATCCATGTTTACGTCAGTTGGCATCGATCTCACCCACAGCGATGGCATCAATAACTTTTCGGGATACTCATGGAGTACTCCCCCGTTCGCACTCAATCCCAGCCTGGGCGTTAAGTCGTACACCGGTCCTGGCAGCAGTCATGTGGGGGGCATGCATGCCGTGATGGGTGACGGCTCGGTCCGATTCCTGTCCCAGTTCATCGACACCACGATCAAGAGTCGACTGGCCGCGATCGCCGACGGACAGGTACTCGGCGAATTCTAATCACAAATCGCCATCGGCGGCGGGCAGTCTGACCGGGAGCCTTCCCGTCGGTTCATTATTCATACTTCATCGATACCTATAGTTGGAGTCGGATTAGAGATGCGAATGCCTGCAGTCTGGAGAGTCGTGTCGCTGGTGATGGTTGCTGCCTGGGGACTGGGCTTCGGAGGGGGACCAACCGAAGAGCTGGTTTCGGTCAGCGGGACGGTGACGCTCGACGAGAAGCCTCTGGAAGGT
>CAZQUW010000305.1:3540-7198 GCA_964596215.1 uncultured Planctomicrobium sp. | reverse complement strand
TCTTTGTGGATCGATCCCAGCAGACGGTGCGGGCGGGAATCGGCCGGGTCGAGTTCCGCGACCTTACGCAGTTCGGCGATGGCCTCGTCATGGGAACCGACTTCGTAGTACGCAATCGCCAGGGAACGATGGGCCGGAATGTAGTTGGGATTGAAGCCGAGTGCCTGCTGAAGCACGCCGATGGCTGCCTGTTGCCGGTCTAACCGGCACAGCGCTTCGCCGGCCAGGGTCAGCGCGAAGAGGCGGGTTGCGGGATGAACTGAGCAGCGGTCAAACTCCTTGACGGCCGCCTGGTAATCCTGGCCGGCAAGAAAGACGGCGCCGCGCAACAGCTGGACCTGGGGTTCGTACTTGGGAAAACGCCGCAGAATCTGCAGTTCGCGATGCAGAGCGGGAACATCGCGCCGCTGCATGGCGGCCAGCCCGCGCTGGTAACTGGATTCGGGATCGCTGCGCGTCCAATAGACGACCACGCCGAGGAAAATCAGCAAGCACGCCACCATGCGCAGGGTCCGCCAGCGGGACCATTTCTGCGGAGGTTGTTCGGATTTGTGCGGTGAATCGGGCATTTTAAGTGGTATGTTTGAATACGAACTGCACCAGGCGGCAGATCAGCGTACGGCCGGAATCGATCGTTCTGGCATTATACCCGCCCGCGGTTCGTCCTGCAGGCAGGGCCGGGGGCTTCTCGCCACCGGGACAGCGACCGGCTTATGAAGCGTCGCCTATTTCGGTACGGGGCAGATGATTTCGATCATCCAGACTTGACGTGGCACTGCATGAATTTCCACACTGAGACACACGAGCGATCACCATCCCAGGCTGCGGAATGCTCACCGGGCGTGCGGGGGGGCTCGTGACATGTCGTCGATTTTCTGAGGGGGACAGCGGTGAGATTCCATTTGCGACACAATTTTTGTTTAGTTTGTTTGACGTTCGTCCTGGGAGCCGGCGCGGGATCGCTGATCGCCCAGGATGGAACTGTCAGCACCGAACCGCTGGAACCGGCAGCGACCAAGCCCTATGACCTTAAACCGGGCGACACCAAGCCGCTGACCGCAGAAGCGAAGAAAGCGGAAGACGAACGGAAGCGGGTCATCAAAGCGGATCAGGAGCTGCAGGCGCGGCTCGACGATACGGTGTGGAATGACCTCGATCTGTACGCCGGACAGCCGGGGCAGGTGTGGATGTTTCGTCCCGGTGTGCGTCGCGGCAAAAAGATTGTCCGCGAATGGTTCTTGAATGACGACGTGGGGCTGCCGCTAGTCGGGACCTGGGAAGTCAAGAATGAAGAGCTGCGACTGTATGCCCTCGATGGGACGCTGATGGGACGCGGGAAATACGACGACGATGAGATCATCGGCCGCTTCATCGATGCCGATCATCATCGGGAATTTGGACAGTTCCGGCTGCGAGAAGAGACGAAACGCAACTACCGAGTCCTGCCGTTGCGCGTGACCAAACGCACCCTGGGCAAATAGTTTCGGACGCCTCGCTGACTGTCCGCATCGCGGTCCCTTCCCGCATCCGACCACCACGAGTTCATCATGCCGATTTCCCCCGAGCTGGCATTTGGTACTCTGCCTGAACTGGGCCGCCGCTGGCGAGCCAAGGAATTCACGGCGGTCGAACTGGCCGAGTTCTTCCTCAAGCGTGCCGAGACGGTCGGCCGTGAGCTGAATGCGATCGTCACGGTGACGCGTGACCTGGCCCTGAAACAGGCCGCTCAAGCGGACCGAGAACTGGCGGCGGGACGCGATCGAGGCCCCTTGCACGGCATGCCGTACGGAGCCAAGGATCTGCTGGCGACTGCCGGCATTCCCACATCATGGGGGGCGGCACCGCTCAAGGACCAGGTGTTTGACACCGACGCCACCGTAATCGTTAAGTTGCGAGAAGCAGGCGCGGTGCTGATTGCCAAGCTGGCGATGGTCGAGATTGCAGGGGGATTCGGGTACCGTCAGGCGAATGCGTCATTTACAGGCCCGGGACTGAATCCCTGGGACAAGAACGCCTGGGCGGGCGGTTCATCGAGTGGTCCCGGATCAGCCGTCGCCGGGGGGATTGTTCCATTCGCCATCGGTTCGGAAACCTGGGGTTCGATCATGACCCCGGCCTCGTATTGCGGACTGAGCGGCCTGCGGCCTACTTATGGACGAATTAGTCGACACGGGGCGATGGCCCTCAGCTGGACCATGGACAAGCTGGGACCCATGTGCCGCACGGCCGAAGATTGCGGACTGGTCCTCAATGCCATCGCCGGGCTGGATCCTGCCGACCCGACGTCGGTCGCTGATACGTACCACTTCCCGCCGCCAGAGGGACTAAAAACGCCATTCAAACTGGCGACAATCAAAGAATCGCGGCAATGGCAGCCCGCAGTGAAGGCCAACTTCGAGGCATCGCTGAAAGTGCTCGAAGGTTTTGCCACTTTTGAGGAAGTGGAACTGCCCGACTTGCCCTACAGCGAAGTGGCGTCGACATTCATCTCCTGCGAGATGGCGGCCGCATTTGAGGGCCTGGTCACCAGTGGCGACGTTTGGGAATTAACGGCGCCGGAAGACCAGCCCGGGGGCCACGCGGCGCAGTTTATTCCGGCGAAAGATTATATTAATGCCTTCCGCATCCGGCCCTTGATCCAGAAGGCTGTGGATGAGATTCTTTCGCGCTACGACGCTCTCGTCACCCCGACGATGTCGGCGGTGGCAGTGCCGATTGCGGCAAATTTCCGCGAGTACTTCGGCCCCTTCCGCAGTTCAATCATCGGCGGTGCCGGGAATGCGGCGGGGATTCCGGCATTGAGCATTCCCAACGGATTCGGAGACCGGGGCCTGCCGACCGGTCTGCAGTTCGTCGGCCGGGCCTTTGAGGAAAACAAGCTGCTGGCGATTGCGCAGAAGTACCAGAGCGTTACCGACTGGCATACGAAATCGCCGAAGATATGACAGCCATTCCACGTGGACCGGGGAGCGTCGGGCGGCTATTGTCAATGCGCCGCCAACGCGGCTTGGGCCTGCTGCCAGATTGTGCTGCGGAGTTTGGGGTCGGCTGCCAGCAATTTTCCGTTCTGCATGATGCCGTGCGTCTCCAGCCAGGCCGCGAACTCCGGGGCCGGACGGAGGTTGAATAACTGGCGAACCAGGGCCGCGTCGTGAAAGCTCGTCGATTGATAGTTGAGCATCACGTCGTCGGAGCAGGGGACTCCCATGAAATAGTTGCAGCCGGCTGCGGTTAGCAGTACGAGCAGATTGTCGGCCGAGTTTTGATCGGCGGCCGCGTGATTGGTGTAACAGACATCGACTCCCATCGGCAGTCCTAACAGCTTGCCCATGAAGTGATCTTCCAACCCGGCGCGGACGATCTGGCGTTCATCGTAGAGATACTCGGGACCGATGAACCCCACTACTGAGTTCACTAACAGTGGATTGAATGCGCGGGCGACGCCGTAGGCGCGGGCCTCGAGTGTTAACTGGTCGACGCCGTGATGCGCGTCGGCCGACAGGGCACTCCCTTGTCCGGTTTCGAAGTACATCACATCGTGCCCCACCCAGTTGACGGGGCGGTTCCGATGTTGTTCCAAAATTTGTTCGCGTCCTTCGCGCAGCAGACTCAAGTTGATGCCGAAACTGGCGTTGGCAGCCTGAGTCCCCGCGATCGA
>CAZQUW010000305.1:0-3440 GCA_964596215.1 uncultured Planctomicrobium sp. | reverse complement strand
CCGGCTTCGCCCAGGGTATTGCGGCAGCGTGTCACGTTGCGAATCTTGCTGGCCACGAATATGAGCTCTTTGTTGCTCATCAGCTTGGTAACCGCGGCGGCCATCTCGGGAGTGACTCCGCGGGCAACGGCGGCGAGTTCAGGTTGGCCTGACTGGTCGTCAAGTAACCATTCGCGAAACTCACCGACAGTCTGACTGCGGATCGATGCAAACGCGGCGTGATCCAGGGTGTCGAGAATTAACCGCGAGACCTCATCCTCATCGGGATCAACTACGGGGTGATTGACCAGTTCTGCCAGGCAAACGTCGGCCAGGGCCCATTTTGCCGCGACCCGCTCGCGTTCACTGCGGGCGGCAATTCCCGCGAGTTCGTCGCCCGATTTCGTCTCGTTGGCTTTGGCGAGAAGATCGCGTAAATCATCGAATACGAAACGTTCGTTGCGGATCGTGGATGTAAAGGGCACGTGCAGGTTCCTCGTTATCCGTGCAATCTGGGTACAATATGGATGGCGTGTGTGCCGGCCTCCCATTTGCTCTGGAAGACAGGCTATGTTATACGTCAGCCGTCCTGAATTCAGGCGATGCCTGCTGTCCGGGACGGCAATTCTGCGGTTGAACTTCTACCTGCTGGCTCTGCGAAGCTGACTATATCATGTCCATCACCACGCGAATGCTCGAAGAACTGCAGTCTCGAATTCAGGCGCGCTACTGTGTGCTGTTCCTGACGACCTACGAGGAAGAGCGCTGGGAAACGGAGCTTGCCAACCTGGCCCTGGACATGCGGCTGGGATTGGTCACGTGGAGTTCGACCGAAGGATTTCTGCCGCCGCTGGATCCCGATGCGGAAATCCTGACTGATCCGCTCGGCGTGCTGCGCGAAGTGGAAGCGTACCCGTCGGATCACATTATCCTGTTGAAGGATTTTCATCATCACATGACGTCGCCGGTGGTCGTACGCAAATTACGTGACCAGTGCGGCACGTTGCGTGAACACAACAAAACGCTGCTGCTGATGTCTCCGGAAGTCGAAATACCGCTAGATCTGGAGCGCGACGTCCTGCAGCTGGAGTTACCGCTGCCCGACATTGACGATCTGCAGGATGTGCTGACGGACGTGTTGAAGGATCTTGCCAAGGTCAATGGTCGCGCCTTGCGGGCCAACGATGAGGAACGCGAGCGACTGCTGAAGACCGTCATTGGCTTGACGGCGCGCGAGGCAGGGAAGGCCCTGATGCGGGCACTGGCCCACTGCAATCAGCTGGACGACGAAGTCTTCGCAGCATTAGTGTCGGAGAAGAAAACATTGCTGCGCGGGTCGGATCTGCTGGAATTCTTCGACCTGGATGCAGCGGTGAAGGACATCGGCGGCCTGGAAGGTCTGAAGGACTGGCTGGTGTCACGCGCTTCGGCCTACAGCCTGAAAGCGCGGAAGCAGGGATTGCCGCTGCCCAAGGGAGTGCTGCTGCTGGGGGTTCAGGGTTGCGGCAAGAGCTTGACCGCCCGGGCCACCGCCAAGCTGCTGAGCTTCCCGCTCGTGCGGCTCGATTTTGCCGCCTTGCTGAGTGGTGAACGCGGTTCGTCGGAGCGCAATCTGCGCGAGGTTTTGCGGACGATTGAGACGATTGCTCCGACCGTGTTGTGGCTGGACGAAGTCGAAAAAGCCTTCAGCGGCGTGTCGACCGAAGGGGGTGGCGACGGCACTCTGACGCGGTTATTCGGAACGTTTTTGACATGGCTGCAGGATCACGGGAAACCGATTTTCGTGATCGCCACGGCAAACTCGGTGGCATCGCTGCCCCCGGAAATGCTACGCCGCGGCCGCTTCGACGAGTTGTTCTTCATCAACCTGCCGAATTTCCACGAGCGTAAGGAAATCCTGGATATCCATCTCAAGAAGCGAAAACTGGACCCCAAGAAATACGATATCAACCAGCTATCGAACAAGACCGAAGGCTACAGCGGGGCTGAGATCGAGCAACTGATTATCTCGGCCACGTTCGAGGCCTATACCGGGGGGCGGCCGGTCACCCAGGAAGACCTGCTGAATTCGCAGGAGCAGACCGTGCCGCTGTCGGTCACGATGGAGGAGAAAATTTTTCAACTCCGCGAATGGGCGAGAACTCGCTGCCGTCCGGCGACACCTGACAGCCGGGTGATGCAGATGCTGGAAGAAGAAGCACGGCAATAGGTGCTGCGTTGACCACTCGGCGATCTAGAGGGATTGGTTGCCACTGGGATTGCCAGTGCCGGGTGTCATTCGACTCGCAAAATACACTGGCAGAGCCAGTGGCACACCGGTTTTCAGCTTTGACAGAGGACTAATTGAGATTCGTAGCATCGTCGTAAGTGGGGTTCAGCAATTGAGCCCAGCTGCCGGTTTTGAGGAAACTTGCAGTGATGGGGCCGTGGCACAGTCCGGAAGAAATCAGGAGCGGCTGCCCAAACTCAACGGCTTCGTTTCCGCGGTACCGGGCAAGTTTACCCGTGGGCACCTGGGCAGCTCGATCGAGTTTCGACTGCCGCGCCGCCTGGCCGGCGAAGTGCACGGCAGGGGACAAGACAACGATCGACGCGGCGATCATCCCCATCACAAGCACCGTCTCGGTCAGTACGAAGGCGGGACGCTGACGCCATTTCCCCTGCTGAGTCTGCCGGCCAGGTCCAAGGACTGCATCTTGCGACATGTGACACTCCTCTCGGGGTATTGATCGAGATCGGGCACGTGGAGGGCCCGCATTCGCGGCATGACAAACACGAAAGCATTATCCGGACCAGTTCGCCGTGAATTGTCCAGGATTTGTCGCAAGTCTATACCGGATTGAAGGGTTCGCGTCGTCTCGGAAATTTTTCCGAGGCCGCCTGCCTGCGTATCAGGCGTCCCAGTGCTTAGCGTCCGCGCAACAGTTACTGCCGTCCGGGCCTGATCTGGAGATTGTGAGCCGAACTGACAGTGACGCTTCTCAATCCGAACGTCGGGTGATAGCATCAACAGCCTTTGAGAAATTCGGTTTCTGGCGCGTGTTCCAAACCGGCCAATCAGGCATTGTGTGAGTACCGGGTACTCGCCTGTCGGGCCTCGAAATACGTTTGTAAAATAAGACTCATCAAGGAGTTGCGTTCATGGCGGCGGGCAATTCGTTCGGGGCGGCGGCGAAACTGAAGACACGCGGTGGCGAAGTAACGATTTATCGTTTGCAGAAGCTGATCGACGACAAAGTCGGGCACATTGAAAAGCTCCCGTTCTCAATTCGCGTGCTGCTGGAAGCCTGCCTGCGAAACGTCGATGGCTTCGTGGTCAATGATTCCGACGTCACGAACCTGGCAAACTGGAATCCCATAGCCCCGTTGCAGGTCGAAGTTCCCTTCAAGCCGGGCCGCGTGGTCCTGCAGGACTTCACCGGCGTGCCGGCGGTGGTCGATCTGGCCGCCCTCCGCAGCGC
>CAZQUW010000304.1:0-7201 GCA_964596215.1 uncultured Planctomicrobium sp. | reverse complement strand
GAGCCACTCGACCTAAGTCTTTGTGGCTCGAAATGCATCTCGGTGGGCTCGAACCACCAACCTTCGGTTCCGTACCGGGAGTTGGCTGATTGCAGTTCGCCGATGACAGATAACTCTGTGCCAACATGACGTGCCGTCATTCCCGCCTGTGACCGTACCCCCTCCTCATCATGAATGAATGTGCGTGCCGGCAAATCGAGAATTCTGTGCAAGATTCTGTGTCTACTCTTCTCAATCAGAAGTTCTGAATCGAACATTGCTGCCAGCAAGGTTTGGATGAATTTTGAACCGTCTGATGAAACGTCATTAAAATTTGGAAAGTTCTAAATGCCAGTGTCGGGGTACTCCTCGTTTTGGGCATGTACTGAGACACGGTTATGAACAAATTCCGTGACACAACTTCGTGATTTGCGAAATACAGGGCTGATTTCCAAATTTATCCCGTCACTCTGAGTGATATTCCAGCAGCAAGTACGCCTAAGACCCTACTAGCTGCCGCTCGAACCTCGCTCGATAACCGATCGATCCGATCAGGCAGAGTTCCGGTCGGAAAGGTTTCCTGTCCATGCGATTGTCCCACGCAGAAATCATGGTCGCCCGTGTTCCCCTGCGTTATCGTATTCGTCACGCCAGTCACGAGCGTCAAGAGAACGAGACGGGCTTTGTGCTGTTGGAAGCCGCAGATGGAACCCAAGGCTGCGGAGAGTTTCTCAGCCGCAGCTACGTCACGGGAGAGTCGTTTTCCGACTGCCTATCGCTGGGAAAACGTCTGCTGACAGATTTACGGCACGAACCGCTTGGCGATCCCCGCGAGGCGATTCCCAATCTGCTGGCCCGGTACACCAACGAACCGGGAGTTTGGGGAGCACTTTGTGGAATTGATCTGGCGCTGGTCGACTTGTGGTGTCGCCAGCGTCATCTTTCGATAGCATCTTGGCTCCATCAACCTCAACCGTTCGACCGTTCACTGGTCTATTCGGCGGTGTACCCGCTTGCCTCCGGCTGGAAGCGCAAACTACTCCACCTGGGGATTCGCTGGATGGGGATGCGATTCGTCAAGGTCAAGGGAACCGGACAGGCCGCGAACGATCTCGCCTACCTTGCGGAGATTGCTCGCTGGCTTCCGGCCGGAGTTGATCTCCGGATTGATCTCAATGGCAGCTTGACGACGGCCGCCGCAGGCGATTATCTCACTCGACTCGATCGCGCGCAACCTCGTTTGGAATGGATCGAGCAACCTTTCGCCAAGGACGCCTGGGAAACGAGCGCGCGCTTTCAGCGGGAATTTGCGGGACGCTTCCTGTTCTGCGCGGACGAATCGGTCTGCACACCGGCAGAGTTGGAGCGCGCGGCGGAGTCCGGCGCCTTTCGTGCCGTGAATCTGCGGATCGCCAAGCATGGAGGGCTGACGATCGCCTGGCAAATGTACGAGCGCGCCAGAGTACTCGGTTTGGCAACGCAACTCGGCTGCCTTGTGGGCGAGACCTCGATTCTGGCGACCGCCGGCGCGCACCTGGCGGCACTCGGAACCGACCTGCGTTACCTGGAAGGATGTTTTGGCCGCCGCCTCCTGGCGTGGGATGTGCTAAGGTCGCCGCTGTCGTTTGGACGCGGCGGCACAGTGCCTGTCGCGAGCTTGCCGGATGTCGGCTTGAACCTGCCGATCGATTTAGCCCGGTTGCGAAGCCGCGCCATCGCAGTTCACGAAATTGAAATTTGACCAGCGGGCGACATCTCGCTGCTGGGGTTGTGCTCTTTATGTTGTCCCGCAGGTATTAGTGAAATAATGAATAATTGTGTGTAAGTATCAGTGGATCTGTCCCATGCTGACAGGCGAGCTCAATGAGTCCTCGGGCTGACGACGCTGAGTGCAGAACATGCCCCAAGTGGTATGTCTGCGCGGTGCCCGTGTTGAAGGCTGCAAAACAGCCGTTTCGGTCTTTAATCCAGTCGTCGAAACGAGGGAATCGGAATCGGTACGGAGAAAACGATGAAGATTCATTCCGCGCCCGACGCCGGTGGGTGGGTGGCTTGTTAAGCCGGCGAGTCTTCCGAGCTTGGATCGGTTCCAGGCTCAAGCCATCTGAGACATCCCGGATTGAATGAACAACATCGCCTGAGGGGAACTGTATTGTGACTACTTGCGACCCGAATGCGACGCATGCCGAACTCATCGCGGCTCGAAACTGCGAACAACGGCGGGAACTTGCAGCGATGCTCTCGGGATACCGAGTGCAGCAGGTTGAACTGGCCAGGCGATATGGCGTCGCGAATATCGATCCGCGGCCCTACACCGAAGCGACTCAAGCCACGATTCTAGCCGCAGCTCAGCAGTGTGCCGAACCATGCGACTTCGCCTGGACTTCGGGCACGACCAGCCAACCGAAGCAGATTCTGTATCCGTCCAGTCGCTTGCGAGCGCTGGCCGATCACTATGTCGACCAGGTCTTACTGACGACCGAAGCCTATGCCGTCACTACCCCGCGATTCTATTTCCTGAACAGCTTTACGCAGGACCAGTCCGTAAGTTCGTTGCTGGCAAACGCGCGGCCCCCGTCAGCCCTCGCTGAAATTATCCTGAGAGACTATTTTGCCCTGCGGCTCGCAGCGGTGAAGCTGGCCCCTCGCTATTCGGCCTTGGCGCTCACCTGGGCGCTCATTTGGTCACTGCGTCCCACTGTCGTGACCACGGTGAATCCATCGTCGCTGTGCGTGCTCCTGCGTAAGGGGAGCGAAGCGTGGCCCAGCTTGCGTGAGCAAGTGAAGCAGATCCTGGCCGAGGAGGACTGGCAAGCCACATCCGTCTCACGCCCTGACGAATTCGCCAGGACTCGCCAGGAAATCTGCGACTGGCTGGATGAAAACACTGTCCCACCGACACCTGCCGCAATGCTTCCCCATGTGGAGCTCATCTGGTGTTGGCAAGGGGGCTATGTACGGCCCTTCGTCGAGCAGTTGCGTGTTCAACTTGCGCCGCGCAAGTTCCACCTGGCGCCCATGTTCTCGCTGTCGACAGAAGTTGTCGCGGCCTCGGTTGTTCCGCATGTTTCGCTGCAGGCGGGGCTGCCGATCTATCCGGAGTGTTGCTACGAGTTTCTACCGCTTCTTGCCGAACCAACCGCGGAGAATGTGATACCCCCCTGGGTGCTTGTATCGCAAGAAGAGTATCGGATGGTCGTCTCCGATCCCTATGGGCTGACGCGGTACGACACGCAAGACGTTTTCCGCTGCGTGGGGCGTGAGCAAGACACTCCACTGATCAAGTTTGAGCGGCGTTTTGGTCTGAACTATTCCTTTACCGGCGAAAAAATCACCGACTGCCAGTTGCAGCAAGCCTACACGGAAGTCGCCAGGGCTAATGGGCTCTTGGATGTTCCTTTCACTTGCTTTCCTAGCCGAGGCAGCGGTCACGTTCCCGGTTACACGTTTGTGCTGTTGAGTTCCGCGAACTCCACGGACTCCACAACGATGGCTCGTCAACTCGATGACGCGCTGTGCCGAATCAACATTGAGTATGCGTCGAAGCGATCAACCGAGCGACTGGTCGCGCCAACACTTGTGGTTTTGCCTGCCGAGGAACTCGTAGCGAAGCTTGCGGCGGCCCTGCCCCGCGTGGCCACTGCGAATCCCGATCAATTCAAAATGCTGCCGCTCTATACCATGCTCTGGGAAGAAGTACTTTTTGCCACCAAGGATCAGTCATGACTACTCCGCTGTCTACCTCTTTATCTGCCCGTTATTGGCTGCGGTCGCCTGTCTGGGATGGCTTCTGGATGCTCTCGGGTTTGTGGCTGCTGGTGCCTGTACTACTCTCGCCCGTGCTGACGGCAACAGACCAATGGATCATGGCCGTGGCAGTGCTCACGCTGTGGCTGCCACATCGCTTTGCGACTGCGTTCAACGCGTACTGTTTGCCGGCCTATCGAAATCTGATTCACCAGCAGTGGGCGCGCTTCTTCGTGCTGCCTGCGACTATTTTTTCAGCAACATTCCTTTTCCTGTTCCTGCCCGAAGCGTTCCTTCCATTGCAGCTACTCACGCGGGTTCAAGTATTGGCGACGGTCTTCTTCGTCTACAACTCGTATCACTTCGCGGTGCAGCACTTTGGCGTGCTGAGCATTTACCGCATTCGCGCTGCTCAACCACAAGACCCGCAGGGGAAAAGATACGAGCGATGGTATTGTCTGATTGTTGGTGGTCTGGCAGTTTGTATCGCGCAGATTCTCGCTGGTGCGGAAGTCGTTCAGGACTCGTTAATGTACGCAGCCCTGCCGCTTGAACGATTACATTCGGCTATGGCCGTCGCACGCTGGATCGCCGTCCCCTTGATTGCGATACTGACAACTGGGTTTCTATACACAGAAGCGCGTAACCCGCGTCGTTCACTACCGAAGATGCTCTACATCATCGGCCTGGGAATACAGGGGGGGCTGGCCTACTTTCTGTCGCCGCTGGCGTTTCTGATTCTGTGGGGTGTACAGCATTGGCTCGTTTCCATTGCGCTGACGGCACAAATCTCGCGCAATGACCATACCGATAACGTGACCGCATCACCGTGGTATCGATTCTGGGGCCTCTTCTACGGCCGCTTTTGGCCGACGGTACTTGTGCTGATGGTCTCCACGATTGTTTTCGCTCCGTTATTCGAGTTGTCACTCCATACCGGTAGGCCCCACGACGGAATCATGCAGTGGATCGCCACGGCGATGGGCGAACATCCGTGGCTGGTTCGAACACTGCTGTGGTTGAACTTCGCCACTGTTTATGTGCATTTCGTGATGGATCGAGCAGTCTTTCGTTTCTCCCATCCCGACGTACGCAAAGTCACCGGAACTTTGCTCTTCTCCCAGGGGGACAAGCATGGTGTTTGAAAGGCGACAATCGTCATGCACGACGTGGTTACTATGGCTGCTGCTGGCCCTGTTTGTGTTGCGTGTGGTGGGGCAACTCGTCGTGCAGGTGTGGCACCCCGGTTGGCTGCCGCCATCGAAAGCGTGGTATTCAGGCGTCGTCCCGTACGGTCGCCTGCTGATCACGCAGTTCGTGGTCATCGCGGTTTATGGCTTGGCGTGCTGGCAAGTGTCCTGGCAACGCGGCTGGTTCCATTCCCCCAAACGATGGCTGGGAAAAGTACTGGTAGTGTGGGGCACGCTATACTTTCTGGTCATGATCACGCGCTACATCGTACGCATGAGCCTCTACGCGCCAGAACGCTGGACAGGCGGTGCGATTCCCATCTTCTTCCATTGCGTCCTGGCCACTTTTGTGCTGGTGCTCGGTGCCCATCACCTGCGTCATGCCGCGAAAGCCCAGGCTCGCGCGACTTGGAAATGGCAACTTGCAAGGTATACCGCGGGGACGCTCGCTGGCTTGGCCACGTTGGTGGCGTACGTGGCGTGGCTAGCTTACTTGGTTGTTCCGAGCTATCTGGGGCGAGAGCTTGGCACCGGTGGTCCACGATTTGCCGTACGTGCTGAATCCGACGTCCAACTCACCACGCTCGATGGCACGGTCCTCTCCGCGAACGTGTTTCACCCGGTACAGGCAGGGGAGCATACTCCGACGATCCTGGTGCGCATTCCTTACTCGAGGACTTGGAAGAACACGCTGTTTACTTCGATCATCGGGCGGATGTGGGCGGAGCAAGGCTATACCGTCGTCATTCAAGGAACTCGCGGACGTTATCTTTCCACGGGAACATACGAACCTTTTGTGCATGAGGCTGCTGATGGTGCGGCGACACTCGCCTGGCTCAAGGAGCAGCCTTGGTACAACGGTCGAGTGGGCACGTGGGGAGGTTCTTACTTTGGATACACCCAGTGGACCATGAGTGAATCCCGTGACCCCACGCTGTCTGCGATGATGATCCAAGAGTCCAGCACGGACTTTCATGGCATGTTTTATTCGGGCGGAGCATTTTCACTTGAGTCAGCCTTGTACTGGGCGCTGATGTCCGATGGCCCTCACGATGTTGCGGTGAACTACCCCGATCTTGATCGTGGAGTAGCTGGCCGTCCGTTAGGTCAGGCTGACGACCGCGCTGGCCGCGATATTTCCTTCTTCAACGATTGGGCCCAGCACCCATGTCGCGACGAATACTGGATTAATGTAGATGGAAACGAGCGGGCCGCTCGCTTGCGCACGCCGGTACTGCTCATGGCCGGCTGGTACGATCCTTTCCTGCCAACGCAACTCGCCGACTATGAAGCGATCCAGCGCACGGCGTCGCGCGAGATCGCTGCGGAAAGCCGGTTGATAATCGGTCCGTGGATTCATGCGGATGTCATCCAGCCACCCGACGGTTTCATCAACCGCAACTATCGCCTCGAATGCCTGGAGCCGAGCATTGCCTGGTTCGAGCGGTATCTAAAACCAGATCAAGTTCATGCAACTTGTAAAGCCGAAACAGCGTCTCCCGTGCGAATCTTCGTGATGGGGGACAACGTGTGGCGTGAAGAGCAGCGGTGGCCACTGGCTCGCACACAGTACGTTCCTTGGTTCCTGCATAGCAATGGCAAGGCCAACTCAAGGCAAGGCGACGGGCGACTGTCACTCAAGTCCCCGACGAGCGATGAATCGCCGGATCGATATACTTACGATCCCCAAAGCCCCGTGCCATCCAAAGGAGGCGCCATGCTTGGTTTTCGGGCGGGCGTGGCCCTGCAGAACGAAGTGGAAGAACGCCAGGATGTGCTGGTCTACACATCGTCGCCGCTTAAGGAGCCACTGGAAATCACAGGGCCTGTTTCGGCGAGACTATTCGTGACGACGTCGGCACCCTGCACCGACTTCACAGCGAAACTGGTCGATCTTTGGCCAGATGGTTCCGCCTACAATATCTGCGGCGGCATAACGCGGAAAGTATTTGGTGCCGAGCCAGCCACTCCGGTGCCCGTTGAAATTAAGCTTTGGCCCACCAGCATCGTCATTGCCGCCGGGCATTGTGTGCGTCTGGAAGTTTCTAGTAGCAACTTTCCCCAGTTCGACGCCAATCCGAACACGGGCCGCCCAATTGCCGGGGAAACACAATCACAAATGGCACAGCAAGCCATTTTTCATCAGTCACAATATCCTTCGTTGCTGATGCTTCCCGTGATACCGAGACCGTAGATCCTCGAACCGGCTCCTGGTGACTAGCGAGCCAGCGTACCGAACAGCGTCCGACAGTGCCGATCTTGAACAGTCCTTTGCCTTTGTAGTG
>CAZQUW010000303.1:0-7258 GCA_964596215.1 uncultured Planctomicrobium sp. | reverse complement strand
ATCCTGTGTTTTGTGTACTTCCCGGACCATGTCCGCCCCCTGCTGACCGACCCGATGGGGCGCATCCTGTTGATCCTGGCGGTCTGCCTGGAACTGACTGGAATATTGTGGGTGCTGGCCCTGTTAAAGAGACCCATCTAGCCCCGCCGGTTCGCCCGCGGCCGTATTAAGATGTTCCCGGCTCAGACCCGGATGTTTGCCTTAAAGAGCTCGCTTTACGATGACATTTATCGATCTGGTAACCGTGGGTGCGTTTTTCGTACTGGCCATGCTGGTCTTTCTGATCGGCGACTTCGTGGCGGGCGGACGACGTACGGCGCGACGCCTGGCCGGCGTGAAAGACGACCTGACGGGCCTGCTGAGCGAACCGGGCAAAAAGGCGAGCCCCTTCGTGCAGGCCATGGCCGCCGTCGTGCCGCAGCTGAGCTCGGAAGTCGATGTCATCCGCCGCAACCTGATGCGTGCCGGATACTACGGAACGCATGCCCTGCAGGAATACCTCGCGACACGCAATACGCTGGTCGTGGCCTGTATCGCCGGCACGCTGGCCCTGGCCACGATGGCCGATCCGAGTTCCCACATGCCGCGGACGATCCTGATCGCCGGTGCGATCGCCACCGCGTGTGGCTATGGCCTGCCCCGCATGCTGCTCGCCGTGCAGGCCCGATCACGCGTGGACCGCATCCAGACAGGTCTGCCCGACGCGCTGGACATCATTACGATGTGTCTGACCGGCGGTTTGCCGCTGCGGGACGCCCTGCAGCGCGTGGCCGATGAGATCAAATTTTCCAACCGCGATATCGCCGTCGAGTTCGAGATCATTCGCCGGCATGCCGACGCCGACACCATGGCCAACGCCTTACGGCATTTTGCCTCGCGTATCGACACCCCCGATATCAACGCCCTGGCCACGCTGGTCTCACAAACCCATCGCATGGGCTCGCACATTGCCACGGCCGTGTGTGATTACGCGGACAGCGTCCGCCGCACGCGACGGCAGCGGGCCGAAGAAGAAGCGAGCAAGACGAGCATCCGCATGCTGTTCCCGGTGTTGCTCTGCCTGGCACCTCCGATCTATATCCTGTTGATGGGTCCGCCGATCCTGCAATTGCGGAACTTCGTCATCAAGGAACACCAACCAGGCGGAGCCCTGGAGCCCGACGTCCCGGGGATGGCCGCCACCGGCCCGACCTCGCGCCAGACCAACCGCCAAACAGTCGCCGCGACCGTCGCCCAACCGTAGTGGATTGCCAACGTTTGATTTCCGGATTGGGTGCCACTGGCTCTGCCAGTGCCGGAGTTCATTGGACTCGCAACAAGCACTGGCAGAGCCAGGGACACCCCGCTTCTGGGCTTTGCCCCAGTCCTTGGCTTTGACAGAGCACGGACCCGCAACCGTGAGCACGCATCACAGGACGGGTCTCCCGGTCTGCCCGTCCCCTAAAACGCTATGTTTTCTCCCGGCCTCGCGAGCCACACCAGCCGTGTGCTGCCCGATTTTCGCGAGGCATTCGTCGTATTGAACGCGGATAATGACGGACTGACGGGCCTGGAGACCCGTCCCACGCAATTCCGCCATCCGTCGACTGCTACTTGGATTCTGAAATCAGGTGGGCTTTGACGAAGTCTTCGTTCAAGGTCACACCCAGTCCGGGACCATCGGGGACGTTGATGTACCCGTCAACCGCCTGGACCTTCTCATGGGTCAACTCGTGCCGCAACGGTGAGTCTTCCACGCAATCCTCGAACAGGAAGGCATCGCGGCAGGTGCTCAGCCAGTGCAGACTGGCCGCGGCTGTCAGCGGGCTGGTGTAGCAGTGATTGCACAGCCGGGCGCCGATTTCTTCGACTCGGCTGCGGATGTAGGCCGCATCCGTGAAGCCATTCCGCGACAGGTCCACCTGATAGACGTCCAGGGCGTGCTGATCAATGAACGGGCGGAACGATTCGCGGCCACATTCCCCTTCACCCGAGGCAATCGGCACCGGTGACCGGTTGCGGAGCCAGACGTAGCCTTCCACGTCGTCCTCACGCAGCGGTTCCTCGAGCCAGCCAATGTTGTAATCTTTGAATTTCTCGGCCCGTTGCAAGGCGGTCCGGGCGTCCCAGACACATCCGGCGTCCACCAGCAGCGTGCTGCCGTCTCCCAGCCCGGCCCGGGCACCACGCACGAGGTCGATGTCGACCGCTTCGCTCTGGCCCATCGGCTCCCAGCCGAACTTCACCGCCTTATAACCTTCGCTGATCCAGCGCTGAGCAATATCCTTGGTCGCCGCTCCGTCCTTGCCGAACAGGATCGACGCATAAGCCTTGATCGACGAGTGCTGCTTGCCCCCCAGCAGACAGTGAATCGGCTGCTTGAAGAACTTGCCCTTCAAATCCCACAAGGCCATATCGACGGCCGCCATGGCGGTGATGCCGGCCCCGGTGCGACCGAAGTACATCGTCCGGCGATACATCTTCTGCCACAGCCGTTCGGTCTCCAGCGGATTCTCGCCCACCAGCAGCAACCGCAGTCCACAGGCGATGTTATGACTGAAAGGAGCGTCGATAATCGCTTTCACAACTTCCGGCGACGAGTCGGCTTCACCCACCCCCTCCAGACCGTTGTCGGTCCGAATCCGGACAATCACAGAGTCCTGACTGCTGGCGGTCTTTGCGATGACCGACTTGATGCGAATGATCTGGCAGACAACTTCCGTGATTTTCATGGGGTAGTTACTTGTCGTTGGGAGTCAGGAATCGATCAAATCGCCGTGAATGCCTGGATTTCCTCGTCATTCGAACCGCTGGCGATTCCGTTAGTAAAATTCATACCAATCAAACATCAAGTTTTCCAGACTGGCATACCATAGATTGTCGACAATCAATGATTTGGTTACTCAATTCGAAGGGTATTCAAGACGTAACCGCATTTGTTCGCCGTGAATGTCCAGCGAATGCTGTTCGAGGTTGATTTCCACGGTAAAGGCGGGTGACAGATTGGGGGACTGTTCGCGATAAACATCCTCGCCGGTGCGGCGATCAAGCACGTGCAGCACCCCTTCCATTTCGCCCGGCACCGGCGGTTTTGAGGGTTCCGTAACTCCCATGGCCAGCGTGCGATAGTTCAACATGAAGATCGGGGCCCCGTGGGGTTGTTCGAGCGGGAAGATCACATCTTCCAGGGTCCGCTTCCAGCTGACAGTCCCCGTACGCCGGTCGATCGCGTGCAGCGTACCATGCACGCGGTGTTGCCGGTGACCGTCGCGGATCTGGGGGACGCGCCCGGAACCGCGGTAAGGTGGAATGCCACTGGGGAGGACGTAAAACCGCTGCTGATCCTGCCAGGCGTGCACCCGCGAGACATCCCCCGGAACATCCAGCACCGCCCTCCCCTCCAGCTGGCCACCCCGCAGGTCAAACCAGACCAGCGTATGATCCTGCTGCAGCACGGCCAGGGTTTGCGCATCAAGCAACATCCGGTGCGAGATTTTCCCCAGCGGATGCTCGGCCAGCACGTGCAGATCACGCAATCGCACCCAGCGCAAGCGCAGGGCCTGGTTGTCGGGCTCTGAAACAATCGCCACCCCGCCGTGGAACAGGGGGCGGGTCTCCACCGGGTACGGCCACGGCACGCGGCGCTCCGAAGAACCATCCACGATCCGCAAAGTCTCCAGCGTTTTGTCCTGGGCGTGCAGCAAATACAGCGACTGGCTGTCGCCGGCGATCTGCAGCCCTGGCGGTTGATTCCGGCGACGCCACAGGACGCGCCCCGTGGCCGTCTCCACTACGACCAGTTCGCCCCGATGCCGATAGCAACAATACCCCGGCTGAATGACACACATCTGCCCGACTTCGCGGCCATAGTCATCGAAAATGACCACTTCGGCTTCACCGAGCCCCTGGCGATTCTGCACCTGGCCGACTTCAAAGCGGCCCGTCAGGTCGTCCGCCAGATCGAAAGTCCATACCACCCGCCCGTTCGGTTCGCCCGTATTGTCCAGCAGACTGACGCCATACAGCTGCGTTCCCAGCCGCACCACCAGCAGCTGGCCCAGCCCCCAGCCGTGGTAGGTCTGGATCAGCTCCCGCAGCGGAGAACGGGATTTCGGGAGCGGAATTTCCCAGTACCCCGGGTACCAGTCTCCCTGGCACAGCAGCCGGCTGGCATTGAGATCCACCGTCACATTGACGCGGTCGAGCAAACTGCCGGGGGGCGACTCGATCGGAATCGGCATCAGAAAGGGCTCGCGCGGCTTCCCCTTGGGCTTGGAAATCGCAGGTTTGGTCAACGGCCAGGGATCGACCGGCCCCGCCTTCAATTGCGCCGTCAGCAACGACATCGCCGGCAGTTCAGCAATGATCTGCGAGACCGTATGCGCGGGATCCAGGCGCACGTCGGGGAACTCGTCACGCAAGGTCGCGAAATACCGGATCGCATCCTGCCGGAAGCTGCGCTGATTCATTTCCTGGGCCAGCTTCAAGAAGGCCGCCGCCGCCAGAGTTTGATCCGGGCCATCAGTCAGATCTAATAAATTCAGCTCTTGCCGGAACGCCGGCCAGCCAATTCCGACCCTGGTATGATCACTAATCCGCGCCTGTTGTCCCCAGCGCAGATGACTAAACTGCAGCGCGAACCGCTGTAAGGCAAACGGATCACTGCTGTCGCGAGCCCCCTGCAACGTGTCATCGAGAATTTTTTCCAAGGCCGGTCGCGCAGCTTCCGGGGTCTCATGCAACAGCTGCAGAATCACCCCCTGCAAAGCGCGGTCGCTGCGGACGAGCGTCTGCTTGTCGATCCCCGCCTCAAATTCTTCCATCGAGGCCTGTGCGGCCAGCTTGATCGCGGCCCCCAGCGCCGCTGGCCGGTCATCCAGCACGACCCCAGCCTGAATCCGGCACCGCAACTCATCAGGCGCATCCCCCAGCGCCCCCACAAGCGGCCCAATTTCCGGGACAATTTCGGTTTTCAGCTCGGGCCGGGTCGCCACCAGTTCCAGCAGCGTCCGAATCAGCTGCACGCGTAACGTCGGTTGTGGCTGCTGGCGATAGAGTTCCCGCAACAATGCCGCCACCTGGGCCACATCACCGCCGCGCCGCATCTGCCGATAAAGTTGCCCCAGCAGGTCCGGATCATCCGGCTTCCGCATCAGATGGGTTAATAATTCCTGATGCTCGGTTTCCCAGGCCCCGTAGACTTCCAGCCGCTGCGGAGTTAACGACACCAGACTCCCGGCGTGCTGCACCAGGTTGCCTAACGGAGCCTGACTTCCCTGGGCTCCTCGCAACGTCCTGCCCGTCGCCACGTCCACTAATAAAACAGAGCCCGACGAGAGCGGCAGAAGATACTCGCGGCCGTGTAGCAGGCCGATGCCGCTGGGCCGGTCAATCTCCCGTTGCCAGACCACGGCGCCGGTCTCGGCATGCAGGCCCCGCAATGCGCGATCCCCCACGATCAGCAGCTTGTCCCCTACCAGCCCCCCCAGATACAGGCCGTCTCCGCGGGGCTGCTCCCAGGCCAGTTGACCGGTCTGCGCATCGAGCGCCTGAATGGAATCGGCTTCCGGGGTGACGAAGTAGACACGCCGGGCATCCCGCGCCAAACCGATCCGCTGCCAGCCCCCCAGCGGTACGACCCGGGTGGGTTCGGCGAACGCACCGAAGCGACCGGGCGCCTTGGGGACGACCTCATGATTGACGTAGCGATATGCCCACTCGTAGTTGCGCGTCACGGTATCGATCGACAAAATGCAGCCGCTGCCGGTCGGGCAGATCAACCAGCCATCCTGCCACAGCACCGGCAACTGCCGCAGCTTGCGACCGGGGTGCAACAACAGATCCTGCTTGATCGAGGCCAGTGGCAACTGCCAGTCGAGCCGCCCGTCGGCACATTTCAGCACCACGAGTTTCAACTGGGATTCCGTTTCGCCCAGCAGGTACAGCCGGCCCCCCTGGATGATGGGCTGACTGAGGAAATAGATATCTGACAGTTCGGGCTGGAGCCACGATTGCCAGGTGATCGTCCCATCCGACAGCCGGCAGGCAACCAGTTGATTCCGCGGCCGGGGATACTGCTGGTCGTCGGTAATCACCCGCTGCTTCTCACCGATAAAGTACGCCTGCTGTTGATCAGCGACGCAACTGCCGGTCACCTGATTCTGCACCAGGTACCGCAACAGTTCCTGACCTTTGAAGTCGCGAAATCCGGCATTTTCAAAGGTCTGGGCCCGCTGGCGGGGCTCGGCGCTGTCTGACAGGGCCGAACATTCCCAGACCGGTTTGCCGGTCTGCAGATCGAATGCGGCCAGGCTGGCATAAGTCCGCAGCAGGACCAGTTGGTCAGTCACACAGGGGATCGCTGCCGGCAGGGTCGGCATCCCGGAATTTCGCAGGTCCTGATTGGCCACCTCAAACAGTTCATTCCACGTCTTATCATTCAAGACGGGTACCGACCATCGCGGCTGTACCCCGGGAAAGGTCAGTCCGGTCAGTTTCTCACCTTCGCGACCAGCGCGAGAATCGCGGAACGACGCCAGGGCCGCATTGATCCGAGCGTCGGCATTGGCCGGCGATTTCACATCGAACAGGCGGGAGTAAAGTTGCAGACCAGCCCGGGCCCGAGCGTGGTCCCCCATGCGCCACCGCGCCGCCGCATTGTGCAAAATGATCGGCAGGTCGTCGGCTCGGGCCAGTTCCGGCGGCGGCAGGCTGCGGGCCGAAATGGTCGCGGCCGCGGCAAAATCACCCCGGTCAAAACAGTGCAGAGCCGCCCGCCGCAACGCCAGCCGGCCGGGTTCCGAATCGGGATACCGGGCGGCAATCCGCAGCAGGCCGTCGACGTCATGGTTCTGCAGAGCCAGTTGCAAATCGGGGGCGGCGCGGCTGGCGATGTCGGTCGCGTACAGTTCTCGGAGATTTTCCGGCCAGGCTGCCAGCTGCCGGAAGAGTTCGCGCCGAATTCCCTGGCGATGAGCCCCCGTCCCGAACCAGCGATCCTCGGGGAGTTCGACCAGCCACCGGACCAGTTCGCCCGCCCGGACCAGATCTCCCTTTTCCAGCGCCATTCCGGCCGCCTGAAATCGCTGCTGGCTGGTGCGATCCTGCGTCAGATCGGGGGCCGGGAGTGCCGAATTGGCGAGCGGATCGGTCCCCGGGACTACGGTCTGTGCCACAAGCCCATTCCAAGCGAGGACCAAACCAGTCCAGGTGGCGTAGCAGACCCAACGATGTGGCACAACCAGTCGCATGAACCAACCTTATCGCACCTTATCGCACC
>CAZQUW010000302.1:4400-7309 GCA_964596215.1 uncultured Planctomicrobium sp. | reverse complement strand
CTGGTGCGTATCCGACGAATACCGCCTCCAAAGGCCGAGTGTTGAATGTCGCGCAGGTCTGACCGTCTGAATGATTTCATCGAACAAGTAAATGACTGCCCGGTCATTCTCAAGGCGATTCCCTCGCCGGAGCTGACGGCTGGTAATCGCAGTCACGTCGTGACTGGTGGGCTGGACGATGTACGAATTTCCGGCGAAGATCACGTCTGCCGGCCGCGAACTTCCGATTCATAAGGATTCATGAAAAATATGCAGATCTGGGTCGATGCGGATGCTTGTCCGGGTGAGATCAAACAGTTGTTGTTCCGCGCCGCGGATCGACGCAAGATCAAGGTGACGCTGGTCGCCAATCAATCGATGCGCGTGCCGGCGTCTCTGTACATCAGCACGATTGTCGTCGGCGTCGGCATGAACATCGCCGACCGACGGATTGTGGAACTGGTCGAGATTGGCGATCTGGTCATCACGGCCGATATTCCCCTGGCCGCGGATGTCGTCAAAAAGGGGGGACTCGCCCTGAATCCGCGTGGCGAGCTGTACACCGACGCCAATGTGGGCGCGCGACTGGCCGCCCGCAACCTGTTTGACGAACTGCGTGGCGGAGGCATGGTCCTGGGCGGACCGTCAAACTTCACCCTGCGTGACCGCCAGGCGTTTGCCAACCAGTTGGATAAGTGGCTGGCGAAGATCAAGTAAAGAAGATCAAGTAACAAGTAAGTGGTGCGAACAACGCCCGGGCCAGGTCAACTGTCATTGAATCGCATCTCAGATTGCCCGGGGGGGCAGCAGATACAGGGTCATGGCGAAAATCAGGTAGACCATCAGGATTAACGCCCCCACGAACCAGGTGGATCGTCCGCTGTTCGTTACGAAGGCCGCGGTCATGGTGGCGATGAACACCATCACGACTGCGCCGGGCCAGAACCGCAGGTCCATCGGACTGGGGCCGATGAAGTAGCTGAGTAACACCATTACCGGTGCCACAAACAACGCAATCTGGGAGGCACTGCCCAGCGCGATGCCCACGCTGAGATCGAGTCGATTCTTCAGGGCCCCGGAAAAAGCCGATGTCATCTCTGCCGCGGCTCCCACGAGAGCCACCACAATGAAACCGACAAAAGCGGGAGTCATCCCAAAATCGTCCGCCGCCTTTTGTACCGATTCCACAAAGATCTCACTGACCATCGCGACCAGAACGGTCACGCCGGCCAGTGTCCCCACCGCCAGGCCGATCGGCCACGGTGTTTCGGAGGATTCCTCCGGGCTCTGACTGACAAATAGTTCACGATGCGTTTTCAGCGAATGGACCAGCGACAGCGCATAAGCCAGGATTAACAGCACTGCCAGCCCGACACTCAGCTTATGATTAAACTCGACCGCAGATGCCGCGTCGGCTTGAGAAATCGCTGAGGGAATCAGCAGTGCGACGGTCGCCACGAACAGCAATCCGGCTTGCACCCGCGCGCCGACTCGATTGTATTCCTGCACATGGTGTTTCAGTCCGCCAAGCAGAAATGATGCACCGAGCATGAACAACGAGTTCGTGACAATGGCCCCCGCGAGGGACGCCTTGACCAGCATGTACTCGCCGGCCCGCAGGGCCGCGATCGCAATCACCAGTTCTGTCAGGTTTCCCAGCGTCGCATTGAGCAGTCCGCCGACGGCATCGCCGGTCTTGGCCGCGACCGACTCGGTGGCGTGACTCAGCAGCGTCGCCAGCGGTACGATTGCCAGTACGGACAGAAGGAAGAGCAAGGTATGTGCTGCGGGCCACAGATTCGCCGCCCCAATCGAGACGGGCACAAAGACCAGCAGCCAGAGGATCGGGCTGTGGCGGATTTCGTGAAGCAAATGGTTCATAATTTGTCCGCTGAGGGGAAACTGCGTGACCGACGCCAAGGATGGATGAAAAAACAAGCCACGCCGCGGTGATGCGACCCAGGCCGCTACCGGGCACAGGCCGCGATCTGGTCCATCCACTGTTGGACCTGGATGGCGTCAGTATAAGTAGCCCCCACGGGAACCGCCTGCTGGCCCCGGACGACTCGGCAGAAGCAGCGCAGCTCTTCGGCCATCATGCCCGTGGCTCCCGAAGGTTCGGCCCGGATTTCCAGCGGCATGGGCCAGGTCGCCTGTGAGTCCCAGACCTCAATCGGCCGTGGGTTCGGACTGATTCGGGCAGCCCAGCCATCACCGAAGACTTCCATGCGGTCAAACCCGCGCGGGGGCATGCCCGCTGGTGTCATGTACGAGGCAACAAACGTCGCCAGCAGGCCGCTCGGCCACTTCAGCTGGGCGGCTGCCAGATCGATTTCACCGCGGCTGGTGTAATGATACTGCCCGTTGATTTCGCTCGGTTCGACGCGATTGGTCAGCATCTGCACGCAATACAGATCGTGGACCATCGTGGCTTGCAGCGGATTTTCGCCGGCGAACTGTGTCACAATGCTGGCGGGACGATGCCGCACACAATCGATGAAGCCCAGCGGACCGCGGCGCTTGACTTCGTCCTGCAGGCCCCGGAATTCGCTGTTAAACAACAGAATATGCCCCAGCATCAGATTGCTGGAATCGGAACGGACCAGCGGGGCGAGCGACCGCGCTTCCTCGAGATCTTCGGAAACCGGCTTCTCCAGCAACACGGTTTTGCCGGCCTGCAATAACTTGCGAGTGACTGCGACATGCTCCGCAGTGCTGCAGGCCACCACCCAGGCCTCGGCACCCGACTCGCGGATTGCGGCATCGAGGTCGGTCCAACCGGGGACGCCGGGAAGTTCCGGAGCCAGTTTTTCCAGGCTCTCGCGCCGTCGCGCCACCACTCCGACCAATTCCGCTTCAGCCAATCCTGCGAGTGTCAGCGAGTGCAACCGCCCGAATCGTCCGAGCCCGATGACGCCGATTTTCACGGG
>CAZQUW010000302.1:0-4300 GCA_964596215.1 uncultured Planctomicrobium sp. | reverse complement strand
GCGGTCCGCAATTCTTGCGTGAAGAGCGACACACGGTACTCTTCGAGCATCCACCGATACAAGACCAGCTGCGGATCGTAGATTTCCCGCTCGGCATGTAACTTCGCGCGTTCCAGGTATCCCTGCCAGCGGACCGACAGTTCTGCCGTCAGCTTTTGATCTCGTGCAATCGCGGGGCCGGAGAGCTTTTCGCGGCGCAGCAGCATCGACTTGAAATACCGCGGGTATTGGCTCAACCACTGCCACGGAGTCGTTGTCAGGAATCCAGGAGCCACCAGCTGGGCGAGTTGCGACGCCATGTCATCCCTGGCCGCGCGCAGGATCGGGGCATGCATTCTCTCAATCGCCAGCCGCGCTTCGTGATAGTTCAACATCAGTGGCGGCAAGACCTGGGCCAGATCCTGGACTGCCAGTCCCAGCCGTTGTTTCCCGGCTTTCAACGCCGCTTCAAACTGCTGTGCACTCCGTGGAATCACTTGATTGACGAAATAGGTCCGATCGGCCAGCAAGTCGATCAACTGCTGGCGAAAGACCGGTGCATCGGGCAGGGTCATCGCATACAGCTTGATCTTGTCGCCGTCGGGCAACCAGTCGATCTGGGCTTTCAATTCTCGACCGCTGGCCAGGGCGAACAGTCGCTGCAAACCACGGCGCGTTTCCATCGCGGCCCGTTCGGGGGTGTCCAGCAGGCGCAGCGACACGGAATCTCCCTGGTCGGCCAGGGCCGGATAGCCGGTCAGGGTCAATCCGCCGCGGGGTATCGCGACTTCCGCGGGCAGGTCTCCAAAGTCCCAGGTTTTGATGCCCGATTTCTGCCAGCGCGGATCGGCCCCACTGGTGAATGTGGCGGTTGCCGTCGCCCCCAGGTCTTCGCGCACGGCCTGCAGATTGGGGCCGCTGGCCAGGGCCTTTCCGGCCGGGTCGATGACCTTGATGTGCATCTGCAGGTGTGTCGGAATGTTCGCCGCATCGAGTACTTCCAGGGGAACCCGTTCGCCCGAGATCTCGGCCAGAACTTTCGCGACCGCCGAATTAAAACTTCCCTCGCCAAATTTTACCCGCCGCAAGACTTCGCGTGCCGTATCGGGCACGGGGACGAACGCCCGGCGATAATCTTTCGGCAGGCCTTTGATCAAGGCGACGATCTTCTCTTCCAGCAGCCCGGGGACCAGCCAGCCCAGGCGATTCGGGTCGATCTGATTGAGACCCTCCTGGGGCACGACCAGTGTCAGGCCATCCTGCTCGGAACCGGGATCAAACCGGTATTCGATCGGCAGTTGCGAATTTCGCATGGCCAGTGAGTCTGGAAAGGCCTCTTCGGACACCGGGGTGACGTCCGGTTCCAGCAGATCTGCTTCTGTCAAAAACAGAATGCGTGGATTCTGCTTTTCCGCTTCCCGCCGCCATTTCTCGAACCAGTGGCCGTCACAGATCCCCTGCGGGATGATCTTGTCGAAGAACGCGTACCGCATCTGTTCGGGCAGCACCATATCCCGCCGCCGCGATTTCGTCTGCAGCGCTTCCAGCCGTTCCACCAGTTCCCGATTGTGTTCCAGGAACGCACCGCGGGTTTCAAATTCCCCTTCGACCAGGGCATGGTGAATAAAGAGTTCGCGCGACAGCTCGGGTTCGACGTGTCCGTACTTCACCCGCCGGCGCGGTGTCACCACCAGGCCGAACAGCAGCACTTTTTCGTAAGCCATCACCGCCGCAGCTTTTTCGTCCCAGTGCGGTTCGCTGTAGTTGCGATTAACCAGGTGCTGGGCGAGTGGTTCGATCCAGGCGGGATCGATCCGTGCGACGGTCCGCAGGAACTTCTTGCTGGTCTCGATTTGCTCAGCCGCGACAACCCATTTGGGTTTCTTCGAGAAGACCCCCGAGCCGGGCCAGAGCTGCATTTTGCCCCCGCCCCCCACGGTGTACTCGTTGGTTTCACCCTTGAAGGCCACGTTTGACAGCAGGCCGGTCAACAGGGCGCGGTGTATGGCACCGTAATCATTCTGCCGCGTCCGCGTCTTCAGCCCCGTCTGCTGCACGACTTCGTGCAACTGGCGATGCAGATCCTGCCATTCCCGAATCCGGTTAAACGACAAAAAGTTCTGGCGGCACGCTTCACGCAGGCGGCTCTTCGACAAATCATCGCGCAGCTTGTGAACGAAGTCCCACAGGGTCAGATAGCTGAAGAAATCGGAGTCTTCATGGGTAAATCGCGCATGCAGTTCGTCCGCTGCCTGCTGCTTGTCGATCGGCCGTTCGCGCGGGTCCTGCAATTCCAGGGCCGAGGCGATAATCAGGATTTCATGCAGACAGGTTTCGTGGTCCCCTGCCAGGATAATGCGTCCGATGCGGGGATCAACGGGGATGCGACTGAGCTGTGTGCCGATCTCGGTGAGTTCGTTTTTCTCGGTCAGCGCCCCGATTTCAAACAGCGTCTTGTAACCGTCTTTGATTGCATCCGGACGGGGCGGGTCAAGGAATGGGAAATCCTCAATTTCGCCCAGCTTCAGCGACTTGATCTGCAAAATGACCGACGCCAGATTGGTGCGCTGGATTTCCGGCGGTGTGAAGCGGTCCCGGTTGAGAAAATCTTCTTCGCTGAAGAGCCGCACGCAGACACCGGGGCCCACACGGCCGCAACGCCCCTTCCGCTGGTCTGCCGACGCCTGCGAAATGGCCTCAATCGGTAGTCGCTGCAATTTCGAACGGGTCGAATAGCGACTGATGCGGGCCGTCCCGGGATCAATTACGTAGCGAATTCCAGGGACCGTCAGCGACGATTCGGCGACGTTGGTCGCGATGACGATCCGCCGGTGTTTATGCGGCGTGAAGATGCGATTCTGATCGCCTCCCGCGAGCCGCGCATATAACGGCACGATCTCTGTCTGAGCCCCCGGCATGTCTCCCGGCAACCTGCGACCACGCAGCAACTTGGCCGTTTCGTGAATATCATGCTCGGTCGGCATGAAAATCAGGATGTCGCCGCGTCCTTCGTGACAGACTTCCTCGACCGCCATCGCCACGGCCCGTTGCCAGTCGGGATCGCGATCGTCGTCGTCTGCCTGCAGGGGACGGTAACGCAATTCGACTGGATAAGTGCGGCCGGAAACCTGGATGATGGGGGCGGGGCCGGCCGTATTACCAAAGTGCTCAGCAAACCGTTCCGCGTCGATCGTCGCCGAGGTAATGATCAGCTTGAGATCCCGGCGCTTGGGAAGCAGTTGCTTCAGGTAACCAATCAGCAGGTCGATATTCAGCGAACGCTCGTGCGCTTCGTCGATGATGATTGTGTTGTACTGATTGAGGAATCGGTCGCCCTGTGACTCGGCCAGCAGAATGCCGTCGGTCATCAGCTTGATGTAGGAATTCGGGCTGGTCGTGTCGGTAAAGCGGATTTTAAAGCCGACCGCCTTGCCCAGCGGTGAATTTAGTTCTTCAGCGATGCGGGCGGCGACGGAACGGGCCGCAATCCGGCGGGGCTGAGTATGCCCGATCAGCCCGTCAATCCCGCGTCCCAGTTCGAGGCAAATCTTGGGGATCTGGGTCGACTTTCCCGAACCGGTTTCGCCACAGATCACGACGACCTGGTTGTCACGAATTGCATTGGCAATTTCTTCCCGGCGTTCAGAAACGGGCAGTGAAGCGTCGTATTCAATCTTCGGGACATCTTTGAGACGCGACTGCCGTAGATCGATCGAACGCTGCAATTCTTCCTGCAGGCGAGCGAGATTCTTGTCGACCGGCTTCTTATTGCGGAGCGCGTCTTCAATCTGGCGCAACCGAGTCCGCAGGCGGTAGCGGTCGGTTCCCATGGCCGTCCGAATCCGCCGCTCCAAATCCCGCACATCCACCGTCGGCTGCCGTTCCATCACACTCAAAACCAGGTTCGCGAACTTCAACAGCCCGATATTTTCAACGTTTCGCCGGCCACCCTGGTACGGGCAGCGGCAAGACGATGCAGGAATCAAACCAGACACCAACGCGGGCCAAGTGGTTCACTGTAGCAAACTGCGGCTGGTATGACATGCGACCGAACCCTGTGGGACGGGTCTCCTGGCCCGTCAGTGCCTCTGAAAATGAACTTAAAATGGCTTCCGTGCCTCGCGAATTTCGTGGCAGGCACGCGCGACAAATCCTGGGAATGCGGAAAGTATTTCGACCTTTTTGTCGACTTGCCAGCCGTGTGCAGCATGAAATGTGAGGCCTGAAATCTCTGCCAGGTCGAATGTTACGGGCGCTGACGGGCGAGGAGACCCGTCCCACTCCTTGGACGACGAACCGTGGTTGTCTCAAACACCACTAG
>CAZQUW010000301.1:5755-7314 GCA_964596215.1 uncultured Planctomicrobium sp. | reverse complement strand
GTCAACACGAATTCAGCAGGGTGTGCGGGAACCGTCCTTCACACCCTGCTGTTTTTTTGATGCAGGCAGTTTGGTTTGCTGCAGACGGTTTGATTGATGCAGACCAACGGGTTACACGGTACCGCTGGCGGGTCGGCCCGCAGTGTAGCGGCCAGACAACCAACGAGCGGATTGAATCCAGCTGAGGCGTGCGAGATCGCCCGCACCACGCTTATGCGGGCCGGCCCCTGGAAATCGCAATACATTTCACCAGCGAGACTTCCGCCACTGCAGGGTCAATTCCCGGGGACGGCATTCCTTTTGCACCATTGACCAGACGCGGTCGACGACTGGCGTCAAGCGCTGTGGTGCTTGACGCCAACCGACCGAACCGAGGGTTCTGGCGTACCAGGTGATGGTCGGGAGCCTTCAAGTCTTGCGGTCTAAGGGAGTTGTGTCATGTCACGAAACCTGTTGGTCATCGTAGGCGTTCTGGCATTCGGGAGTACCGTGTCGCCATTATGGGCTCAGATCGAGTCGACTCTCCCGAAGAAAAACGCACAAGCCCGGGAAGCCATCCAGCCCAGCACCACCACCGCCCCGCTGCTGAAACCCAAACCGCCGCTGGATCGCACGCCGCGTCTGACTGACGGGGCGACCGACGAGCGGGGCAACGAGATTGAACCGCGGGGCGATGAGTCGACCGGGCCGATCGAAGTCCTGACCAATCGACCGAGTACAGTGGCCGTGCGGAGCCGCAATCCCGATCTGGTGATGGCCACGTGGATCGCCCTGGCCGCACATGAAGAAATCGCCCTGGCCGAGATTGCCGCCGAGCGGGCTGGCAGCCCGGCAGTGCGGCAGTACGCCGCGGACATGGCCAGGGAACATGAGACCTTACTGAATCGCCTGCGGCCGTACGCACCAGAAGCGATCAGCCGCGAATATCTGAATATGACCGCGCGTGATGCGCGGACCGCCGAGATCGTCATGCGGAATCGCGCTGCGGCGGCTCGCAATACTCCGGCCCCGAACAAGACCCCGGCGCGAGTTGGCCCCGTCATTGACCGTCTGGCGGACGGCAAGCCCCCCGAGGCGGACTTAACCCCCAGCGTGACGCGCACCGAGGAAGATCGCCCCCGCCTGGGTGCCGAACCGGCCGTCACCGCACGGCGCGAAGTACGGCCTGTCGCAGTGGTGGGACGAGACTTCAATGTCGTGCAAGTGGAACGTGAGCTGGCCGTGCAAAGTTTGGCGTCGAGCAAAGAAATGCTCGCCAACAAGACGGGCCCCGATTTCGATACGTGGTTCCTCGCCCAGCAAATCGGCATTCACAAGTCACTGCGAGACAAGCTGATCATCTACCAGCGACATGTCTCGGCAGACCTGGCAGGCGTTCTGGCCGACGGTGAGCAAGCCGCAGCCGATCACCTGGCATTGACGAACGACCTCTTGAGCAAAGTCCTGGTCTCAGCTGCGGACGCTCCACTGCCCAAGAAATAGCCGCTCTGTCAAAGCCCAAAAGTAGGGTGCCACTGGCTCTGCCAGTGCTTTGCAGTACGGCGAAATCCACGCGCGCA
>CAZQUW010000301.1:0-5655 GCA_964596215.1 uncultured Planctomicrobium sp. | reverse complement strand
CCCGAAGATCAAACTGTGACAAAGCAGTAGTATCAGCCGACGCTGCGTGATATCAACATCAACGCTGAAACACACACGGAAATGAGAGTGGACCTGACATCCGCTGCCATTTCCGTGTGTGTTTTGCTTTGTCTGGATCATGGCGGCGTTAAGTAGTGCGGCAGCGATTCCCCGAATTGCTCTCGATTCGTGTAAGACTCGCGATTGGCGGCGGTAAACCAAGGTGTCAGCCATCGAAACCGACCAGTCATCCGGAGTCCCAGCATGCACGCAGCCGCTCGCCACGTGTACTCCACGAATTCAGACGCAATTCCCTGCGGTCGCCTTCCCATACGCGGACCAGTCGTCCCGACCAGCGACAGAAAGCCATGGCACAGAAGGACATAGCAAGTCGAATCGACAGTTACGAAGGACCATTCCATGCTCGCCCGCCGCACCTTGCGCGATTCCACCACGAATATCCATTCGTACGGCAGCGTCCCTAGTCCGTATCGTCTGCACGTCGTATTATGTGGGACAAAGCAGCTCCTGCGGATCGCGCTCCTCAGATCGGCGGCTGCGAATGGTTCGTTCAGGTGCAACCGTGACCGTCGACGACTCTCCGCTTACTCGGGCCAGCTTGCTCGTGCAGCTCCGCGATGGTGGCAATCACCGTGCCTGGCAGGAGTTCATGCAACTGTATGGGCCGGTCGTGTATGGGTTTGCCCGCAAACGCGGATTGCAGGATGCCGACGCGGCCGATCTGATGCAGGACGTCATGCGTTCGGTCTCGTCTTCGATTGGGCGTCTCGACTACGATCGCAGCCAGGGGACGTTCCGGGGGTGGCTGTTTACGATCACGCGCAACAAGGTCTTCAGTTTTCTGTCCGCCCGTCGCAGCAGACCGCAGGCCACAGGCGATACGGCGACCAATCGGCTGCTGGATACCCATCCCGACGTGAGCGATGGTTCCGAAACCTGGGAGGTGGAGTATCAACGGCGCATCGCCGCGCTGGCGATGGAGCGGATCAAGTCCGAGTTCCAGGACAAGACCTGGCAGTCGTTCTGGCTGACCGCGGTCGAAGGGGTCGCCGCTCCGGAAGTCGCGCAGCGCGTGGGCCTGTCTCCGGGAGCCGTCTATGTCGCGAAAAGCCGCGTCCTCGCACGGCTGAAGGAAGAAGTGGAATTGATGCGACGGCAGGAGGAAGCCTGAGATGAACACCATGACAAATTGCCCGCCGCCGGATGAACTGCGCCAGTTGCTGGACGGAACCTTGTCGGGTGACCGCCAGGCAGCGTGCACCAGTCATATGGATGCCTGCACCTGCTGCCAGGCCAAGCTCGAGCAACTCGCGACTGAAGGGACGAATCTGTCCAGCCTGGTCCAGAGTCTGCATGAATCGGAACCCTCCACGAACTCCGCCTACTGGCCCGCCTTGAAGTCGCTCGATGCGGCGGTCCAGGTGACGGTAATTCCTCCCCCCGCGGCAGGCCGCCGGCGTGACGTGTCACTCAGTTTCCTGCAACCGGCCAGCGACGCTGCGTATCTCGGTCGACTGGCCCACTTCGACGTCATGCGCGTGCTGGGCCGGGGCGGCATGGGAATCGTCCTGGAAGCTTTCGATTCACGTCTGCAGCGCAATGTCGCGTTAAAAGTCCTCGACCCGGAACTCGCCGGGGACGAAATTTCGCGCCAGCGTTTCTGCCGCGAGGCCCGCGCTGCGGCCTCAATTACGCACGAAAATGTGGTGGCCGTCTATCAGGTCGAGAAATCGGGCGAAGAAGGCCTGCCCTATCTCGTCATGCAGTTGATTGCCGGCGAATCTCTGGAACAACGGCTGACTCGTGAGAAAAAACTGCCGCTTCGCGAGATCGTGCGGATTGCCATGCAGGCGGCCCACGGCCTGGAAGCCGCCTATGCCCAGGGACTGATCCACCGGGACATCAAGCCGGGGAACATCCTGCTGGAATCGACCAACGATCGCGTGAAGCTGACCGACTTCGGGCTGGCCCGCGGTACGGAAGATGTGAAGCTGACACATACCGGCTTCGTCTCCGGGACCCCGCTGTATATGGCCCCCGAACAGGCGATGGGGGAAGAGCCCGACCATCGTTCCGATCTGTTCAGCCTGGGCGCGGTGTTATACGAAATGTGCGCCGGTCAGCCGCCGTTTGCAGGGAACTCGGCCCTCGCCATTCTCAAGCAGATTGCGGACACCAAACATCGTCCGTTGCGTGAGCTGAATCCGGAGATTCCCGAGTGGCTGGCCGACACCATTGACATGCTGCTGGCCAAGAAGCCGGCGGACCGGATGCAGTCGGCGACGCACCTGGTAGAACTGCTGGACTTCCATTGGGCATTGATGAAGACGACCTCGGAGGATGTCCCCACGGTGTGCGTCATTGAGGCTCGAAAAGAACAAATCCGCAATCGCTGGATCGCGGCCAGTATCGGCGCGGGCTTCCTGGCCCTGGGTTTGTTCGGTGGGATTTTCCTCGCCAGTCGCCACGGTGGGGTCCCCGTGGTGACTTCGTCTGCAGCACCGCTGGCGGTCTTGAGTGCGAGCGCCGGCACCGTATGGTCGGTTGGATTTAACCAGGACAGCAGCACGGTTGCCATGGGCGTGGAAGATGGCACGGTCCGCTTGTGGGACTTGCAGAGCCAGAACGTCAAATCAACTTTCACTGCCCATCGGGGCATCGTCTGGTCGACGCAGTACTCAAAGTCGGGCGAGTTACTGGCGACATCGGGCGATGACGGTTACATCAAGTTGTGGAAGCCGTCTCAGTCCAAGCCGTTCCGCTCGTTTAAGCATCCCAACGCCGTACGCGGCATGACGTTCGCCCACGATGATCGCACGCTGTATGCCGGCGACCGTGATGGCAATCTACGCGCCTGGTCGCTCGATTCCGACACGCCGCTGCTGGAGGCCCAGCAACCAGGGGTGGTGTACTCAGTCGTTATCTCACCCGATGACGAAACCGTCGCGACCGCGGGTAGTGACAAAGTCGTTCGCTTGTGGAACGCCAAAACGCTCACGGAGAAATTGCCACTGGAAGGGCACTCGGGACCGGTCAACGGCTTATCATTCAATCACGACGGACGCCGGCTGGCTTCCGTCGGCTGGGATAAGACGGTCAGAATCTGGGACACCGGCAGCGGAGCCATTGTGAAATCGTGGCAAGCACATGACGGGGATATCTGGGGCGTGAGGTTCTCTCCGGATGGAACTCAACTGGCCACCGGCGGACATGACGGGACGCTGAAGTTGTGGAACGCCGAGACTGGCGATCTGCTGGCGACCTATGTTGGACATAACGTCGCCATCCATACGGTGGCATTCAACCAGGACGGCACACTGCTGGCATCGGGTGGGCGCGATGGCGCGGCGCGCATCTGGAAGGTCGAGTAGAAATACAAGCAGCCTTCACGTCTGACGTAAAGGCTGCTTGCCGAATCACGGATCAAGGTCTCGGAGACATTGACCGTACGCTGCCTGACTTACAAGGCCGTCATAAACGCCACCAGGTCCTGCTTCTCCTGTGCGTTGAGCTTCAATTCCAGAACCAGGTTGAAGAACTCGACGGTGTCGTCCAGGGTGAGCAACCGGTCGTCGTGCAGATAAGGCGGCGTATCCTTGATCCCACGTAGCGGGAAGGTTTTGATGGGGCCGTCGGCGGAGGCCTTGCGACCATTGATCATCACTTCCTTAAAGAACCGCTCCACCTGCAAGTTGTGCATCGAATTATCGGTGTAATAGGGCGGGGTGTGGCAGGTGGCACACTGGGCCTTGCCGAAGAACAGGGCCTGACCGCGTAATTCGCTTTCGGTCGCCTTGGCCGGGTTCAGCTGGCCCAGCACATTCAGCTTCGGCGCGGGCGGGAAGTCGAGGATCGACTGGAACTCGGCCATGAAGTGGACCTGGCTGCCCCGTTCGAGAACATTGACACCCTTCTTCTGCGCCGTCAGCGGGTCACCATCGAAATAGGCTGCGCGCTGTTCAAACTCGGTAAAATCTTCCACCGTTTTCAGAGCCCGTTGAGAACCAAACAACCGCTGCACATTGAGACCACGCAAGGTCGGCGTATCAATCCGGTGGCGGTGCTCGTTGGGGCGAATATCACCGACTGTATGGGTTGCGGCGTTGGTATGTCCGTTGGCATGGCAATCGAAGCAGGCCACCCCCTGATGGGCAATCAGGCTGCGACGATCTTCTGTCGCGTTGAATTGCTGCTGCGGAAACGGCGTGACCAGCAGCCGCAGTCCTTCCAGCTGCTTCGGGTTCAGAATGTCCCTGAAAATCTCGTTAAAATTGGTCAGCGTGACCAGTTTCCCTTGCGAGACATCTCCCAGATCGGGACGGGTCGTCAAAAAGATCGGTGCGGGAAACTCAGGGAGCAGATGCTGTGGCAGGTCGTAATCGAGATCAAAGCGAGTCAGGTCGCGCCCGGTCTGCTTCCTGGTCTCATCGATCAACGGTTTGGGAAACACCATCCCCCCGGCTTCATGATGGGGATGGGGCAGGGGATAGAAACCGGCCGGCCAGAGATTCTTGCTCTTGATCTCGTCCGGTGTCATGGCGGCCAGCTTTTCCCAGGTCATATTCTTCGGCAGTCGAACGCGCACCCCTTCCTGCACGGGCTTGCCGCGGGCCATGGCGGCTTCCTTGTCCGGTCGGTCGGATAAGTCATA
Organism: uncultured Planctomicrobium sp.; assembly: GCA_964596215.1. Taxonomy (GTDB): domain Bacteria; phylum Planctomycetota; class Planctomycetia; order Planctomycetales; family Planctomycetaceae; genus JAKFVC01. Next base: position 983 of record CAZQUW010000301.1, on the reverse strand, counting down.
GCGTTCCGCCAGCAGTTTCTCATGACGCTGGGCGAACTCGGGTTTCTCGGCTTCCAAGCGTTTGACCAGGGCCGAGAATTCCTCGTCGGCAGCAGGCAGGCTGGCCACAACCGCCAGCAGGCAGGTCATCGCCAGCAGGGCCGAAATGCGCTGAACTCTTCGTCGCGTGTACATAGTGGACCTCTCGTGGATGCTGAGTCAGATATCGAGCGGGCAGACCAACTAATTTTCTGGCGAAAGCCAGATCGCCGCACTGAGTATGATAAAGGCCACTTGCTGAGCAGATACGATGCCGCCTGATTGCGTTATATCACAAACGCAATGCAATGAAATCTTTTTTCTGCGGCACGTCAGCAGCCTGTGGCCGATCGGCAATCACGTTGGTCGGCCAGAATACGCAACGAAAACGCCGCCCCAAAACCGAACCGGCTTGGTCGCACATCCGATTCTAATCTACTGCGGCCGGCAGACAGTTTGAGCAGAGTCTGGATGCCGGAATTGATTGTACGACGAGACGTAGTCGATTGCTTCCGGCTCCTTACCGCTTGCCATGGTGAACTTATTACCGCAGGTCACGACATAGATGGAACGTTGATTGGAAACGCGGACGCATCGTTCAGCCGTCAGCGGAGTGAACCACAGATCCATTCACAGACGCGAGCGTGATTTCTGGCGGTCCCACGCTGCATGAACTGACACGCTATCGCCTGGACCGAAGCATTGGAGCGACTGCCCCCTGGGCCTGATGCATTCGGCACAACGCCCAGAATGTTGTCGCCGACGTCAGCTTGATGCTCTGGCGTTGAAGTATGCGCGCTCAGTGCTCGCCGGCAGACGCCTGTGGTCAGGAGTTGGGACGATCTGGTGCCCGATCAATCGTATTGAAACTGTGAAGGTAAAGCTTCGCGGCAGCCGTCGCTCGAGAATGAGTTCGTCTGCAAATCGTAATTCGCAACTCGCCCGCTGGGTGGCACAGGCTTTAA
>CAZQUW010000300.1:0-7343 GCA_964596215.1 uncultured Planctomicrobium sp. | reverse complement strand
AACAATCAGGCAGCTCCGTTCTCGTCTATCAACCCCAACGTGGCGGCACCGTTTGATTCCAGCCTGTTGTATTTCACGTACATCGTCACCGATGGACAAAATACTCCGCCCGTGAACACCGTTCCTGCCCCAGTCTCGCTGAATGAAGACTCATCGATCGCCTTCACCGGGGCTAATACGATTTCGGTGACCGATGCCGATGCCTTCCTGGCCAGCGACGGTGATCCGACGATGAGCTCCGACGGGGGCCGGATTCACGTTTCGTTGTCTGTGCCCGATGGATTTGGAACACTCACCCTGGGGAGCACATTGGTGCTCACGCAGAATGGTGGCGCTGCAACCGGAACCGGGTCAGCTACGGACCCCCTGCTGATCGATGGCCGAATCACGGATATCAACGCCGTTCTGGCCGGATTGATCTTCACGCCCCCGGCAGATTTCCCGCCGACCGTTCAACCCGCGATTCCGCTCACGATTGCGACGTCGGACCTCGGCAAGTTTGGAACTCCCGCTGTCGCGAACGTGACCACCACCATCGTAAACATCACGGTCAATCCCGTGAACGATCGGCCGGCCTTCTTGAAAGGCGCTGATCGCAACGACCAGGAAGGTGATCCGGCAGTCGTCAATGCTGCATGGGCAACCGGGATCTCCACTGGTGCCGCCAACGAAACGACGCAAACCGTCCAGTTCCAGATCACCGCGAACACCAATACCAGCCTGTTCTCGGTGCTGCCGACGATCAATGCGGCCGGGCAGCTCAGCTACACTCTCGATCCGGATGCGTTTGGCTTCGCCGACATCACTGTGGTGATCAAGGATGACGGAGGGACTGCAAACGGCGGAGTGGACACGTCGGCTCCTCAGACGTTCCGCATCAACGTCGCCCCCCTCAATGATGCGCCTTCCTTCACGATAGGTGCGGATCAGAATGTCGACGAAGACGAAGGCGTGCTAACCGTGACTCCGTGGGCCACGGCCATTCAGGCCGGTCCCGCCAACGAATCGGCTCAGGTGCTGACGTTCCTCGTTACCGGCAACACGAATCCCAGCCTGTTCGCGGTCGCGCCCACCATTTCGTCCAACGGAACGTTGTCCTACGAGCTGGCCCCCAATGCCAATGGCTTTGCCGACATCACCGTGACTTTGAAGGATAACGGCGGGACAGCGAACGCCGGGGATGTCGATACGTCGGCTCCCCAGACGTTCCGCATCAACGTGGCACCGCTGAATGATGCCCCCACGTATACCAAGGGTGCCAATCAGGCCGTTCTGGGCGACGTGTTGTTCAACAGCGTTCCGGGATGGGCGACCAACATTACCGCCGGACCATCGGACGAAGCTGGGCAGACGGTCCAATTCGTCATTACCGGCAATTCCGACCCCAGCCTGTTCACCGTGCAACCGGAAATTGCTCCCGATGGAACGCTGACCTATACCCTGTCACCCACTGCCGACGGGGAAGCCACCATTACCTTCCATCTGGAAGATAATGGTGCCACAGGTGGCGGGAACGTTAACAGTTCTGCTGACGACACCTTCAAGATTCGCGTAACGGTCAACGACGCCCCCTCATTCGCACTGGCTGGTACCGAAACACAGAGCAATGAGGACTCTGGCCTACGCACGGTCGCCAACTGGGCCACTTCCATCTCGGCCGGGCCTCCCGATGAGGTCGTGCAGATCCTGACGTTCCTCGTAACCAACAACACGAACCCGGCGTTGTTCAGCGTAGCCCCGGCCATTTCGTCGACCGGCACGCTGACCTATACGCTGGCAGCCAATGCCAACGGCTTCGCCGACGTGACCGTCGTCCTCAAGGACGATGGTGGAACCCACTTCGGTGTGGACACATCCGCACCGCAGACGTTCCGGATCACCGCCAATGCGTTGAACGATGCCCCCAGCTTCACCAAGGGTGCCGACCAGAACGTATTTGAAACCGACACGCCGCAGGTGGTACCTAACTGGGCGACCAACCTTTCCGCCGGCCCTACCGACGAATCGGGCCAGACACTCAGTTTCAATGTTGTGGGCAACACCAATCCGGGCTTGTTCCTGGTGGCCCCGGCGATCGCCGCGAACGGAACGTTGACTTATACCCTGGCCCACAACGCTGTGGGATCAGCGGCGATTCGCGTCAATCTGGCCGACAATGGCAGCTTCGGTAACGGAAATGTCAATGTCAGTGCAGATCAGACCTTCAATATCGTAGTGACCGGTGTTAACGATGCCCCCTCCTTCGTGAAGGGGAGCGACCAGTCAGTCACCGAAACCTTCTCGCTGCAAACTGTGACCGGTTGGGCGACGTCGATTTCCGCCGGGCCTGCCAATGAAGGGAGCCAGACGGTCTCCTTCATCGTCACCGGTAACACTAATCCCGGCCTCTTCGCGGTGGCCCCCAGCATCTCTCCGAACGGAACCCTGACTTACCAGATCCAGCAATACACCCCGGGAATTGCGACGATCACGGTCAAGCTGCAGGATTCAGGCGGAACTGCCAACGGGGGAGTGGACACTTCCACCGAACAGACATTTGTCATCGAGTCGATCGTGATCTACGACGCGCCCACGGACATTGGCCTGTCAGGTCCGAAGACCGTCACCGAGAACCTGCCCGCAGGAACCGTGGTCGGCACGCTGACTTCGGTGGATCCCGACATTCCTGCCGGCACCTTCACCTACTCACTGGTCACTGGTGCTGGCTCCAGCGGCAACGATGCGTTCATCATCAGCGGCGATCAGCTTCTGACAAATCAGTCGTTCAATTTTGAGGCCCAAAGCAGCTACTCAATCCGGATTCGGACCACCGATAACACAAGTCGCACCTTCGATAAGATTTTCACGATCCAGATCCTGGATGTGAACGAAGCTGCAACCATGATCAATACCTCGGCAAACCCGGCGACAGGGGTGCCGAATTCGATTCTGGAGAACCGTCCGACCAACACCATCGTCGGGACCTTACTGACAGACGATGTCGATATCGGCGACGTCACAACCTTTACGCTCGTCGCGGGGGCCGGCTCCACCGACAACTCGCTGTTCTTCATCTCGGGTAACACGCTGATCGCCAAGCCGAGTTTCAACTACGAGGCGAAGAGCAGCTACACCGTCCGCATCCGCGCGGTCGATTCCCGCAACGCCGCCTTCGAGACACCGCTCACCATCTCGGTGTTCAACGTCAACGAGGCGCCGACAAACATCAATCTGTCGGGTAACACGATTGTGGAAAATTCCGCAGTTGGGACCCCGATCGGCGACTTCTCGACCATCGATCCCGATGCCGGCGACACGTTCACCTACTCGCTGGTTTCTGGGACCGGGTCTGCGGACAACGGTAAGTTCGAAATCGTAAATGGCCAGTTGCAAGTGGCCATTCCGCCCGACTACGAATACCCGGGGCACTTCTACACGATTCGTGTGCGAGCGACCGATGCGGGTAACGATGGGTCCAGCCTGTCGTTCGAGAAGACATTCACCATCTCCATCTTGAATGTCAATGAAGCCCCCACCGGGTTGACACTGGTCGATCAGAGCGTCGAGGAGAACAAGCCCATCGGTACCGTCGTGGGTACGCTGGGGACCGTCGATCCGGATGTCCCCGACATCTTCGCCTATGCCCTGGTGTCAGGTGATGGTGCCGACGACAACAACCTGTTTAGCATTTCAGGTGATAAACTGGTGACTGCGACAACCTTCGACTTCGAGACTCGATCGGCGTACAGCGTTCGCATTCGAACGACAGATAGTTCGGGACATCAGTTCGAGAACAGCTTCGCGATCACGATTACTGACGGGAAGGATGCCCCAATAATCAGTCTCGCCCCAAGTCCGATCACGACGCGGGTCCGGAAACCGATTCTTATCGATCCCGCTGCTCAGATCACAGACAGGGATTCGGATGTCTTCGATGGAGGAAAACTGGTCGTCAAGATCTACAGCGGTGAACAGCCCGGCGATGCACTCCGCATCATGAAGGGTTCGTTCAACGGCTTGACGCTGAAAGCGGTTCGCGGCAACACCGTGCTCAAGCTCGGCAAGCAGGAGATCGCTACGATTTCCGGCGGATCTGATTTCATCCCGTTAACGATTACGTTCCATGGGAACGTTTCGACTGAGCTGTTCCAGAAAGTCATGCAAAGTATCACTCTGAAGGCCAGGCCGTATCCGGCACCGCGAGTGATCTCCATGCAGGCATTTGATGAAACGGGCCTGGCGAGCAACATCGCGATGCGCAGCATTGAGGTCACGTAAACTCCACAAATGAATCAGGAGCCGGGGGCCGCTGCACAGCAGCCCCCGGCCTGATGCATTCTCAGTTCACGTCACGTAACAATGTTGACGGACGTGTTGTGGACTTCCGACCTGATACGGTTCACTCGTAACACAAGTTTGCAAACCCCAACAAGACCGGTTGTGGGAAGTTCGAAACGCGGTAGTTCGATCGGCTATGAACCGGCACAGAGGTTTGATTGGCGTCGGTCCATGAAAGTTGTGAACAGGCCCAAACGGCCGGCTTGCGAGTCCGCCCCGTCAAGTGACTTCCAGACGAGGTATGACGGTCGAACTTGAAGACGTTGACTCAATTTCGAGTTCCGGCAGTGCCACCTTGGCATCGTTACTCGTAAACACGACGGGGATGATTTCTTTGGAAATGGCTGCGTCATAGACGAGACCGAGATACTTGTGGGCCGGAGTTGAGATTCGCAAGATCCAGCGAAAGATCCACAGACGCAACTGCTGCAGTGGTCTCAACCCTTCGCCAGCGATCACATCTTCTTCTCCGACTTCCACAATCCAGCGTTCAGCCGCGATCTTGATGGCCTGGGCCGATCGCAATTCGCGCAGTGCGTCGCGAACCGACGGCTGTTCCAGGTAGCCATATGTCGCTACCACCGAGTCGATATCGTGTCCAATTGGAATCACCTCATAACGTGATTTCAGCTTGGCATAGGGACGGGAGATTTGGCGCACGTGCAGAAATACGACATATGACGGCAACACGCCGTACTTCTTCAGAAACACCCGCAGCACCACCGGAACGTAGTCCTCCGTCGACCGGATCGCTCTGGAGCACAGGAACACAGCGGCTCGGTCACTTTCGACAATTCGACGGCGGCCTTGAACAAGTTGCCGTGCATACGGCAGATTCTCCTGCACCGCAATTTCCATGTCATCCAGCAGATCACGGAGTGCAATCAACCAGTCGATCTTCTTGCCCTCACGGACTCCGAAGCGATAGAAAGCGGAACTAAGCTGCGTGCGTCCCCATTGCCAGGTGAGCATGATGACAGTCAATCCGATCGCCACCATGACGGGGAAGTAGCCCCCGTGCGTGAACTTCAGCAAGTTACTGGCGAAGAACGTCAAATCGATGACCAGTAACGGCGCACAGACTGCGATGCTGAGCCACGCGGGCCAGCGCCAGCGGTAATGGGCAACACAGCCAAACAGCAGAGTCGTGATGCCCATTGTCGCGGTCACGGCGATACCGTAAGCGGCGGCCAAATTGCCCGCGTTACGAAATGTCAGCGTCACGACGACACAGCCGATAAACATCAACCAGTTGATGGCAGGCAGATAGACTTGGCCCTCGGCCTCGTGGCTCGTGTATTTCACGTCACAACGCGGCATAAAACCCAACACGATGGCTTGCTTCGTGATCGAGAACAGCCCGGTGATTAACGCTTGTGATGCAATGAATGCCGCAATTGCCGAAATACACAGATCAATGATCAGCACACCGAAGTCGATAACGTCCACACCGAACTTCGGCGTCAACGCATAGAAGCTGTTGGCGCGCGGCGGGATCCCTTTCTCCAGCATGTAGCCGACTTGTCCTGCATAGTTCAGCAGCAGGCAAGGCAGGACAAACACCAGCCACGAGACCATCACGGGACGGCGCCCCGACATCGCCGCCGGTAGACTCTCCCCTTCAGAGGATTGTTCGTGACTCGAGACCGCAAAATGTCCGATGTCTGCGAATTTGGCCTCGCCCCCCGTAATCGCGAGAACAACGACCCCCAGAATGACGAACGCGCCCGCACTGGGAAAGCTGATTAAGAAGTGCCAACCGAGTAAGGGGTTGACCGCCTCAAATACCTCGGGATGTCGAAAAATCCAGGGCAAGCCCTTGGCTGCGATCCACGGAAACCAGACGAGCAACATGAACCATCCGAAAAATCCGCCAATCTTGCTTGTTCCCCGCCATTGCGCCTTGAACATGACGAACAGACAGATCAGTGTCACCACAATGGCCGGGGTTTCCCCCAACGGTTCGAACGCACCGAGCATGCTGATCGGCGGCGTAATGATGCCGTCGGCAGCAAGCAAACCCGCTGCCGCGACGACCAGGTAGCCCAGCATCGTCACTCCAGCAACCTTGCCCGTGTAACCCAGCAGCAGGCTCCAGAGCGCAAATGTGCCACCTTCGCCGCGATCATCAGCACGCATGACCAGGAGATCATATTTAACGGTCAGAAACATCAGCGCCCAAAACACCAGGCTGAGTCCGCCGAGAAGGTCATTGCGGCTCAGTAAGTCTGTGCCGCCGCGCTGGAGCAACGCCGCCAGCTGATCTTCGGGCAAGTGATGATTCTTCAGCAGGATTGCTTCGCGCGTAATCTCCATGGTCGTGTAGAGCACGGAGGTTCCGATATCCCCATAGACGGTACCCGTAGCTTCGCGAATACGCACCCACAGGCTGCGCGGCGGCGGATCTATGTGATGGCTGGGCTCCGGATTCTCAATATTGCCAGGGACCTCAGACGAATCGCCGGAGGGCCGATTACTTGTGCTATTCATGAAATTATCGCAATCCACAGTCATTCAACCTGATTGGCCGAGACGACAGCCATGGCGGCAGCTCAGATGGGAGTTGAACGCTTCAGATTGTAGTGATGCGTACGCCGACTGAACATCACCACGCACTCCCGAACCATCATCAGAGACATCTCGAGAACCGCGGAACTGATTACCCTGCAAGCACATGAGTCACGTGAACAAGCCGGCATGACCAGTACGATGACAACTCAAACCAGAAATTCGCTGCGGCTCCCCGAACCGAACCCTCTTACGGAATCTCTCTTTGCCCGCCAAAGTGAGCGCGCGCAGAACCCTGCTTTTAATGCGGTTTTGCGAGACATCGCTACTCTTTAATGCGAGCCAGCGAAACAAAGCGAGCGCTTCGCATACGAACGAATCTACTTCTTTGTCAACGAAAGCTGTTAACCACTCGGAATTATTTCCTATGGCACACCATTTCGGGAGCCAGTGGTTAACGGAACAAAGAGTGTCGTTAGCGCTCGAACTGTTTTGAGTGGCAATTCGGGAAGTCTGGC
>CAZQUW010000299.1:0-7372 GCA_964596215.1 uncultured Planctomicrobium sp. | reverse complement strand
CACCGTTCCGTCGATTCGTTCAGATTCCCTCAGCATTGGTCGAGGGGGAGCATTGTTATGTCCAGGAACTACTATTCGCGTACTGGCCTGGTGTTTTGCATCACGGCGTCACTGACCTTGAGCGGGTGTGCGGCCGGGGGCTGGAATCGATTGATCGGCAAGAAGTCCGACGAGCCTTCGCCCAAGCTGACGCTGGCCTGGTCGAAACTGAAGGAAGACGAGGGACGCCTGACGGAAGCCCGTAATGGCTACGAAACGGTGCTGAAGAAAGAACCCGAAAACGTTGACGCCCTGCTGGGGGTCGCCCGGTTGGACGAGAAGGCGCAGCGCCTGGTGCAGGCCGAAGAGGGTTATCGAAAAGCCCTGGAACTGCAGCCCAAGTCAGCCTATGTGCAGGGAGAAGTTGGGAAGTTCTATGCCTTGCAACAACGCTGGGATAAAGCCATCCCGCTGCTGCAGGCCGCCCAGCGGATGGAGCCGCACGAGAAATCGAGGCATTTCACGCTGGCGATGGCGTTGACCAAAGCGGACCGGATCGACGAGGCCTTGCCGCACTTTACCGAAGCGGTGGGCGAAGCGGCGGCTCATTACAACGTGGGGCGGATGCTGGTCGAGAGTGGCAAGACGGCCGCCGCCGAGCAGCAGTTTGTGCTGGCGCTGACGAAGGATCCGAACCTGGCTGATGCCCAGTACTTCCTGGAAGAGATCCGTAACGGCGGCGCGGGAGCCCAGCCGGCTCCCGTGGTCGCTCAACCGAATAAGCCCTCGGCCGCGGCGCCGGTGACCCAACGCGTCTCCGCGACTTCCACCAGCGGTCGGCCCACCGTGACGCCGGCCTCGAGTTCGAGCCCGCAAGTGCGGCCGGCAACGCCTCCGCACAGCGGCTACGAAGAACTGCCACCTCCACCCGACATGATGGAGGGGGCCAGTACCGCGATCCCGCAGCGGAGCGGGTCGGTGTCAGAGATCACCCAGGTCGGCTATACCCCTGTGAATCCTGCTTCACCGCACAACCTGACGCCCCCGAGTTCGGCTCCCGTTTCACGTTACCGCCCTGCCCCGACGTCGGACGGACCGCACATCCAACTCAGTGCCACGCAACAATTCCCCATCGGGCAATAATGCTACGGGCACCGGGACGGATGGTGCGCTGACCTGTCAAGAAGTGAGAGCCCCGGAGGACATGGCACGCGGGGCTCAATTGGTGTCGCCTAAGGCTTAACGGCGGCCCGCTTTTCAATGGCCGTCCAGAGAGCGTCGGCAATGGCCTGCATCCCCTTGTCGCCGGGATGATTGCCCACGGCCGCGTTTTCAAACTTGCGTTCTGAAGTCGCGTAGTTCTCGCGATTCTTGCCGAGGTCGCCAATCTTCAGGAAGACGGCACCGGCTGCGCTGGAGGCCTGCTCCATGCCGTTGTCCTTGGCGGGATCGGCCCAGAATGAACTGCGGGCAACGATCACCGGATTGCCGTGCTTTTTCAGTGTGCCGAGCAGCCTGGCAAATGCGGCCTGATACTTCGACCGGGCTTCGTCTGTGGCCAGTGCCGGAACGTTTTCACCGATGGCGATGATGACGAGCTGCGGTTCGAAGGCGAGTTCCGCCTTGAGACCGGCCTCCAGATCATACGTTTCAAACTGCCGCTCGAAATCGGCAATGTTCTTGACCATGATCTGCGGTTCACCCCCGGCGGCCTTGGCCAGTTTTGCCGTCAGGAGATGCACATAGTCTTTCTCCGGGGCCGATGCGGCCATGCCACAGTTGAGGGTCCAGCCAATCTTCGGAGCCGGGCCGTGCAGCGTAATGCTGTTTCCCAGGTACAAGACTTTCGACACGTGCAGACTGCCCACCTGCAGGTCCTTGGCCGGCGCGTTGGAGGTCTTCGGATCCTCCGCAAGCCCGATCGTCAACATGCACAAGATTTGGGCTAACAGAACAGTGCAAACTCGAGTCCACATCGCTGGTGTTCCTCTATTGATCCAACCTGGCGAACGTTGCCGCATGAACGCTGTGCGGAAGACAACACTCACCGAGTTCCCGGTCGCTCCAACAAAAAGCATCCCCAGCGCACTGGGCCCTGGGGATGCATCATACTCAATTACGATGTGCGGCACTCCTTGAGGAATCCGCACGTATTTATTGTTCGTAGTCACCCAACGTTAGTAGCCACCTCAGGTTAGTAGTCGCCCAACACTAATCCGTCTGATTTCAAGCACAGCGGAACGAGGATCGCATTGAAGTCGATGGACGAGGACAAGAACTTCGTGTGGCCGTCACTGAGGAGCACAAAGGCCCCCCCTGCGTGAGCTGATTGAATGGGCTTATTGTTACCCATATCGGTCTGAGTCCCATTGCTTTGAGCCCAGATGTTGCCATAGGCGCCACCGGTCATATCCTTGGTGCCAATCGCATAGCGCACGGTCGTAACCGCCCAGGCTCGGCTATCCTGACCGGTCCAGGCGCCATTTCCAGGGATACCATTCACATTGCAACCCATCCAGCTGGAATGGGCCAGGCCGCTGCGGATGTCTGTATTGGTACCGTTGACCTTGCCCCAGTCAGATTGTTCGCCCAGCATCGCCGTATTGGATGTGCCGTCGGTCATGTCGCGGAAATTCACTTTGCCATTCGGGACCATGGTCCCCCCGCTGGAGACGATTCCATGCTGCCCCACCTCGGAATAGGTGTTGACGCCAGCCGGAGCCGACGCGGTGCCGGCAATGCCCACATACGACGCACAGAAGTATTGCCTGGTACCACCCGGCACACCGACCGGAGTCGTGGTCGGAACGGGACTCGAGGGGCAGGCGCCGACCGGCGGAACGATGTTTTCCAACAACACATAGTTATAACCTGCAGCCGGGAAGCCCGGTGCACCAACCATATTAATCTGGTTGTACAACGGCGCCTGATCAATGTACGGCAGGATGGAAATCCAGAATGACATGCCCCAACCCGTACTTCGGCAACCAAACGGCAACACATTGTAAGTATCGTGATAGTTGTGCAGGGCCAGTCCCAGTTGCTTGAAATTATTGTTGCACTGCGAGCGGCGGGCCGCTTCACGAGCCTGCTGAACAGCAGGCAGCAACAGCGCGATCAACACGGCAATAATCGCAATCACCACCAGCAACTCGATCAAGGTAAAACCTCGTCGAGACACGCGACCGGAACGACACAGAGAACTCATTGCTTCCTCACCTTGGGCCCAGTATAGAAAACATCAACTGCGACTCGATAAATAACGACGCCGCGGAATACACACCACAGGAAAGCTCTCCAGATCAGTGGAGAGAGAGATTGATGGAATCGTCGGCCTGCGGACAATTCGGGCTCGACGAAGCACCTCGGAAAGCCGCTGCGAATAGTATACGTCATCAAATGGCCAGACAAGGTGATCGGCACCGCGGAAACGATGCCGATTCTGCCGGCCCGCGGGTGCCTCGCGATACCAGCGGTCGCAACAAGACAGAACTGCCCATCCGACCGCCAACGGTCGCAGCGCAACCAGCATCACAGCCGGTCCTTACTGAGACAGGCACTCGACCCATCGCCACATGCACAAATATAGATATTCTATATTGTGGACTTCCGCAGATTTTTGAAAAAGGGTCCGGGGTGCCAGGTGGATCACTGGACAGCGCGGAAGATCCGGATGGCAGGGATACGGCGCAAGTCCTGTCCCTTCAGGCGAACTATGCCATTTGACCTAGAAGCAACTACCACTGATCAAGGCCCGAACACCCTGTGCATTTGCCGTCGCAAGGTGCGCTGATCTAAGCATCGCCCATCAGGCGTTCCAGCGTCACGCAAGTCTCGACACTTTGCCGGTACTTGGAAAACGTTGCGAGATCGAGTCGCAGCGCCCCGATCAAATCGCGAAACGAATTCGGAATTGTCTCCCGGAACTTCATTTCCAGAATGTGCTGGTTCGGCAGTAACAGGCTCGCTGCACGCTGCTGCGAGGGGACTGTCCAGCCAGCCGCCGGCAGGCAACTCAGTTGCGAGTCGATCGTCAAGCGGATGGGGCCGTATAACGATGTCCCCACACAGGCAAACCGTTCATAACTCACCTGGCAGACCGGACGTAAGCCCCAGTCGTGCACGCGCCTGCGAAACCAGTTTCCCTCCCAGTCCGGGTCTGCCGGCGATATGAAATTGGCTTCCAGATTCCCCTCGGCAATGGGGGTTCGTCGCTTCTGCACACGTCCGTTCGTTTTTCGTTTCAATTCCAGCCAGACAACCGCTTCGCTGCCATAACGCCGAATTCGAAACTTCCGCTGCCGGTAACGCTCACTGCGATGAAAGACGTCGAACTGCGGAGTATCCAGATAGAGGCTGTTGACCGCATAGCCAAAACCGGTATCTGCTGTCGAGTGCGGGTCAGGCAGCAAATGAGCCCGGGCCCATTCCCGCACCGCCTGGCTCTGCGGTTCACTCAGCAGGAATTTGATCTCATAGGCACCTCGGTCGACGCACAGCGGGGGTGTTGCTCCCCGCGCGACAGGGCTCGTATCGTCGGCTGGCGATACCGCCGATGAAGCCGCTGACTGCAAGCCACGGTCAGCGTCACGGTACGGTTCTAAACTGTTCGCTTCATGAGACATGTCAGTTCGCTTCTATTGAAAGTTCCGCGCCACATGCGGTGCACAGGAAAGTTCGCGTCGTGCTGAGGAGATCAGTGCCGTGGCATTGGGAAGACTCCCTCAACCAGTCAGGCACCAGGACACGTTTGGTACTTGCGTCCATTAATCCGCGACAGATTGAGTCGCCTTCAGCAGGTAAGCTCGTCGTTGTTCGACAAAGCTCCGCAGGCTTTCCCGGCGGCGCCCTCCGCAGGTGCCGGGGGCTCGGCCTGATCGCTGAGCGCCGCTTCAAATTCCGCAAACGAGGTTAACTTCCGCGTGTCGGCTTGAATCTCGTTTCCGATGAGCTCCCGGTACTGGCGGATCACCGGCTGCAGCTGCTCCCAGTTCAAGTCAGCCTGAGCGATCGTCCTTACGTGTTTCAAGTAACGTGCCTGGAGTTCGGGTACGGCGAGCAGCTTGCTGCGCAGCGGCTTGGCGGGATCATCCAGTCCGATCAGCGGATCGAGCTCCAGACCCGCGCCCCCGGTACGGCCGCGACCACCCGGGCCGCGCCCCGGCCCCATGCCCGGCGGTCCACCTGGACCGCGGCCGAACATCATCGCACCGTGAAAGGCTTCGTTCATGTCGTGCGGAATGAGGTGGAACTGCCCCCGCACATCGCGAAACAGGCTGTAATCGCTGGCCCGCACCCAATAGCCATCATTGTTAATCAACGCCACGTCCAATGCCAGAAACCACAAGGTCTGGTCGATGTCCAGAATCGGTTTCAACGCCGCTTCCAGCTCATCAGCAGGGGTTTCGTTTAACGTCTTGCAAAGGACCACGAGTTCCTTCCAGGCCTTGTCACTGTCGTCTGACTTCATCTGATAACGATGCCGATAGTTTTCCAGATCGTCACCCAGGTACTCCAGTCCCCCGCCACCCGCCGGGCTGCCACGAACTTTCCACCGAGTCCCCTTTGTGCTCGGATAGTTTTCGGCCAGGAATTCCTTATTGAACTGTTGCACATTCACATAGATGCCCCAGCTCTCACCATTAATAACCACTTTCACAAAGTTCGCCCTGGGAGCCGGAATATGCTTTCTGGCAATCTGCGAATAGAGGACCGTACTCAGGAATGAAGGATCCTCGTGAGAGTTCAGCAAGTTGAGTGTTTTATAGCCCAGCAGGCGCTGCTTATCATCTGCGAAGTCAATGGAGACGTTGAGCGACCGCTTCGATCCAGCGGGCACCATGCCATACGATGACATGCCGCGAAAGGCGAGGCCCACGTGGGGGTACTGCTGGCCGTCCACTGTCAACTTGGCGGGCACTTCGACATCGGTATTATGAAACTCGGACAGCTCGGCCTCCCAGTCGGCAGCTTCGAATTCGAAGAACAAGGTTCTTAGGACGTGGGGGTCGTAGAGCGGTTCCTCACCATAACTTTTGACGTCCGCTGCAGAGACCTTCGGTCCGGGAGTTCCTTTCTCCCGTGCTCCAAATCCGCCAGGCGGGCCAAATCCACCCGGACCAGCCGGAAGCAGCACACCGAGCCCCGCCATGACTTCGGCTTCCGCGAGCAGCCCATTCTGATCCTTGTCGACTTCTTTAAATATCGACTGACTCGCCGACTGCAGTTCCTCGGTGGTGAGCTTGCCATCCTGATTTGTATCGGCCCGTTGAATGATGGCCCCGGCCAGCATGTTGCCGGGACCAAACGCCATCGGCCCCACACCCAAGCCACCCGGCCGGCCGCCGGCAGGACGATCCGGACCGCGGCGCGGAGGCCCCCCTTGTGGTCCGCCAAACCCACCCGGCCCACCACCCGGTCCACCAAACATCGGTGGGGGCGGCATGATCCGATTCAAGGTGGCGGCGATTTGCGATTGATCCAGCGCGCGATTCTTGGCAGGGTCCGCTGCGGTCACGAATTTCTTGACACCTGCCGACACTTCTTTAGCGTTCAGCTTGCCATCCTGATTGGCGTCCAGCGCCTGCAGCAACGGCTGGGCCATGAAGCTGGCCGGATCAAACCCCCGTCCCCCAGGACCGCCGCGACCACCCGGCCCACCGGGTCCGCGCGCCGGCTGGGTCTTCAGAAAGGCACGAGCTGCCTGGCGTTCCGCCTGTTCGAGGCGACCATTGCCGTTCTGATCGAACTGCTTGACGAGGGTCAGTTCCTGCCCCATGAATCCGCCGGGGCCACCGGGTCCGCCCGGACCGGCAAATCCACCGCGTCCGGGACCTCGGCCTCCCCGACCGTCCGGATCTCCGGGTTGGCGAGGCGCGTTCGGGGGGACCTCAGTCGCCGTGCCGGCCGCCCCGGGTGGAGCTGCGGACAGAGCAAAGCTGCTGGCTGCAAATCCGACCAGCAATCCCAGTCTCAGACACAGAATATATCTCATGGAAATCTCCGCTGGCGTCACAAATTCCGTTCGGGTCGGGTGCCTGGAAGTTAGTACTTGCGCTGTCGTGGGACGGGTCTCCCGGCCCGTCCGTCCCCTGCCAACCACTCAATGGCACACACATCATGTCCGTGCAGACTGGTGACGTGTGCCTGGTCACAGAGAAAACTTGGGGTCGGGTGCTACTGGCTCTGCCAGTGCCGCATTTCGTTTCGCTGTCCGGCAAAGCACTGGCACCCCAGTTCTTACCTTTGATGCGGCAGCAGCGTCATTTCGCACACGATTTCCGTGCCTAACGTATGGTCACGCAGGCCGGCAGCGTACCGCCGCGCAAATCGACATTTCTGCAACTCGCCAGGCCGAATCCCCGGTGCTACAGAAAAATGCCTCGCAGACCAA
>CAZQUW010000298.1:0-7456 GCA_964596215.1 uncultured Planctomicrobium sp. | reverse complement strand
TAGCGCTCCTAATCGTCCTGTGCTGCACCTCCACCGCGAAGGCCGAGACCAAATGGCAGGTCGGTGTCGCCACCGTCAAAATTACTCCCGAAAAGCCGATGTGGATGGCGGGGTATGCGGGACGTAAAGGTCCTTCAGAAGGCGTCGTCGGAGATCTGTTCGCCAAGGCCATGGCGATTCAGGACGACCAGGGCCAGCGGATCGTCATTGTGACTACCGACCTCATCGGTATCCCGCGTGACCTGCGCAATCAACTGGAAGCCGAAGTCAAAGAGAAATACCAGCTCCCGCGCGAGGGGCTGTGGTTAAATGCCTCGCATACCCACTGTGGTCCGGAATTGCGCATGTCGCGGATTCCACTGGAAGGGCCGCCGGCGGAAGTTGAACAACGTATGCAGCTCGCGTTGGATTACTCAGCCAAACTGCATCAGCAGCTCCTGGAGTTGATCGGTCAGTCGTTGAAGGAACTAAGTCCCGCGAACCTGGATTATCTCCATGCGCGCTGCGGATTTGCCATGAATCGTCGCCGTCCCACAGTTCAGGGATTCACCAACAGTCCACACTCCGATGGTCCCGTCAATCACAACGTGCCGGTGTTGCGCATCACAACTCCCGAGGGCAAGCTGCGAGCCGTCCTGTTTGGCTATGCCTGCCACAATACCACAATGGGCTTCAATCAATTCAGCGGCGACTATGCCGGATTTGCGCAGCAGTACCTTGAAGAGGCCCACGCGGGGGTCACGGCCATGTTCTTTACTGGTTGCGGCGGTGATCAGAATCCCTACCCCCGCAGCAAAGTGGAATACTTGCACTACCACGGTCGGGCATTGGCGACGGCTGTCGATGCGGCGCTGGATACCGTCCCCAAACCGGTCTCAGGACCGTTGCGATTGAAGTACGACGAAGTGCAACTCAACTTCGCCCCTCCGCCGTCTCCGGCCGAGTTGGAAAAGCTGGCCGCCGGAACTGCGGTGCCTGCCAGTGGCCACGCGCGCCGGCTGCTGAAAGAACTCAAGGAGACCGGCAAAATTCGATCGACCTACGATTATCCCGTGCAAGTCGTGCAGTTTGGCCAGGACTGGACCGTGATTGCTCTCGCCGGCGAAGTGGTCGTGGACTATTCCCTGCGGCTCGAGCGGGAACTGGCTCCCTTGAACGTGGCCGTCGCAGGTTATTCGAACGATGTCTTCGGGTATGTCCCGTCGCTGCGAGTCCTGCAGGAGGGGGGGTACGAAGCGGGTGGCGCCATGTTATGGGGCTCGTTACCCGGCCCGTTTGCCTCCGATGTCGAAGACAAGATCATCGGCAAGGTGCGAGAATTGCTCGGGCCTGCAGTGGCGAAATAACCAAACTTCCGCGACAAGCTCGTTGCGTTTTCGAGTGAATTTCCTCAGGCGTGGGCACAGCCTGAGGCACTCGCGGGCGCCCCGAGCTCGTATGGCGTCACTAACCCAACGCTTACAACGGGTGCTTCTGCAGGAACTCGCGCACCCTGGGGATCAAGCGTTCTGGGGCATCTTCAAAGACGTAATGCCCGGCATCAGCGATCGGAAAGACCTCCGCCTCGGGGAACCGTTGTTGGAATTCTTCGCGGAACTTGGGGGTGAAGCACCAGTCCCGCTCACCCCAGGCGAGCAGCATCGGATGGTGCTGGAACTGCTGCAATCCCTCTTCGACCTGAGTCAGCGTTTCGTAAGTGGGGTGGCTGGGCCGCAGGGGAATATCCTGCACGAAGCGATGGACCGCAACCCGATTGGCCCAATTGTTATAAGGAGCGACATACCCGGCACGAACGGCCGGGGTCATCCGTTCGTGATGCGACACAGCCATCGTTAAGGCCGCGCGCGAGAACAGATTGAAACCCCGCACGCCGATGGCTCCCCAAACCGGCCAGCGGCAGACCGAGATGCGAAAGGGGATCCGCCGTGACCGGAACGCAGCCGTGTTGCACAGAACAAACCGGGAGAACCGGTAGGCCATCTCGCCTGCCGCCCCCATGCCGATCGCGCCGCCCCAATCGTGCGCAATCAGCGTGATTTTCTGCAGATCAAGGGCCTGCAGCAGGCGTTCGAGATTGTTGATATGCTGCCGCAGCGTGTAGGGATATTCCTGCGGTTTATCGGAAAACCCACAGCCAATATGGTCCACCGCGATCACGCGATAGGACGAGGAGAGATGCTTCACAAAGTTCCGCCAGGCGAAGCTCCAGGTCGGGTTGCCATGCACGCAAAGCAGCGTTTCACCGGCACCCTCGTCGATATAGTGCATGCGGGCACCATCCACATCGACGTAGTGCGATGCGAAGGGGTACTCGTCCGCAAATCCATCCCGCGTGGGAACCGTCTCGATTGTCACACTCACCGTCCGTCAATCTGTTGATGCCCGTGTGGGCGGCCTGGCGGCGCACCGAATTTTATCAGCCTGGAATCTTATCACAATGCGGCCGGCAGGAGCTTCACACTTCCCGCGGCCGCAGTCTTTGTCCCCACCCGAGTCATCCCTACTGCTGCAGTTCGCGTCGCAAGGCTTCCAGATCGTCTTCGATCTGGGCGGCCCGCTGCCGGTCGACCGGGACATCCAGATCGGCGCGTCGCGGACTCGAGCCCATGGCGGTCGACTGCTGGTCCAGGACTGCGGTGTCCTGCAGCGCTGTCGTCGCCGCCAGTTCGTGCTCTTTGCGGCGGGCATCGGCCAGGCGGGCTTCGAGTGCCCGCAATGTTGTCTGCAATTGTTCCCGGGTCGCGGCAGCCGCCTGCAATTGTTGCTGCAACGCGGCCAGCAAATCCTCGATCTCGCGTTTCCGCAACAGGGCCTCACGCGCCGCGACTTCGTTGTTCCGGCCCAGTTCTTCGCGGGCCTTGGCGGTCCAGAAGGAAATTTGCGTGCGGTGCCCATCCATCTCGGTCGACAGGCGCTGCTCGTTCGTCGCCGCCGTCTGACAGCTGCGACGCGCGCCCCCGACACCCTCTTCCATTTCCTGGATGATTTCACGGATCGCGACAGCAGGATCCGCGGCTTCCGCCAGCAGGTTATTCAAATTACAGGTCACAATTTCTGTGAGCCGACTGAAATACGTCATACTCACGCCTCCTCATTCCGGCCCAACGCAGCGTCCCAAGGAAAACCCACATCCAGCATCAACGCAGCACCGCTCCCGAGGGATCATGAAAGTCCGAATTTCCCCTCAGGATTCCGGCAAATTGCCGCAATCATCCCGCGCAGCCTGATTCTACGAGCGTTGGTGGCCCCACTGTAGCGGAATTGAGAGTCTCGGGAAACCCGGCGCCAGACGATCCCGAGCAGATGAGGGGGGGGGGAAGTCCGGCTGCTCTAACGCAGGGCAGGCAGGCCCAGCCCGCAAAAAACAACAGCCCGGCGAAACGGGTCGCCGGGCTGTTGTGATCGAATCGCAGGAAGCCCTGCAGGCTTCTCGGCGGGTACCTACTTGGCGGCTGCGGCCTTGGCCGGCAATTCCTTGATGCGAATGTTGCGGAACTCCAGCGGATCGCCATGGCCCAGGAAGCCGATGTGGCCCTTTTCGTTCTTCAGGCCGGGATGCTGTTCGCGCGGATGCGGGGTTTCGACGGTATCGAGGTTCTCGACATCGACGATCGTCGTGCCATTGAGCTTGACGGTGATATGACGGCCGTCAGCAATGACTTCTTGCGAATTCCATTCTCCGACAGGCTTCAGATGTCCCGTCTTGGCGGCGGCGATGCCATAGATCGAACCATGACGCTGCCAGGGCTGAATGCCTTTGTACTTCTCGGCGGTGTCATCCAGGATCTGCAGCTCCATCCCGACATAAGCCGCGTCGCCAGTCAGCGGAGCACGAATCCCCAGTCCGTTGTTGGCACCGGGAGAGAGCTTGAAGTCGAATCGCAGTATGAAGTTACCGTATTCTTTTTCAGTGTAGACGTTGCCGCCAGCCTTCTTGGGATCGCAGACGATACTGCCCTTGCCATCCGCGTAGTAGCCCTTGGTGTTGCCCACCCAGCCGGTCATGTCTTTGCCGTTGAACAGTGACACAAATCCTTCTTCCGCCTTGGCGGCGGTATCCTCGGCGACCAGCAGCGAACCACCAATCAGGGCTCCGCAAACACAGAGCAATAGTCCGGCATGGATTGGGCGTAATGACATGGAGTTCTCCCGTGGTGAATCAAGTTGTCTGGAGCAACTGGGGCAAACTGGCAGGAAACACAGGCGCGAACGACACCCGGCTGATGCAAGCCAATGATAAATCGCTGCTTAAATGAAATTACCCACGCGGAAGCAATGAATCAAGGGAAGGGGGAGGGAATGACTCCGGGCGGAGGACACCCGCGCGCGGCGAGTCCGGCAGCGCAGAACTTGTTCTCTGGATCCTCATCGAGCCGCCAATCGTCCTTGATCGTCAGGCAGATTTAAACCCTTCGACATTTCCGCCCCCTCATCTCCGCTTGCCGGTCAGCTTCTCCCGGGGGTACCATGTGGCGGCGTGTGAAAATGCGTCAAGCCAGCGCTCCTGGTGCTCTGGAGTCGCTGCGATTTCCGCCTGAACCCCGAGGCTGCCGACCGTGTCACCGATCCATCTACTGCGTTCCCTCCCCAGTCGCTGCCGTTCCTCAATCCTGTCCCATAAAGTGCGGGTCGGATTGTGTAGTCTGTTGATGTGCCTGCTGGCCGGGGCCTGGCCGACGGTGGTCCAGGCCGAGGCGTCGGACGATGCATACCAGCTGGCAGCGGGCTTCTATAAAAAAGAACGTTGGGATCTGGCTGCCGACGCGTTTCAGAAATTTATCAAGCAGTACCCCAACAGCCCCCGCGTGGCGACCGCCCGCTTCTTTCTCGGGCTGGCTCATGTGAATACCGGCGACTACAAGGCGGCTCGGGATACGCTGCGGATCTTCCTGCAGGAAGCTCCCATGAGCCGCAATGTGGGGCACGCCATCTACCGGATCGCCGAGTCCAGCTATCTGCTGGATGACTTTGCCCGGGCCGAACCCGAGCTGACGACGTTTATCACGAAGTACCCGGAAGATCCCCTCGTCGAACGGGCTTTGCCGTACCTGGCAGACGTCCAGCTGCGCCTTAATAAAGCGGATGTCGCACTGAAGACATTTCAAGAGGCCTTAAAAAAATTCCCGGCGGGAGCGATGGCCGAAGATTGTGAATTCGGCATCGCCAAGTGTTACGAGGTCCAGAAGCAGTACCAGCCGGCCGTCGATATCTACACGCGACTGGCGGCCCGGACCGACAGCGAACGGGCCCCGGAAGCCCAGCTGAATCTCGGCAATCGCCTCTACGATCTCGATCAGTTCGACAAAGCCGCCGCCGCGTTCGCGAAACTCGAACAGGCATTTCCGAACAGCCCGCTGACCCCCATCGCACGGTTGAATCATGGATTTTCGCTGTTCGAGGTCAACCAGTATGAGCAGGCCGCAGAGCAGTTTGCCATTGCCGAAAAGGATCCCAAGCAAGTTGTGGAAGCGGGCTATTGGCGCGGCCGGTGCCTGAGTGGCCTTGGGAAGTATCCCGACGCGGTCACGCTCTTCAAGGACCTGTACGCCAGGCATGAAGCGCATCCGCTCGCAGAGAACATCCTGTTCCAACTGGCGGATGCCGAGCAGCACCTGGGAAATCAGGCCGCAGCCCAGAAGTTGTTCCTGGAATTCCTGAAACGCTTTCCCAAGAGTGAACGGGCCGACGACGCACTCCATCTGGCGACCCTGGCCGCCTTTGAATCGGGCGAGATTGACACCGCCGAAAAACTGCTCGGCCAGTTTAATCAGTCATTCGCGGACAGCCCCTTAAAGTGGCAGCAGGAGCTCTTGAGCGGCCGGTTGCAACTGATGAAAAATCAGACGGCCGCAGCGTTGCCGTTCTTCGATCGCGTGTTGAAAGGTGACGCCAACGAGACCACCAAGAACTGGGCCCGCTACTACACCGGGTTCGCCCTGCTGGAACTGGGTCAACCAGTCGAAGCGCTGGCCGCGACCGAGACGCTCGCGCAGCACGTGGACACCGAACCGCAGGCCCAGACCTTCGCGGGGGTCTTCCTGTTGCGTGGGGCCGCACAACTGTCGCTGGCCAATAAGGAAACGGTCGTCAATGCCCAGAAGGAACTGTATGGTGCCGCCATGACTTCCGCATCGCAGTTCCTGACGAAAGCGCCGATGGCCAAGGAAGCCGATCAGGCCCTGGCAGTACGGGCTCTCGCCGCGGCCCATAGCGGCTTGAAAGACAAGGCCAAGGCGGACGTCGAAACCCTGCAGAAGAACTTTCCCGAAAGCCCGGAGCTCGACAAGTGCCTGTATGAAGTCGCTGAGGTCGCCTACTCGAATGACGATTGGGAATGGTCGGGCCAATTGTTTGGAACGCTGGCCGCCAAGGGGAAGACATCGAAGTTCTTCGTGCCGGGGTTATCAGGGCAGGCCTGGTCTCTCTACCAGACCAAGCAATACCCCGCAGCCGGCAAATTGTTCGGCCAGATTGCGACCGACTTTCCCGACCACAAAGACGCTGCCGAAGCGGCATTCATGCAGGGGAAGGCCTTCCAGAATGATGCGCAGCCGGCAGAAGCGATTCCGGTCTTCGAGGCGGCCCTGCAGAAGTTCAGCACTTCGAAGTTCGGATATCTGGCAGGCCTGGAAGCGGCCCGGCTGCGACGGGATGCCATGCAGTACCCCGAGGCCGACAAAGCCTACGCTGCCGTCCTGGAAAAATTCCCGAAGCCCGATCATCTCGACAAGATCTTGAACGAATGGGCCCTGTCGAATTACGAGGGGAAGGACTATGCCCGCTCGGATGAAGTCTTCGCCCGGCTGATCAAGGATGTCCCCGACAGTGATCTGGCTGACAATGCCGGCCTGAGCCTCGCGGAGAGTGATCTGGTCTCCGGCAAGCTGGACGCCGCCCGTGAAAAATTCCAGGCCCTGGAGAAGAATCCCAAGGCCGACGAGGTCGTGCAGCAGACGTCGCTGTATCAGTTGATCGGCATTGCCGTCGAGAAGCAGGACTGGGCCGATGTCCGAGCCCAGGCGGAAGCCCTGACGACGCGTTTCCCGGAATCCAAGTACCGCTGGTTCGCCGAGATGCACTGGGCAGAAGCCGATTTGAATCTCAAAGAGAACACCAAAGCCATCGAGCGTTTGAAGACGGTCGTGGCCCAGAAAGACAATGCCATGGTGTCCAAGGAGGCCTGGTTTGGACAGGCGTGGGTACTGCTGGCGGAAGCTCATAATCGCGAACAACAATACGACGAAGTCGCCGCGACAGTGACCGCCTGCCGTGAGTGGAAACCCGACCTGCCGGTGCTCTACATCCTGGATGAGATTGCCGGCCGGTCCTTGAAAGCACAGGCAAAATTCCCGGAAGCGATCGCCACGTTCCAGCGCATCGTGGAAGATCCCAACGGTCGACGCACAGAAACCGCCGCCAAGGCCCAGTTCATGATCGGCGAAATCTTCCTGCTGCA
>CAZQUW010000297.1:0-7472 GCA_964596215.1 uncultured Planctomicrobium sp. | reverse complement strand
CTGAGCCATTTCCTGCTTGCCATAGCGTTCTTCCCTGGTACGACACGCGGCGAAACTGCTAACACAGTGACCCGGCGTGGTGTTCTTTCCAGCGATTCGTGCGATACACTCCGCAGAACCCAATGTCACCTCGCCACACTTTCAACCGCCTGCCGCTGAGCTGCGGAAGGGATATCAGGTGAAACGAAATGACGCGATGTACCCGGAGTATCGGTTGTAGTGGATAATCCACTTGGAGAAATCCCGTTCAGAGTCTGCAGTTTGTGCCGAGCATGACGGATATGCTGAACTGACATGCTCCCAAAGAGTTAACACAGGAAACATGGGGGCCTTAAGGCAACCAGAAGGCGGCTTTTTATTCAATTTTGTGAGAAGTATTGGGATTGACGTCATGGTCGCTCGACAATGTCTGACCTTGTTCAAATTGCCGCGGCCCGCGACATTCTGGGCGCGTGATGTGATACGACTGCATGGCTGATGCTGCATGGCTGATAAGGATGTCCCGGACATTGCGATGAGCCGGCCGCCACGATAGATGGTCCTGAGCATGATGGTGCCTGAAACTGCTGCTCATTTGATTTTGCAGTCGGTCTCAGCAGTCTCCGATTGAGAAAAATTGAGTAAGAGCCCCTGACAGAACCGGTTGTGGGAAGTTCAGAACCGCGGGTACTTCTAGCGATTCTGAACTGACGCTGAGGTTTTGTTAGCGTTTATAAGGAGTTTCGCCGGTGATGGACTTGATTGCCGTAGGTCGGGAACCCCGACAGCGGTGGCGAATTCGCTTACAACCTGATGAGTCTTATATTCTTGGACGCGACCACGAAGGAATCCTCGTCGTCCCATGGGACCCCAGGATTTCTCGCCGGCACGCGCGCTTGACACTGATAAACAATCACCTGCTTGTGCAGTCGCTTCCCGAAGTTCGCAATCCGATCTGTTTCGGGGGTCAGGATGTTCAAACGTGTGAGCTCGCTCCGGGCGAGCATTTCGTCATTGGAGAGACCAGTTTTCAGTTGGAAAGTGCCGAGTGGTCGGCATCCACGCCCGTGGCCTCGCCCGTCGATGAGGTCACATTCAGCCGTCAAGCCTTGCAAGGCGTACGATTTCGCGATGCCGACAAGCGGATCGAGGTTCTGTCGAATCTGCCGGAAGTCATCTGGGGGGCACGCACGGACTCTGAATTGCTGTCGCGTCTGGTAAACCTGCTGCTCGCGGGAATCGTATTGGCGGAAGCTGCCGCGATTGTCAGCTGGCAGGGAAACGAGTTGAAAGTCCTGCATTGGGACCGCCGGCGCGAGACTGCGGGCGAATTGCATCCCAGTACTCGGCTGGTTCGAGAAGCCATCGCGGTCCGCCAGCAAAGTGTGCTGCACGTGTGGGAGCATGCGACTGCCCAATCGTCAAATTATACTCTGGCCGCCAATTCCGACTGGGCGTTCTGCACCCCAGTACTCGGTTCAGCCACGGAAGGTTGGGGCCTGTACCTTACCGGGGAACGTCCCCGGACATTAGGCGCTGCGGAAAACTTAAGCTCCACGGTGATGAATCTGGAAGCCGACGTGAAGTTTGCCGAACTGGTTTCGGAAATCGTCAGCTCGGTTCGACGTCTGCGGCAGCTGGAACGTCAACAGTCTGGCCTGCGTCAATTCTTCGCCCCCGCCGTGCTGGCCGCCGTTGGAGAAAACCTCGACACAGGACTGCTGGCCCCTCGCGAAGCGGATGTCACCATCCTGTTTTGCGATCTGCGGGGCTTCAGTAAGCAGGCCGAGGGAGCGCGCCGGGACCTGCTGGGGCTCCTCGACCGCGTCAGCCAGGCGATGGGCATCATGACGAAGCACATTCTGGCCTATGGTGGCGGTATCGGCGATTTTCTCGGAGACGCGGCAATGGGCTTCTGGGGCTGGCCAGTGGATGCCCCCGATGGTCCACTCGACGCCTGCCGCGCCGCGCTCGCCATTCGAGCCGATTTTGAAGCGTTGAATGAGCAACCCGATCACCCCCTGGCCAATTTTCAAATGGGAATTGGGATCGCCAACGGCCGCGCCGTGGCGGGTAAAATCGGCACGAACGAACTCGTAAAAGTCACCGTGTTCGGCCCGGCAGTCAACCTCGCCAGTCGACTGGAAGGGATGACCCGGCAGATGCGGGTTCCCATCCTGTTAGACGAAACGGTGGCCGCCATGGTTCGCGATAAATTGTCGCGAGACGACGGCCGCGTCCGACAGTTGGCGCGCGTCTTACCGTTTGGCATGGAAACACCTCTCGTCGTCACCGAACTGGTGCCACCAGTCGCCATCGACAAGACCCTGTCCGACAATCACCTGGCCACGTACGAAGCCGCGGTCGATCATTTTATTGCCGGTCGCTGGGAAGCGGCGTACGAAGCACTCCATATGCTACCGGCCAGCGACAAAGCTCAAGATTTCCTGGCCGTACTCATCGCCCAGCACAATCGGCAACCACCCGCAGGCTGGGACGGGATCGTGCGTTTGCCGAGCAAGTAACGGCTCAACTCAGGTCGCCTCCGCAGTGCGTCCGTATTGCGCTGATACCTTCGTTTCTGTATGATGCGACCTCCGTTCGCCGACTGCTGATCTTTTACCTGGAGCCCATTTTCCATGAGCAACGCTCCCCCGCAGGTCGCTCGTTCGTCCGTTCAAAGGTTTCTGGATGCCGTCGAGTGGGCCGGAAATCGGTTACCCGACCCCGCGTTGCTGTTTGTCTGGGCCCTCTTGATCACCTGGGGTGCATCCTGGTACCTGTCGAGTATTCAATTCAGCGAAATTGACCCGCGAACGATGACGGTCGACGCCCACGGGAAGCTGGCCGAGCCCCAGCCGATCCGGGTCGTGAACCAGTTGGAAGGTAAAGCTCTGACTTCGTTCCTGAGCAAGATCGTGAAAACATTTGTCGAGTTTCCGCCGCTGGGGGTGGTGCTCGTCGCGCTGCTGGGAGTGGGGGTGGCTGAACACACAGGACTGGTCAATGCACTCATCAAAGCGCTCCTGAGCATCACCCCGCGGGCCTTGCTGACCCCGATGTTGCTGTTCGTGGCCATCCTCAGCCATTCTGCCGGCGATACGGGCTACGTGCTGGTCATTCCATTGGGGGCCATTATTTTTGCCACCGCCGGCCGCCATCCCCTGCTCGGAATTGTCGCCGCATTTGCCGGAGTGTCAGGCGGATTCAGCGCCAGCATCCTCCCCTCTTCATTGGATCCGCTGCTCCAGGGGTTCACGCAATCTGCCGCGCAGATCATTGCCCCCACGCGGATGGTCAATCCGCTCTGCAATTACTACTTCACCAGCGCTTCGGCATTGATGGTCATTCTCGTGGGATGGTGGATCACCGACCGCGTTGTCGAGCCCCGCCTGGCGGGGGTCGAACTGGATGGCGACGCCGCAAACCAGCCACGCCTCGAACCGCTGACCTCCGCGGAACGCTGGGGATTGAGCGGTGCCCTGGTGTCCCTGTTGATTGCGGGCGGAATCCTGGTGGCAGGGGCCTGGCCGGAAACATCACCTCTGCGTGATCCCAAACATCACCTCCTGTTCAACCACGATTCCCCGCTGATGCAGGCCATCGTGCCGTTGATCTTCCTGTTCTTTCTGATTCCGGGGGTCGTCTATGGTTACCTGTCGGGGACGGTAAAAAATCATCGTGATATTGTGGCCGGCATGATCAAGTCGATGGGCGCCATGAATTACTACCTCGTGCTGGCCTTCTTCGCGGCCCAATTTACGGCGGCCTTCCGCGACTCCAATGTCGGCGTGCTGCTGGCAGTGAAAGGTGCTGATGGCTTGCAGGCGCTGAATTTGCCGCCGCAAGTGACGATCATCGGCATTATTGTGATCAGCGCGGTTCTCGATCTGGTCGTCGGATCGGCATCGGCGAAATGGGCGCTGCTGGGACCGATCTTTGTGCCCATGCTCATGCGCGTCGGGATTTCGCCCGAGCTCACCCAGGCGGCGTATCGCGTCGGCGATTCCTGCATGAATATCATCACTCCCTTGATGCCGTACTTCCCGCTGGTCGTGGTTTACTGTCAGCGGTACGTGAAGAAGACTGGTATCGGAACGTTGATTTCGTTGATGCTGCCTTATTCGTTGACGTTCATGGTCGCGTGGATCGGGCTGCTGCTGACCTTCTGGTCGTGTGGCTGGCCGCTGGGAATCAACGGCGGCTACACTTATCCGGGCGCGAATGAGCAAGTTGTGGCGGCCGTGATGCATTCCCCTGGCACGCGCCACGTCTCCTACGCTGCCGCCCTTCCGGCCCCCTGACCGAGTGCAACATGACCTATTTCAAATCGGGCGGCGGTGGCAGCTCGATATATCCCATGCCGGGGGGATAAGGTGCCACGCGCTCGGTCCGGACGGGACGAGCCCGTTCGGGTTCGCCGCGATAGCCGGTACGATGTGAAACGCTTTGCACCGGCGGAGTCAATGTCGGTGATTCCAGATCGAATTCCTGAGGCTCATTGAATGGATCCGCGTCGTCTGCCGTAAACAGCGGTGCCTCATCGGGCGATGTCGCCACAGGTGGTGTCGAACCTTTTCGTCCGCGATACACCGTGTCCGGCCGATGCCAACTGGCGCAGCTTGATAAGATCAGCACCCCGCCGACGCATAATAACTGGCAAACTCGCATCGGCAACTCCCTGATCCCGACCTCCGCGCAGCCGTCGACTCAATCAATGATAGAGAAATGACATCTGGCGGGTAGACCGGCATCGAATCTGATAAACCGGACACGGAATCTTATAGAAATTCCGCCGGTCATAACTAGGCAGGCAGCGGTCCAACGACTGTCCGCTCGACGGCAACCAATTCAGGTTCGAAACACTCTCGCAAGCAGTGCCCCAGACTCCGTCTCCAGGGCAATCACTCAACCTGTCACATTAACCTTCTGCAGCATGACGTAGTAGAACTCGCCAGAGTTCTGGCTTGAAATCTGACGAGTTCCACTCCGCCCCACATTTGTCAGCAACTCGATCTCGCGACGATTTATTCGTCATCCAGCCCCAGTCGATACTGCAACTGCTGGAACCGACGCTGAAACTCGTCACTGGAGGAATGGACGTGCTCCGCCTCCGTGATGAATTTCAAATCTTCCTGGCACATCAGGCCGGCGTCAGCGAGGATCGCTTCAAATTCCGAAAGATCCTGGCCGTACATGATGATCATCTTGTGCTCATCAAACTGCACTTCCAGCGGAATGTTCGGGTTCAAGACTGCGATGCCGGTGCAACCGTCATCGAGCAGCATGTCTTCAAAATCGTAGAGGGTACTCTTTAATACGGGCAGGTCGATATGCTCGCGATAAAGATCTTCATGCCCCTTCTTATCTGTTTCGTGACTGGTTTCCAGCACCACGTCGACCTCAAATCCCAATGGTTCCAGCAAGTCCAGAAACAGATCGAAGACCTGTTCCTTGGAGGCCGAAGCCATCAGCACCGGAATCCGGACGCCGGTTTCTGAGTCACGGTAAGCGTCATGACGGAAGCCAGCCTTGGGCACAACCTGCAGATCGAATGACGGGCGGATCGCATCGGTCAGTGTGAAATTGCCATACCGCGCAACCTGCAGGTGTGCTTCAAGCTGGTCTTCCGACAAGTTTTCGAAACTACTCTGGCCGGTGTGCTGCTGGCCGTCTCGAAAAACATTCTTCAAAAATCGTTTAATGAATCCCATGATTCCGTAATCCCCTCGTCACCCCACGCTGAGCGTGGACGAATGTCTGATCTGCTGTGGTTGCCTGGCGGACTTCGCCGGCGAAATGGGAACACTTCTGTTTGAAACCACCCCCTGAGGAAGGGAGTGATCCGGATCGCTGTCCGTCCTGCACAGCTTCACTGACATGCGGAGCAACCAAGGTCAGTTGTCACGGCCACTGGTCAGCGGCCGGTCGTCTTTCCGTTTTGCTGTTCACCGCGGTATTCCCAATGTCCAGCGTGATCAGCCAGCATCAGGAACACAGCCAACTCTAGCACGCAATTTTGAACCACAGCGGCTGGAGTGACCCTCGTATCTGGTTTTTTGCCCTAGAGAGTTTGATCTCCAAACCGCCCGTACTATCTGGGTCAACTCTACCTGAACCGCGGAAAACATCAGCCAGGTCCACGACTCTCGAGTTTCCTCAAGTTCCGCCCCGCCGCTACCGCTGACCCGCAACTCGACACAAACCCTGTCGAAAATGACGCAGTTAACGGACGCCCGGTTTTCAACGATTCAGCAAACACTGACGATTTGGATCTCGCACTCTCGATCATCTTCTATTCAAGCCTGACAACTGACTGCGACCTGACTAACTTGGTGCGTGGCCCTCATTGAGCCTCCCCGCGACAGTCAGCACACACTCGTTGTCACGCTCTCCAAGCGTCGCGAATCTTTCGCGTGACCAGCCGTTCGAATCACTTCTTCCAGCTCGATTCGACGGCGTATCATGGGAGTTTTTTCAAAGCAAGGCGAGTGCCAAACCACATCGAGGTGCTGCGGTTTTCCGCAAATCACTCCCGTGTCGAATCGCCAATCAACCTCCCAACGATCAAATCCCATTCCCACAGACTCTCCCCAACAGGATATTACCAAAACAGTTACACCACGTACCCAACATCACAAACGGCGGTTAAAAGTTTTCAGATTCCTGACGCAGCGGATTTCAGTCCCGATCGCCGCCAATCCATTTCGGCCCCGTCCGCGGCCCCCAATCGAGCCCCATGAACAAAATGCGACACCCCAGGTTTGTTGTTTCTTCAAAACCCTGCCGCCACGATTTTCACTGTCGCGAAATTGACAACTCCACACCCCTGGCCAAGCAAAATGCCAGGCCAGTGCTCGGTCCAAGAGAGAGAGTTGGGTGCCACTGGCTCTGCCAGTGCCTTGCAGAACGGCGAATTACACGTGCGCACTGCCATGCAAAGCACCGTCGTCTTCTTTGCCTTCTTTGACTTCTTCTCAGCTGTAGCCTGACTCTCCGAGTCGGGAGTATTCCATCGTCGAACGACCCGACTCGGAGAGTCAGGCTACAGAGTCGCCGCCCACTGCGCACAACTGCAACTCTTTGCTCTCTTCGCTCCCTTCGTACTCTTTATCCCCTCGAAAAACTGCCGCGCGACTTCTTCGAATTCTTTGACCTCTTAGGGCTTTCACCTCCTGACATCCGCCGTCAGGAGGTGGCCAGACACCAGCCGTAAGTTGGGCACTCTTGCCCGTCTCCCGCTTTCGACTCACCAAAACAGACGGGCAGGAGTGCCCATCTTACGGACCAAGATTACGCGTCAGATTCTCGCGCACTCTTCGCTCCCTTTGCACGCTTGATCCCCTCGTAGGATGGCCGCCCCGGCCGTCCATATTCTCCACTGCGCGCCACGGAGCACTCCGCCCCTCACCACCGGCCACTGGTTCTAAGTAGGTATTCAGAAATAATTGTGTAGGCGAGCCCGGCGGCGTCAGCCCCGGGATTCCTCGCAA
>CAZQUW010000296.1:0-7483 GCA_964596215.1 uncultured Planctomicrobium sp. | reverse complement strand
AAACGCTAACAAAACCGCTGCGTCAGTTCAGAACCGCTTGAACGACCGCGGTTCTGAACTTCCCACAACCGGTTTTGTTAGACGTTCTAGTTCCCCCGGCAGGGCCCGTACCTGCCCACTCGGCGGAAGCTGGAATGTCGTCAGTCATCTGTCCCGGCAGGGTAATACGTTATGGGTTCGGTTCTGCGGTTATTGATGCATATGCCTTTCATGAAGCCGCTGATGCGCTTCTTGCTGGGCATGATTGCAATCCCGCTGTTCCGGATGTTTCTGCGGCACGTCATCCGTCTCAGGGACATGGACGTCGAACTCGAAAAGGATCTTGAGCAATGGTTTAAGGGATCGCTGATTCTGCTGGCCGCGACCAGCAATATGGAGTCCTTTCTCTTCGATTGGATGTCCAAGAATCCCGACAGCGCCGATCTGATTAAGAATCCGTTAATCCTCGCCGGCCGCCTGATGCTGGCGGTCGGTGTGACCGAACTGATGCCGGATCAGGCTCTGTTCACGATCATTCATGCCAACCCGCCACCTTTGAAACCGATCAAGGACAAAGGCTGGAAGGCCTGGCGTCGGAAAGCGGCCTGGATGTTCAAGGGAATGGTGTGCAAGCACCTTGACCGGTCTTCGCAAGTCTTCGCGATTATGACCGCCATCTTTCCCGGCGTGATTGGCTGGGTCTGCTACGGATTGGCCGTCATTCAATATTTGATCATCGGGCTGGTCACGTCACGCGACCGAGCCCTCGATGTGCTTGGTGAATTTGAAAAGCAGGTTCAGCTGCAGCGCGAATGGCTGATTGATGAACTGCGACTGAACCAGAAGTCGAACCCTTCAGAATTGGTAGACGATTGGTACCCGATCGAATGTCGCGTGTTGAAACCGCCTGCGGAACCACTGCCCGCCGCGGCCAATCCAGGCGTCAAAGGGGCGTCGCCGTGAGAGATTTTTGCGGCGATTCCCTGCGGGACTTATGCCGGCATTAATTCTTCCAGTACGGCCCGAACTTCTGATTCAGGAGCATCGGTCACCGTTTCGACATGCCCCAGCCGCGTCGGCAGGACGAATCGCAGTTGCCCGCTGACGGCCTTCTTGTCGAGTCGCATGCGATCGATGACATCATCGGGATTGAGTCGGCTGGAGGCTGGCAGAGTCGTGGGAATATGCAGGGCTTCCAGCAGTCTCCGCTGGCGTGCGGTCAGTTCGGCATCAATCCGCCCCAGGCGTTCAGCCAGCCGACTGGCGTACAACATGCCAATCGATACGGCTTCTCCATGCGATAATTCCCCGTAGCCGCACAATGCTTCAAAAGCGTGAGCGAAGGTGTGACCGTAGTTCAAGACGGCTCGGACGCCTGTCAGCTCGAATTCATCCTGCTCAACGATGTCGGCCTTCAACCGGCAACTCCGCGCCACAATGTGCCGCAGGGCGTTCCCCTCACGTTCATTGAGTTCGGCCACGTGTTGTTCCAGGTACTCAAAAAAGACTGGGTCGAGAATCACGCCGTATTTCACGACTTCAGCCAACCCACCGCGGTATTCGCGATCGGGCAGCGTCTTCAACACGGACGTGTCCAGATACACCCCGATCGGCTGATGGAAGGCGCCGATCAGATTTTTGCCCTTGGGATGGTTAATGCCCACCTTGCCGCCCACCGAACTGTCAACCTGGGCCAGCAGTGACGTGGGAACCTGCACGAACGGCAATCCGCGGTTGTAGGTCGAGGCGACAAATCCGGCCAGATCCCCCATGACACCGCCGCCGACCGCTACTATCACCGTCTGGCGATCGGCCTTGAGATCGACGAGCACATCGTAAATGTGACTGGCAGCAGCCAGGGTCTTGGTTTGCTCACCAGGATCCATGCCCACGGTGTGACATCGCCAGCCAGCCGAACGGAGGCTCAATGAGACAATCGCAGCGTGTGATTCCAACACATTGCGGTCGGTAATGATGACCGCAGCACGCCCCTGACGGGGATAGCCGCGCCGCACAAGCCAGCTATTCATGGCTTCGGCAATTTGATCCAGCTGCTGGCTGGCAATTACGATTTCATAGCTGCGCTGGCCCAGCGTTACCTGCACACTTTGATCACACGACACGTTACACACAGACGAATCCCCTCTGACACAAGTCCGGCAACAGTTTTCTTGATCCCGCTATTATGACAGCTACGACCTCAGGTCGCAAAGATAGCCACTGACGCTCAGAGATCAGAACACATTCGCAGTAACAAGGCCCCAAAAATCCCCGGAACCCTCTGCACCTATCGACATCTGCCAATATGGAGCATGCAGCACGATCTTTGACAAACCTTCAGCGGCTATACCAGGCAATCAGCCGTTCAATATCTCCCAGTCTCGCGAGCGTGCGGACGCGGGAACGAAAACTGTATTCTCCCCACAACGGGGAATAGCCGTGATGATGGTCGGCAATCGTTACGGCCAGTTGCAGATCTTCCAGCTTCAAGGTTTGTCGATCATCACTGGCTGCAATCCAGCGTGCAATCCACAACACGGAAGGCACAATCAAAGCCAGGCTTTGAAATCCCTCCACGAACGGGACGTCATAATACGCGGGACCGAAAAAGTGGAGTCCCTGGATCTTCACACGGAAATAACGGGTCAACAGTTCTTCGGCACCGACTGGCAAACCGCCAAATGGTTGTTCGAGCTGCGAGAACGGCACTTCGCGAAAGATCGACTGCAAAGGGGGGACTGTTCCCCGCCCGCGTGACAGTCGAATGGCGGCTTTCAGCAATCGCCAGCGACCACTCCAGCCGGCACGAGCTTCCACGGCCGTATCCTTACGAGCATACTGTCCGGCGAGCAACCGGAAATTCATCCGCCCCACGCGCGATGGCTCGGGTACCCCGGAGAGATCCGCAGAAATCTCGGACTCCGCGGCGGAGGTGATGATATCGAGATATTCCGAGACGCGTTCGCCACGAATCTTGTCGAACTTCGACTGCCCGACCAGATTGACCCAGAACAGCGCCCGCAGTAACCGCACGAGAAATGACCCCTGGGGAGTCTCGAATGCCTGATCCAGGGCACTGACAAACTGCCGTGTCTCTTTCCAGTTGAGCGACTCGCGCGAGGTTAATGCAGGAGGGGGAGTCTGGTCGGCATCTTCGGGCACCACCAGTCGTTCAATCTCACGCAAGTCCCGTTGCGACTCCACGACCCGCCGGCCTTTGTTGGCGACGACCGACGGA
The DNA here is from genome assembly GCA_964596215.1 of uncultured Planctomicrobium sp. Taxonomy (GTDB): domain Bacteria; phylum Planctomycetota; class Planctomycetia; order Planctomycetales; family Planctomycetaceae; genus JAKFVC01. The sequence continues at coordinate 4,266 of CAZQUW010000296.1, read as the reverse complement.
CAACTGAATCGCAAACTGACTGTGACCGATTTTCCTGCCGGATGCAGCGCATAGGGATAAACGCGGCAGGCCAGTGGCTTGGCGGCTTCTCCGAACTTGCTGTGAATGCGGCACAGCCCCTTGTCATCGAGAAAAACGCAGGCGCCGTCTTCACGATTTGCCAGACGATAGCGACGATCCCAGATCGGCCCCGAGTGCCAGGCGAAGATTGGCTGCCCCACCTCAAATCCTGGCTGTCCGCGCCACCCCTGCTTGACGATTCGCTCAAATTCCTCGCGACTCAACTCGATGGCATGTTGCTTGCAACAACCTCCACAATTATGACAGCTCCAGTTTTGCAACGTCGGCAGTTCAAGGGGCAACATGCAAGTCTCTACAGTTTCACAAGCGGCGAATCAACGAAGGCAATATTCAAGAATGGAACCCTGACTATAACGAGTCCGTGGGCGAAAAACCTTGCTTCACGCCCGCAGAAGTCTCAAGGGGGCTGATCGAACCGAGAAGCGGTCGATGAATTGTAGCAGCAACGGCAGTGTCCGGTTCTCGTCTCTGCCAGGTTCGCCGCATTTCGTGGCAATTTGAACGCCCCGAATATCGCAGAAAATCCGCAAATCGTCAGTGAGTCTCGGGCCTGCTAAGGTGAAGAAGACCCGATCGCCGCAGTTACCACATCTCGTGGAACTTGACACTCACCCGATCCGAAGTAGCCAGTTTAACCACGGTCCCGGATCGCCTGGCTACGAACCCCCTCTGTGCTCGACCAATCCTGCGGCGAGAGTGCGAGTGGACTTTTCGTTTCGGACTAGGGCTTAGGGATTCGTGGACAGCTTGCCCACCAGAGTCTGGTCTTTCACGCTCCAGACACGCAGTTCTCCCGTGAAGTCACCAGCGATGACACGCTCGCCATCGTGACTGAAGATGACTCGCCACGGGGTATCAGTAAAACCATCGAGCTTGGCCAGCTGGTTGCCATCGGTCTTCCACAAACGCAGCGTATTATCCCGCCCCAGCGTCGCAAGCAATCCGCTGCGAGCATATGCCACAGAGAGCACCCCCGTCGGCTTGCCGCGTGTGGTCGGGGTGCGCACAGCCACACCACCCGCCGTCGCGTTCAGCGTACGAGTGGGAAAGCCGTCCTCGGCATACCACAGGATGACGCGGCCATCCTCACTGGCGGTGGCCAGCATCTGCGAATCGGCTCGCCAGCTCAGGTCGGTGATCATGTCCTTATGATCTCCGAGAGTGAAAAGAATGCTGCCGGTCTCCGGTTCCCAAACATAAACTCCACCGTTACGGTCACCGCTGGCGAGCATTTCACCATTAGGACTGAACTCGATGGACGTGATCCAGTCGGTGTGCTTCTTAATCCGATGCTTCAACTCGCCGGTTTCGACCGAGAAGATTTTGACGAGTTTGGCAGGTCCGCCGAGCGCGATCCACTTCTGGTCCGGGCTGATATCGGCAGCCAGGACGCTGTCGGCTTCATCGCCGACCTCCGTCAACCGCTTGCCGGTAATCACATCGAATAGCACGGCCTTTCCGACATTTGCTCCCCGCCCGCCGGCAGCCAGTAACAGCTTGCCATTCCGGCTGAATTTTAAGACATGCGGAATTCGCTCCGGAAACGGCAACACCCCAACCAGCTTCAAATCATCGGTGTTGTACAGCAGAATCCGCTCGTGCCCGGCCACCGCAAGCAGTGGAGCCCAGGGACTGGCCGCCAAAGCCGTGACAGGGTGCGGCCGCCGGGTCTGCGGCAAGGTCAATTCCGGTAACTTCTCGGGCATCGGCGGCGGGCCTTCCGGCTTACCGGCAGTGACCGACGCCAGGTCCAGATCCACCTTGCGAGTGGCATTCTTGGCAGCGCTGACCGATGTTTCTGGCGCGCCGAGTTCGATCCACTTCTTAATCATCGCCAGATCCGCATCTGGAATCTTCGGCGACTTAGGTGGCATAAAAGGCTCTTCGAGATGCGCGACCGACTTGTATAAGAGGCTCTGATCGGGATTGCCGGCCATGACGGCTTCACCACTGCTGCCTCCGGACATCAACGTCTGGTACGTCATCACATCGAGATCAGAGGTCGCCTTGTCTGGATTGTGGCAGGTACCGCAATGCTTGCGCAAGATCGGCCCGACATGGTCTTTAAACGTCACAATGTCCTTGGCATCCTTCGGCTTCGCAGCTTCCGGCTTGTCTTGCGCAATGACCGGGCCTGTCAGGCTTAGAAGAATGGCAGTTGCGACGAGGCGATAGATCACGACAAACTCCAGATCGACGACGAACAACAGTCTTGGTGAGCTGAACTACTGACAGCACTTCGGTGCTCGCGAGGCGAATCGACCGCATCACGGCCCCGGAGCCTTTGACGACGGCTTCGTATTCCGAGACGCGCAGATTGCGAACAGTTCACAACGGACAATCGTCAGCCGTTATGAACTGCGGCGGACGTTCAATTAACAGCTACTAGTGGTTAAACGCGAACTCGGTAGAGTTGAAGAGCCCCCACAGAATGTCCCCATAAACCATCAGCGGCACATTGCCCGCCTGGCGGGCTCGGGCCTCTTCAAGCCGCTTTTCGGTGGCTGCGATTTGTTTTTCGAGAGTTCCGAGAGCCTCGACTTCCTGGCCGTCTTCTTTCAGCTTTTCGTATTCATCCTTGTAGCTTTTGAGCTGCTCCTGGAGACGACCATAAGCGCGATCAATCTGAGCACTCAAGCCAGCCAGCTTGTTCGCCCGATCCGGATCATTCAGGTCTTGATTCACCAATTCGGTCAGGGCCGCAGTCTCGTCGGCGGTGGGTTTGCGAGACAAGGCCAGGACATACAGTTCCTCAATGATCTTTTCCGGCGGCAACTTCGCCGCGAGTAAACTGGGGATCAACCGGCTACTAGCCACCTTCTGCGTGATCGTATCACCATTGACGAGGTGCAAGGCTTGTGACAGGTTGGCTTCTTTATTGACCTCGCACGAGCAGGCCGATTCGCGAGGAGCACGGCCGAAGGTTGACAGGAAGAAGTTCGTCACATTGCCGGCATAGAGTTCGACTGCCCGCGTGCCCTGCGGTGACGATTGGAAGCGGTCCTCGGTCCCGGTGATTCGCGTGATCGTATCCAGCAGAACCTCTGCCTGCAGTCGCCGGATGTAACCGTGCGAGAAGTACGATTCATCGAGTTCGTTGGTCGAGTTTGTCGCAGCCGACAGCTGGTAAGTTCGCGAATTACAGATATCGCGAATCAGCTTCTTCTTGTCAAAGCCGTATTCGGCCAGTTTTCGTCCCAGGGTTTCCAACAATTCCTGATTACTCGGCGGATTGCTGATCCGCACGTCATCCACTGGATCGACGATACCTCGACCGAAGAAGTGAGCCCAGATGATGTTCGCCATCGTCTGATTGAATGCGGCGTTGTCCGGAGAAGTCAACCACTTTGCCAAGGTGACTCGGGGATCCTGCCCTTCAACCTCAGGAGTATCTCCTCCCAGGAATTTCGGTTTCATTCGGCGGCCATCCACCGGGTGCTCCACGGTGTTATTCCGGTTGTTGTTGTAAACGACAACTTCACGGCCTTCGACGCCGCGTTTCAGATTCACACCGGCAAAGAAACTTGCGAAGCCGTAGTAGTCGTTCAGCGTCCAGCGATCGAACGGGTGATTGTGGCACTGGGCACATTGGATGCGAGTTCCCAGAAACACCTGGGCAAAATCTTCGGCAGTCTTCAGCGGTGTCAGCCGCTCGCCAGCAGTGTAGAGATTCGACGTCGGCTGCTTGATATTGCTGCCGTTACCGACAACCAGATCTGCGACCATGTCGTTGATCGGCCGGTTGGCGGCCATTTGATCATGAACCCAACCCGCATAGGCCCACATCGCCTTGGCGTCACGACCATATTGCGGCTGATTGCCAACAGCGCGGATCCGCAACAATTCCCCCCACTTCATCGCCCACAGATCGATAAATTCTTCGCGTTCGAGAAGTTGATCGATCAGCTTCTCTCGCTTGTTCGTATCGGTGTCGGCCATAAATCGGTCATACTCGGCGCGTGAGGGTGGCAGTCCGATCAAGTCGAGTGTCACGCGCCGCAAAAACGTTTCATCATCGCACAGCTCTGAAGGTGCGAGATGCAGCTTTTTCAGCTTGTCGAACACCAGAGTGTCAATAAAGTTGGATTCCGGTGTGTTGGGCCAGACAAAGTTGTCGTCAGTGGGTAATACCAGCACTTCGCTGCCTACAGTGAACTTATTAAACCTGGCAAACACGAATGCCCC
>CAZQUW010000295.1:0-7489 GCA_964596215.1 uncultured Planctomicrobium sp. | reverse complement strand
GTTATTCTTTCTTTCATGATCGTGCTCGCAATCGGCAAAATCGGTATCGCAGGAGACGGAGTGCGCCCTGCCGACGAGCCGCTCGTGGCGTGCGAGCAGGGCCATGGGCACTTCATGCTGGGCTGAGCCTGCAAGTGGGTGGCGCGAACTTCTTGCCCGGCGATCTAGAAGACTCTTCGTCATCCACACGTGCGAATGACAGCGACATGTTTTCCACTGGCGGGACGCTGCCAACTGGGACGCGATGTCCGTCAACTTCAATCAATAAACTGCATCAACAAGGGCCAGACTCGAAATGCTTGGATTCAATTGGCGTGAGTGGTCATGTACACAATTCGGGCGATCGATGCGGAGTAATTCATTTGGACGGCGGAAACCTTTACGGACAGCCGTTGAGTCTCTGGAAGACCGTACACTTTTGAGCTTCACGCCGCCGGTCGTCACGGACTATCCGGCGATTCACAACTACCTGGTCCACGAGGCCACCGGTGATTTCAACGGGGACGGCAAGACGGATATCGCTGTCCTGAGTTATCTGAACATCTTTTCTGATCCGCTCGATTTGAACGTGCTACAAGGGAATGGTGACGGAACGTTCCAGGCCCAGACGACGATCGAGTTGGGCCCGGTGACCGATAACAACGCGTTCTCGATGGATACTGGCCGCATCAATGGAGACAGCTTCGACGATCTGGTGCTGCTCAATGGCTCGTATGAAATGAAGATCTTCTACGGTTCCGCCAGCGGGCTAACGGCGGCCAACAGTTCGTCCAAGGCCCTCACTGTGCAGCCCGTTCCAGGAACTTCAGTCCCGGGAGGGTATGTGGCCCTCGGCCACTTCGAACGGACCGACCGACTGGATGTGGCCATTCTGCCGTACTCCGGCAACGGAATGAGGCTAATGGTGAATCAGGGGGATGGCACGTTTGTCGAACAATACGTTCCATTGAAGTTCGGCACGAGCAGTGATGTGACACTCAATGTGTTCAATCAGACGTTCGATGAAGGCAACCAGTTGCTGGTAGCAGACCTGGACCTGGATGGACGTGATGACGCCATCTTTGCGTTTGGAACAGTCGGAAGCTTTCCCAGTCAACAGTCGGGCGTGCTGACAATCAAGCGAACCGGCGGCGCCGATAAGTTTGCCGTCAGTGCTGTGGCCGATGGCAGCCTGGGGCAGGATCTGCAGGGCGGGGACATTAACGGTGACGGGCTGCTGGATCTGGCGATTATTCAAGAGGATGGCACTGGCGGGGTGAAACTGTTGCGGGGCCTGGCGGACGGAAGTTTCCAGGCATTTGCCTCGTCGCCCGTGGTTTTTGGCAATCCGGAACTGCCGATTTCCAGTGTCGTGATTGGCAACTTCACCGGCGGGCCGGCAGCGGACCTGGTATTTAACCCGGTGAATGGCATTCCCGATGAGCTCCGCGGCGGTGACAAATTCGTGTTTGCCATCGCAGCAGGAGTGGGCGATGGGACCTTCGCTGCGCCCGTGTTCATGGACCGGCATTCGAACGGCTCGAACGAAAGCTTCATCACGGAAGCCGGGCAGTTGTTCGCGATTGATGTCGATGCAGAAGGCACCTCGGATCTGGTCAACCTGTATCGGAACTTCAACTTCCCGGACATGGCGCGAACCAGCGCGCTGATCAACACGGGCGGTACACATACCACAATGGCATTCCCTGACATTGAAGAGGGGAGCCCGGTGGTGATCGAGGCGACTGTTACTAAGAACGTGGAGAGCGCCCCGGGGCTGCCCACGGGGACGGTCACGTTCAAGGAAGGGGACGTCATTCTCGGTCAGGCCACAATCACAGATGGGGTGGCGGTTTCGGACTTGCTGTTCCTGAGTGCCGGCTCGCACACGATCACCGCGACCTACAGCGGTGATAATGAATTCATGGCCAGTGCGGCTGCGGCGCAGCAGATTAATGTCGTGGTGAACCCGGGCAGGACCAAAACGGCCCTCACGTTTCCGAACTTAACGGAGGACCAGGCGCTCATTCAGGTCGACGTCACGAAGTACTTCCAGGAGACGCCCGGGATTCCCGAGGGCACCGTGACGTTCAAGGAAGGCGATCAGGTGATCGGGCAGGTCGAGTTGGTCGGTGGACAGGGCGTCGCACCGCTCGATCTGGCCGCCGGCACTCATACTTTGATTGCGATCTACAGTGGAAACGCACCCTTCACCGCGAGTACTTCGAAGAGCATCTCGGTTACGATCCTGCCCGCTCCCCTCCCTGATCTGGGGCTGCTGCGCATCGAGACGGAGGGTGAGGGGCTCAAGTTCAACCGCGAGAATCGCCACTTTGAAGCCAACGGCGTGATCCATATCGGATTAAACAGCGAACCGTTCCAGTCACTGCTTGATCTGTCCGGCTCGATCTCGGTGGGCGAAGGCATCATCGCCGGTGAAGGTACGGTCTCGGCACATATCGGGAACTACTCGGCAACGCTTTTCGACGGCGCCTTTGAGTTCAGAATTGGCGATGCCCATACCAACTCCTTCGAGCTCCCCGGGGTGCCCAGCTCTTTAACGGTTGCCGGGATGGGCCTGACATTCCGCCAGCTGGAACTGGTGAATGGCGGCATCAACGTTGGCGCACGTTTGCAGTTGCCCGATTTGTTCGGAGATAACTTCCTGAGCTTTGAAGTGGGTGCCGGCCTGCACATCAGCGCCAGCGGTGTCTCATCCGGCTTCGGAGGCGGGCAGATTGGTTTCCCCAACGTTGAATTCCCACTCGCAGGATTAGGAATCAAGGCGAGTGACCTGAGTGTCGACTACGACGCGAATCAGGATCGTTTAAAGATCCAGGGCAAGCTGGAGTTGCCCAATCTCTTCGGGGGCATCATCAACGGCGTCGCGTTCGACTTGGCCGGCGACAGCTTCATTCAGGTGCAAGGTGGTGAGGTTGATGTTGTCGGCGATTTGAAAATTAAACGAATTGATATCATCCCCAACACATGGACGCTCAAGAACGTCAAGCTGCATGTGGATACTAACACGAACTCGTTCAAGGGAAGTGGGACTCTGGTCTTCCCCGGCGGGTTTGGCATCAACGCAGATCTGGGCCTGGTCGCTGGACAACTCGACGAGATTCAGGTCGGTGTGGAAGGGTTGAACATACCCATTCCATTTCTGCCAGGTGCTTTCCTGCAAAGTATTGGAGGTGGCGTGAGTGGGCTGACGACGGCCACGCCGACTTTTGAGGGTGACGTGGGCTTCAGTTATTTGCCCAATACCGCATTCGAACTCCCGCCGCTGCTGGGAGGCCAGCACTTCAGCATTTCGCTGGTGACGCTGGATGTGGAGGCCGAGATCAATGCCGAGCACTTTAGCGCCACGGGCAGTGTCGGGTTGCTGACCGGAGTAAGTGGTACCGGACAGAATTCGGGCACGCCGGCAGGCGTCAGCATTGACTGGGTCAAAAAGATCCTGTCGGTCGGTACCGACGTGCATCTGATTAACAATATCGTCAATCTGAGTGTCGACCTGACGGCGAGTGGCAAGGGGAATGTTTCGTTCAAGGCCGACGCGACGATCAGTCTGCCGGACATCGACACGGGTGTCCTGGGCATTCATATCCGGCCGCAGACGCTGGCGGGGGCACATGCCGAGTTGCAATATATCAAGGACAGCAATCCCGCCAACGATTTTGTATCGCTGCATGGTACGGTCAATCTGCCGATCATTGGCAATCGACGGATCGGCGTGAAGCTGTACTTCAATGGCAATGTCGATTTCCTTGGGCTGAAGGATCCGATCGGACGAACGTTCAATATTCCGGCGGGTTCCGACATCTATATGTTCACGGCGACGTGGGAGAATGACGTCGGCAACGTGCCCATTGAAGTGATCGACCCGAATGGCATCGTTTACACCGAGGCCGATTTTGACAACACGACGATCGGCCTGATTGATCCTCTGTCGGGTCCCAAGTCCAAATCGATCGGTCTGTCGAATCCCATTCCCGGTGACTGGACGCTGCGCATTCCCAATGAAGTCGGGTTGGGCGAAGTGGCGATGCATGGGTTCTTCGAAGTCGACCCGCCGAGTCTCAGCATTACCGCGTTGACACCCGCAGCGAATGATGTCACGGTGGGCTATAACGCGGTATCGACTGAAGCGACCGCGACTGTGGCCTTCTATTTCGACTCGGACAATGTCGGCTTTAACGGCGAGTTGATCGATGGCGACTTGCTCGCCAATGGTTCCGGACTGGAATTCGATTGGGGTACGACCGGCATCCCCGCGGGTACTTACTATGTGTATGGCCGGATTGATGACAACATCAACCCGGCGGTGTTTGTCTATTCGCCGATGACGGTGACGATTGCCAATCAGGCACCGGTGGTTTCGGCGATCCAGAATCAGACGGTGAATGAAGGGGAAACGCTGACGCTGACCGCCGCGGCCGTGGATCCCAACGGCGATACGGTCACATATAGTCTTGGTGATGGTGCACCGACTGGTGTCGATATTGATCCGGCGACGGGTGAACTGACCTGGACACCTGGCGAAGCCCAGGGGGCAGGGATATTCAATATTACGGTTGTCGCAAAGGATACCGGCTCGCCCAAATTGAGTGATTCAAAAACTTTCCAGGTGACTGTGGGTGAAGTCAATACGGCACCCGTTCTGAAGAAGATATTTGCTCAAAGTGTTCCGTTGGGCGGCGCATTCAACTTCGCTGTCGAAGCCACCGATTCGGATCTCGTCGCACAGACACTCAGCTTTAGTCTGGACGCGGGAGCTCCGGTTGGGGCCGCAATCAATTCCACCACCGGTGTATTTTCCTGGATACCCAATGTGAATCAACTGCCGGGAGTTTATCCCATCACGTTCCGGGTTACTGACAATGGCAGCCCTGCCCTGAGCAGCACGGCGACGATTGACCTGACGATCAGGAATGTCGGTGCCCCGGGTTCGCTGGAGTTCGACGCTGCCACTTATAGCGTCGACGAAGGGGGCAACGCCACAATAACGGTCAGACGCGTCGGCGGCAGCCTGGGTGCTGTCGTTGTACAGTTTGAGGCCACAGGTGACAGCGCTACGGTTGGTCAGGACTATACAGCCACCGCGGGCTTCCTGGTATTCGACGACGGAGAAACGAGTAAGACATTCGTGGTACCGGCACTGCTTGATGGGATCCTTGAAGGTGTTGAGGAAGTGAACCTGTCCTTGTCCGGTCCGTTGGGTGGTAGTTTCCTGGGCAGCCAGGCCAATGCGGTGCTGACGATCAGTAACGTCCTGCTGGTAACTCCGATCTTTACTTCGCCAGAGGTATTCAGCGTCGCCGAGAACCAGACAGTTATCGGAACTGTGACGGCAACGGATGCGGATATTCCGGCTCAAACAGTGACGTTCAGCATCACGGGCGGTGCAGATGCTTCGAAGTTTAATCTGACCACCGACGGCGTTCTGACGTTCAAGTCGGCCCCGGATTTTGATCTTCCTGGCGACGTCGGTGCCAATAACACGTATCAACTGCAAGTGACGGCTGACGACGACAATGGTGGGATCACGGTGCAGAACATCGTGGTGAATGTCACCGGCCTCAATGACAATGTCCCCGTCTTCACGTCGGGTACAACATTCAACGCTGGCGAGAACACGACGAGTGTCGGTACTGTCGCCGCCACTGATGCCGATCAACCTGGTCAAGGAGTAACCTATTCGCTGACGGGTGGTGCGGACCAGGGTTTGTTCTCGTTGACCGCGGCGGGCGTGCTGAGCTTCACGTCAGCGCCCGATCGCGACGACCCGTCGGACAGCAATGGAGACAACGCGTATCAGGTGCAGGTGACCGCCAATGATGGCAACGGTGGGACTACCGTTCAGAACATCGTGGTGACCGTCACTGGAGTCAATGACAATGACCCGGTCTTCACGTCGAGTGCCACGTTCGATAGGACGGAGAACTCAATCAGCGTCGGCAACGTCGTGGCGACTGATGCCGATCTGCCGGCTCAGACGGTGACGTATTCGCTGTCGGGTGGAGTGGATCAAGGGTTGTTTACCATCACAGCAAACGGGGCGCTGAGCTTCCTGTCGGCACCCGACTTCGAGGCGCCTGGCGACACCAACTCCGACAATGTGTATGAGGTGCAGGTCACGGCGAACGATGGTCAAGGTGGTTCGACGGTTCAGAACGTGACGGTGACTGTCACCAATCTGAATGACGGAGCACCGCAATTGGCGCTCGGCGGATCGGCCGTTACGTTTATCAACAAACAACCGGCGGTCAAAATTGTGCCTCAGATCACAGTGAACGGAGTTTCCAACTTGGCAGGTGGGACGCTGTTGCTGCGGATTAATGCGGTCGGCACGCCGAAGAAACTGTTCGACGCGCTCCAAATCCCGTCCTCACTCGGATTGGGAACCAGTTCGGGTCCGCAGCGTGCTAATGGCTTCATTACCCTGCAGATTGAGTTGGGGGCCAATGCGACGAACGCGTCCATCGAGTCCTTCCTGCGCGGAATTACGTTTGCCACCAAGGGAAAGGGATTCAAAACTCTGACGCGGACAGCCACTTTGACTCTCACCGAAGCTGGCGGGCTATCAAGCTCGGTGAGCCAGACGATCCATGTTCGGAAGAAGGCCTAAGCGCGTTACCTCGGTAGATAGGATCAGGTGAAGGACTTCATTTGCGAACTGCGACTTGGTGCCGTAATAAAGTGGGATTGGCGACGGGCAACATGAGTAAATGGCGTCGACTCCGTCGATCCATTTCCGTGGCACTGTTAACCCGTTGGTGGAAGGTTCGCGTCGTGCGACGGGAGGGGGCTGGCGGAGAAGGAAGCGGCGCGACGCCTATGGTCGGGATTGGGGACCCGTTTGCCCCCGGGTGTCGCCTGCGTTTTTTCACAATTGGTTAGGCGTCGGGTGGGATTGCAGCAGCGGTGTTCCTAAACGCTGGAACGCAATCTGGTCCATTTGCGACCAAGTCGAAATCGAACTGTCGAGCACCGACATGGCGGATTCCGCCATATCCAAAATGGCGGACTTCCTGATGGCCATTTGGCACAACTGTGTACATAGTGATCGCAGTTTCAAGCAAGACCGTGAGTCGTATTCCCTTTTCAAGGTCTGAAGTCCAATAGCCAGAACTTTGGCGATAGCGCAAACAGTGCCCGGGTGGGCTGATTGTCGCTAAAACTTGGGGGTGTCCCGCATTGCAATGGCGTTCGCAAAATGCTGACCAGTGTGCCGGGCATCCCATTTAAATGAAACAGCGCATCTCTCGAACATCGTTAGCGTTAGGCCGTTTGAAGTGGCTTGATGGTGAGCCAGTCGGGGCAGTATCATGCGGTGGGGAAAGCATGCAGATTACTGCGAATCTAAGGAGTGGTGATAGAGGGAGTCGACGTCGTAGATATGCCCTTGGGAAACGAGCGGGATGACTTATCATGCGTACTAACGGCGAGTTGAACGAATTGCGATCTATCCGTCTGCAGGGATGCAGACGGATAGATCGTGCGTTGA
>CAZQUW010000294.1:0-7531 GCA_964596215.1 uncultured Planctomicrobium sp. | reverse complement strand
TGGAAGAGTGTCTGAAGGAGTTCAACGAACGCTATCCGGATGCCAAGGCCGACATTCACTATCAGCACCCGCATCAGGTGGTTGAACAAGTACTGAATGGCGGGGCGCATCTGGGTTTGTTGTCGTTTCCGGAAGAAAAACGTGAGCTGGCGGTGATTCCCTGGCAGGAGCAGCCGCTGGTCCTAGTCGTGAATCCGCGGCACAAGTTGGCAACCGCGTCGGCTGTTTCCATCAAGCAGTTGGATGGCGAAGCATTCGTGGCTTTCACGAATGAATTGACGATTCGCAAACGGATCGACAAATGGCTGCGTGAGCAGCATGTGGTGGTGAATGTGGTCCAGGAATTCGACAACATCGGACAGATCAAAGAGGGGATCGGCGACGGCACTGGCGTGGCCATCCTGCCGGCGCCCACTGTCCGTCGTGAAGTCGAAGCCGGATTGCTGCAGGCCATTCCCTTCTCGGATGTGCGGTGGGTGCGTCCGCTGGGAATTATTCATCGCCGCCAGAAATCGCTGCCGACGGCCGTACAAAAATTCATTGAATTGTTGACAGGAACAGGCGCGGCAGCCACGACGGCAGCCGGGGGCCTGATCGCGGACGGAGCCGTAGTCGCTGCACCGCATGTCGTTCAGGACGCCAGTAGTTCCGATCTGACCAGTGGTTCCGGTCTGAAACGTATTGCAAAACAAGTGTGACACGGTCCCCAGCCCCGGCGGACACAGTGTCACAGCGATCTCCTCGTCTGGTCCACTTGTTTTTTGTCTTTGCTGGTGTCTCCGACTGATAAGTTTTCGGTATTACGATGGCCTGTCCTTCGGGGCAGCTGTCGTCGGTTCCCAACGAACCTGAAACTGCCAGGCACTCTCTGTGAAGTGAGTCTCCGCAGTTCGAGTTAAATGGTCGTTTGTTGAGTTTCGAGAGAAGAGAGAATTCGCATGCCCAGTTCAAGCCACTATCGCTCAGAGCCGCCCCAGGCCCAAGGCTTGTATCGTCCGGATTACGAACACGACGCGTGTGGTGTCGGCTTCATCTGCCACATCAAGGGTGTGAAATCGCACAAGGTCGTGACGGACGCCCTGCAGATTCTCATGAATCTGACGCATCGCGGGGCCTGCGGCTGTGATCCCGAAACGGGCGACGGGGCTGGTATGGTTGTTCAGATGCCCGATAAGTTTCTCCGCAAGAAGTGCGGTGAACTGGGGATCCAGTTGCCTCCCGCGGGCGACTATGCCTGCGGACTGGTCTTCCTGCCGACCGATCCCGCGGAACGCAAATTCTGCGAAGAGACGTTTGAGAAGATCGTCACGGCGGAAGGCCAGAATTTCCTGGGCTGGCGCGATCTGAAGTGCGACAGCAGTGCCATTGGAGAAACGGCCCGCAAGGGGGAACCCTACATCCGCCAGATCTTCATCGGCCGGTCCGCACAGACGACCCCCGAGAAGTTCGGCGTGGAGCTGTACGTCATTCGCAAGCTGGCAGAACGCACCATTGCGAATAGTGAACTGACCCAGAAGCGGTATTTCTACCTCCCCAGCCTGTCGCAGTTCACGTTGATCTATAAGGGTCTGCTGCTCCCCAATCAGATCGTGAAGTATTACACCGATCTCGACGATCCCGACTTCATGAGCGCCATTGCGATGGTGCATCAACGCTTTAGTACGAATACGTTCCCTAGCTGGGAGCTGGCTCACCCGTTCCGCTATGTGGCCCATAACGGCGAAATCAACACCGTGCGCGGCAACCAGAACTGGATGCGGGCCCGCGAGCGGTTGTTCAAGTCGCCCCTGTTCGGCGACAACATTGAAAAGATCATTCCGGTCATTCCCGAGGGAATGAGTGACTCGGCGTCGTTCGACTGCGCCCTGGAATTGCTGCATCATACCGGCCGTTCGTTGCCGCATGCCGTGTTGATGATGATCCCGGCTGCGTGGGATGGTCATGAGACCATGCCTGACGACGAGAAGGCGTTTTATGAATATCACTCGTACTTGATGGAACCGTGGGACGGCCCGGCGTCGATCACGTTTACCGACGGTACGGTGATCGGTGCCGTGCTGGATCGCAACGGCCTGCGTCCGTCGCGGTTCACCGTGACCAAAGACGACTTCATCATCATGGGTTCGGAAACGGGAGTCTTGCCGATCGATCCGGCCAACGTCGTGCAGCGGGGACGCCTGCAGCCAGGGCGCATGTTCCTCGTGGATACGGCTCAAGGGCGGATCATTGAAGATGCCGAGATCAAGCGCGATTTCGCCAAGGCCCGTCCGTGGCGGCAGTGGCTGAATGAGCAAGTCGTCAAGCTGGATGAATTGCCTCCCGCCGAGCCGATCGCGAGCGATCTGAGCTCGCTGGTGACCCGGCAGCAGGTGTTTGGTTACACACTGGAAGACGTGCGGCTGTTGATCCCGCCGATGGCGACCACTGGCATTGAAGCCATCGGTTCGATGGGGAACGATACCCCCCTGGCGGTGTTGTCGAATAAGACGCAGTTGCTGTATTCGTACTTCAAGCAGTTGTTTGCACAGGTCACGAATCCGCCGCTCGACGGCATCCGCGAGGAGATTGTGACCTCCAGCACGCTGACGCTGGGGGCCGAGCAGGATCTGTTCGAAGAGACTCCCGAGCACTGTCATCAGCTGTTCCTGGAGCAGCCGATTCTGACGAACGAGGACCTGGCGAAGATCCGGGCCTTGAATACGGGGCGGTTGAAGTCGGAAACGATTTCGACGGTGTTTGACGTGGCCGGAGGGAGTGCGGCACTGAAGCAGGCCATCGATCGGATTCGTGAGGAAGCCCACAACGCAGTTGCCGCCGGCATTCCGATTATCATCCTCTCGGATCGGGCGGCGAATGATAAGCAGGGTCCAATTCCGGCGTTGCTGGCGGTTTCAGCCGTGCATCACCACTTGATCCGCGAGAAGACCCGGACGCAGTGCGGTCTCATTCTGGAGTCGGGCGAGCCACGCGAAGTCCACCACTTCTGCTGCCTGCATGGCTATGGTTGTGGTGCCGTCAATCCGTACCTGGCTCTCGAAACCCTGGAAGACCTGTGCCAGAAGGGCTGGCTCAAGGGTGCCAAGGGCAACGTCACCTTTGAGACGGCTCAGAAGAACTATATCAAGAGCATCCAGAAGGGTGTCTTGAAGGTTCTCTCCAAGATGGGCATTTCGACGCTGCAGAGCTACCACGGCGCCCAGATCTTCGAAGCGATTGGTCTGGATCAGGAACTGGTTGCCGATTACTTCACCTACACGCCCTCGCGGCTGGGGGGTATCGGACTGGACGTGATTGCCGAGGAGGCCCGGCGACGGCATGCACGAGGTTACCCCCACGTGCATGTTCCGGAAGATCTGGATCTGGAGACCGGCGGGTTGTACCAGTGGCGTCGCAGTGGCGAATTCCACGCGATCAATCCGGAAGTTGTGGCCAAGCTGCAGCACGCCGTGCGTTCAAACAGCCAGCGGACCTACGACCAGTTCGCGGCTCTGGCGAATAAGAACGAGGAGACGATTCAGTCGTTGCGCGGGTTGCTCGATTTCAAATGGGCGGACACACCGATCCCCTTGAGTGAAGTCGAACCGGCCAGCGAGATCCTGAAGCGGTTTGCCACGGGGGCCATGTCACTGGGCTCGATTTCCCGGGAAGCACATGAGACAGTGGCGATTGCCATGAATCGCATGGGTGGCCGGAGCAATACGGGTGAAGGGGGCGAAGACCCTGTCCGGTTTGTGGCTGATCCCAACGGCGATTCGCGCAACAGTGCGATCAAGCAGGTCGCCTCGGGCCGCTTTGGCGTGACCAGCGAATACCTGGTGAATGCTCGCGAACTGCAGATCAAGATGGCCCAGGGAGCCAAGCCGGGTGAAGGGGGCCAGTTGCCCGGTCACAAGGTGGACGAGTACATCGGTCGGATTCGTAACGCGACGCCCGGCGTCGGTTTGATTTCGCCCCCCCCGCACCATGATATTTACTCGATCGAAGATCTGGCGCAGTTGATCCACGATCTGAAGAACTCGAACCCCGAGGCCCGGGTCAGCGTGAAGCTGGTTTCCGAAGTGGGCGTGGGGACGGTGGCATCGGGTGTTTCCAAGGCGCACGCGGATGTCGTTCTGATTTCCGGATACGAAGGGGGCACCGGTGCCAGCCCGTTGACCTCGATCAAGCATGCCGGTATTCCCTGGGAGCTGGGTCTGGCCGAAACGCATCAGACCCTGGTGCTGCACAACCTGCGGAGCCGGATCGTCGTGCAGACTGACGGACAGATCAAGACCGGCCGTGACGTGGCGATCGCCGCGTTGCTGGGTGCGGAAGAGTTTGGCATTGCGACGGCCGCATTGGTGGCGGCCGGGTGCATTATGATGCGTGTGTGTCATCTCAATACGTGCCCGGTGGGCATTGCGACCCAGGACCCGCGGTTGCGAGAACGTTTTTCCGGCAAGCCCGAGCATGTCGTCAATTACTTCACCTTCGTGGCGGAAGAGTTGCGGCAGATCATGGCGAAGCTGGGGTGCCGCACCATCAACGAGATGGTGGGGCGTGTCGACAAGCTGGATGCCCGCAAGGCGGTCAAGCACTGGAAGGCAGACGGGCTGGATCTGACGGCATTGCTCTACAAGCCCGAAGTACCTGATACGGTCGGGGTGTACTGCCAGGAAGTTCAAGATCATGGCTTGCAGGATGCGCTCGACAATCAGCTGATCGAGAAGTGCCAGCAGGCCCTGGAAGACGGGACTCCGATTGAGTTGGAATCGGAGATTCGCAACGTGAACCGTACCGTCGGCACGATGCTGGGGGCTCGTTTGAGCAAGCTGCATGGTGGAGCCGGATTACCGCAGGACACGATCAAGATTCGCTTCAAGGGTTCCTGCGGTAACAGCTTCGCCGCGTTCCTGCCGAAGGGGATCACGTTTGAAGTCGAAGGGGAGGCCAACGACTATTTCGGTAAGGGCCTCTCGGGCGGCAACATCAGCATTCGTCCCTGGAAGAATGCGTCGTACAAGGCGGAAGACAACATCATCATCGGAAACGTCGCCTGTTACGGGGCGACCGGTGGCGAGGTCTTCATTCGCGGTGTGGCCGGCGAGCGTTTCTGCGTGCGGAACTCGGGTGTCGACGCCGTGGTTGAAGGTGTCGGCGACCACGGCTGCGAGTATATGACTCGGGGCAACGTGGTGATCATCGGTTCGACGGGTCGCAATTTTGCGGCGGGGATGAGTGGCGGGCTGGCCTACGTCCTGGACGAGCAGGGAGATTTCCGGATTCATTGCAATCAGGAGATGGTCGATCTTGATCCGCTGCTGGATTCGGATGTGGAGAAGGTCCAGACGCTGCTGAAGAAGCATATCGAAAAGACCGACAGCGAACGGGCACAGTATGTCCTGGAGAACTGGGACAGCCTGCAGGCGAAGTTCATCAAGGTCTATCCGAAGGACTTTAAGCGCGTGCTGGCGGAACGGATGGCGAAGTCGGATCAGGAAGCAGGCCTTCTGGAGTTGTCGGCCCCCAAGACGTAAGGCAGATACTCGGGCTGTGTGGGACTTTCGCAGCCGGAAATTTGCACCACGGAGACACGGAGAACGCTGAGAGAATGAGGAGTTTTAGCCACGGATTCACACAGATCGAACACGGATTAAGAAGAGAAGAAGAGCTGGTCTGTTTTGGATTCCCTTCTGTGTTTTATTAGGTGTTCATCCATGGCTGGAAAATCTTTCTCAAGTTTCGATCTCATCCCCGAACAGGTACGAGCTTCGGTTTTTCTTACTCCGTGTTCCCCGTGTCTCCGTGGTGAATCTAATAATTGACGACGATGGGGTTCATGTAACAAAGCCAGATTTTAACAGGCTATTAGTCGGTAATTCGTTATTGAGGTTAGGGTGTTGTCATGGGTAAGCCGGATGGCTTTTTGGAAATCAATCGCGAAACACCATCGCGACGGCCGGTTGCAGAACGTTTGCACGACTATAAAGAAGTCTACAAGCCGTTCCCGGAACTGAAGTTGATGGAGCAGGGGGCCCGCTGCATGGACTGCGGCGTTCCCTTCTGTCACACGGGTTGTCCGCTGGGCAATATCATTCCTGACTGGAATGACCTGGTCTATCGCGGCCGCTGGGAAGAGGCGATTCGCCGTTTGCACGCGACCAACAACTTCCCGGAATTCACCGGACGGTTGTGTCCGGCACCGTGCGAAGAGGCTTGCGTGCTGGGGATCAATGCGCCGCCGGTGACGATCAAGAACATTGAGCAATCGATTATCGAAAAGGCGTTTGCCGAGGGATGGGTCGTGCCGGAACCTCCGGAGCGCCGCTCGGGCAAGAAGGTCGCGGTGATCGGTTCGGGACCTGCGGGCCTGGCGGCGGCTCAGCAGTTGAACCGTGCTGGCCACTGGGTCACCGTCTTCGAGCGGGCCGATCGCATCGGCGGGTTGCTCCGCTATGGGATCCCCGAATTCAAGATGGAAAAGAAGATCCTGGATCGCCGCCTGCAGATCATGGAAGCCGAAGGGATCACCTTCAAGACGAATGCCAACGTCGGTGTCAACGTGGCCGTCGCCGATTTGCGGCGCGACTTTGATGCCATTGTCCTGGCGGGTGGATCCACTCTGCCGCGTGATCTGCCCATCCCCGGGCGCGATCTGGACGGAGTCCACTTCGCGATGGACTTCCTGCCGCTGCAGAACAAGAAGTGCGAAGGAGACCAGATCTCCGACGCGAAGTTCATCAGCGGTAAGGATAAGGATGTTGTCATCATCGGTGGTGGCGATACCGGGGCGGACTGCCTGGGCACCGTCCATCGCCATGGCTGTCGGAATGTGGTGCAGCTGGAACTGTTGCCCAAGCCCCCCGACAAGCGCGACAACACCATGCCCTGGCCGTACTGGCCGACCGTCATGCGGACCAGCAGTGCACATGAAGAGGGCGGGGTTCGCGACTTCAGCGTGCTGACGAAGGAGTTCGTGGGCTCCAACGGCAAGCTGGAGAAGCTGCGCTGCGTGCGGCTGGAATGGGTGAACGAGAACGGCCGGATGAACATGAAAGAAGTTCCCGGCAGCGAATTCGAGATCCCCGCTCAGCTGGTGTTGCTGGCGATGGGCTTCGTGTCCCCGGAGACCAAGGGGATGGTCGAGCAGCTCGGCTGCAAGCTCGATCCGCGCAGCAACGTGCAGGCTGACGACAACTACATGACCAGTGTGGACGGGGTCTTCGTCGCGGGCGACATGCGCCGCGGCCAGTCCCTGATCGTCTGGGCCATCTGGGAAGGCCGCGAATGTGCGGTCGGTGTCGATCGATACCTGATGGGTTATTCCGACTTGCCAAGCAACCCACAACTGCTGGGCCGCGATGTGCGGGCCGGCGTGTAGGTTCCCATTTGAGTGTGAGTTTGCAATGCAAAAAAACAGCCCGTCAACCGAAGTTGACGGGCTGTATCCTTGTTACCGACGGAGGTCAATGGTTGCCACTACGCGGTTGCCACTACGCAAATGGCAGGGGGTCAGGCTGGAGGACGAACGGGAAGACTCGACGAGCCTTTC
>CAZQUW010000293.1:0-7595 GCA_964596215.1 uncultured Planctomicrobium sp. | reverse complement strand
AGCGGGCGGCTGCTGAGCAGGACTCCGGGAACATAAGTTGGATCGATACAGTGGTCTCCGCTCCAGGCATTCAGGTTGTCGCAGACATGTTCGCGCGGGAAGCCACCCAGAATGGTTTCCCAGGATGCCCGGTAGTTCCGCTCATAGCCGATGATGAGATCCGGGCAGTCCGCAGCATGGGCACCCTGATAGACATCGGTGGCTCGATAGACGCGGGCGATGACTTTGCTGCCCGTCTGCGGATCGGTGTAGGCTTCTAACCGCTCAATCAGTTCCCGCGACAGCCGATCTGCCTGCGCGGCGGTCAACATGCCATGAACCTCACGCCCCTGGCGATTGAGGTACAGGCTGTTGATGCCCAGGCCGTAGGCGCGCGTCCGCTTCCAGTCGACATTCTGAAAGCCAGCGGAGCCGTCGCGATTGGGAGGGCGACTGGTTCGCAGATAACCATTGTCCAGCAGCCACGAATTCAGATTGAACTGCCGCCGGAACGATCCGAATCCGTGGTCTGACATCACGATCAACCAGCCGCGGGGATCGAGTCGCTGCAGTGCTTGCCCGACAGCCTTGTCAATCTTCTCATAGAGGGTACCAATGAAGTCCCCCTGCGCGGCGGCCAACTGTTTGGAATACTGTGGGTGGCCGGGGTCGATGGCGCGCCAGAAGACGTGCGAATTCAAATCGAGTGTCGAGAAATAGAAGAACAGGAACCCCTTCTGGAAACGGCTCAGTTCCCGTTCGTAGCAGCGGAGCCGTTCTTCATGGACGAACATCGCCTGCTGGCGGTACTCGTGGGGGGCCAGAACCCCGGCCGACAGGGCGTTCGTGTCTTCGGTCATGCCTTGCGTGTAATAGTAGCCCAATTCCTGGACGAGCTGTTTCGAATAGCTGGCAGGTGTCGACAAGGGGACCGAGGGATGGGCCGGGTCGATGTTGACCGGTGAAACATATAAGGCGAACGGTTCCCGCGTGCTTTTCAGATAGAACCGGCAGATACCGGTGACGGCGACCGCAAACGACAGCAGCTCGAACCGGACCACGGTCCAGTCGCTCCATTCCCCCGCTTGCAGAATGAGGGTCTGATTCTGGATCGTGATCTTGACTGCGGAACGTTCCGGATCGCGGGTGACCTCAAACGGAATTTCAGCCTGTTCTTCTTTTGCAGAGAACTCGTTGTAGGGCCCCTGTAACCGGCAGGTGACCTGATGATTCTCCACCTGGACACGTTCAATCCGCCCCCCGGGGACATCGTGTGTCCGAGTTGCAGCGGCATCGGTCCAGAACGTGAAACTGCCGTAACCTCCCTGGATGTCGGGTGTGCCCATCCCCGACAGGGTGGTGGCGTCCCCTTCGGTCGGCGGGAAGTTGGCCGGGATGCGAAAGATGGTGCAATCGACCCCATGGCGTTCCAGTTCGTTCCAGAAGGTCGCACCCTGGCGGAGATTGCGAATCTTCGCCGGAGCACTCGGGAGCACCAGTTGTCCCAGCCGCCACGGTTTCCCAGCAGCTTCCAGCTTGGCGGTCGAATGGTACGGCTGCATCGTTGCCGGATTGCGGGCAATGAAATCAAAGATGCCATGTCCGCCCGGATTCGTGCCGGAGATGAAGTTCGACCAGGCGACGGGGCTCTGTGGTGGAACGCTGGTTTGCAGTTTCTGGAACGAGCCCATTTCCTGCAGTCGCTTGCAGTTGGGCATCCGTCCGGCGGCGATGAATTGCTGCAGCAGCACGGGGTCCATCCCGTCGATTCCCAGCACGATCATCTGTTCCAGCTGGCCAGCTGCCGGAGTCGCCGCCTGTCGCCCACAGCCGGCAGCGGTCAGGGCCAGTGTGCCGGAAGTCTGGAGAAACCGTCGGCGGGTGATCGCGGTCAAGTGTCGATAATGCTTGGGATTCATCGGGCGACCTCCACGGCTTCCGCGGCCATGTTGGTCGCAATGGCGGATTTTGCGGTCGTCTCCTGCTGCGCGGGAGTGACGGTCTGCGGTAAGAGAGATTTTCCGTCGAGATAGCTCGGAGCGGGGACCCCAAACAGTTCCAGAATGGTCGGCGCGAGGTCCAGGATGGAGGCCGGGCGGTCGTTCACCAGTGAGCGGTTGCAGAACAGCACTCCGGGGACCAGCTCGGGGTCGACGCAATGGTCGCCACTCCAATACCGAGTATTATCGAGAATGACCGGCCCCTCGCAGCGACCCACGGCGTTCTCCCACGAGGCCCGGTATCCTCGTTCATAACCCACCACCAGATCGGGGCCATTGGCCGCATAAGGCCCGCGGTAGGCCACCTGCGTGTCGTGCACCCGTCGGATCGCACAGCAGCCGCGATCGGGATCGATCAGCCCGGTCAGTCGCGAGATGATTTCTGCTCGTAAGTTCGCTGAGTCAGAGGGGGCCACAATCCCCTGGGATTCGCGGCCCTGCTGATTGATGTAGATCCCGCTGAGACCGAACGCGTAGGCCCGTGTCTGGGACCAGTCGACACCTTTCAGGTAGTCGCCAGTCGGAGTTCCGGCCTGGGTCACCAGATAGCCTTGCTCGCGGAGCCAGGCATTCAGATTGACCCCGCGGCTGAAATCGCAGAAGCCATGGTCGGATAACACGATCAACACGGCCTGTTCATTGAGCTCTTGCGCAGTGCGGCCGACGAGATCGTCCATCCGCTCATACATTTGATCCAGAACGTGGGCATAACGCGTGACATCGCGGCCGGAATTGGCAGGGTGATCGGGGACTTCGTGGCGATAAAACATGTGCTGAATGCGGTCGGGGGCATCAAACACGCATACGGTCAGCCCCCGTTGCATACGTCGCAAGGCATCAAAAAACATCCGCTCGCGCTCGTCGTGAATGGCCCAGGCCTGATCGAGAAACGCTGCTTCAGATACGGCCCCGGAGTTCAAAGCCCAGGTGTCTTCAGCCAGTCCCAGGGTCGCGAACGCATCGTGCAGCTTCCCCAGATAGAGCGAATAATACGACGGATGCGAAATCGGCATCGCCGGACGTTCGGGGTCCAGATGTATCGGCGATACGTACAATCGAAAGTGCGGCTGCAGGGCTTCGACCCGGAACCGGCAGATTCCGCTGACCCGCGTGAACCAGCCGTCGCGGAACTCGATATGCACCCAGGGGGAATCCTGCTGGAGTGGCAGACGCAGCCGTTCGCGACCGACCCGTAGTTCGATCACATTGTGCTCGGGCAAGATGGTGATCTGCAGTCGAGTGCGATACTCGCGCTGCTCGGTGGCTGAAGGATGGGGTGGACCGGGCAACCAGGCCTCGATGCGCTCCCCTGCCCTGTGCACCAGGATGCGTAGTCCACCGGTCGTCTCACTGCATTCCGCCGGGTCTGTGCTGAAGAGCGTGAACGAACCCTGCGTACCGCGCAGATCGGGAGTACACATCGCCGACAGGGAAAGTCCGAAAAATCGCTCCGGCGGGAACGTAATGGGCACCCGCAGGATGGTGCTGAAGATGCCGTGCTCCCCAAGGATTTTCCAAAACTGCTGACTCTTGCGCAGCATGCGGATCGAGCCGCCGCCGAGCCCCAGCCACTGCCGCCAGCCGCTGGCCCCTTCGACGATGCGCGTCGATGACATCTCGGGGAGATAAGTCCGCAGATTCCTGTTTAAGAAGTCAAAGATGTTGTGCTTGCCGGGATTCACACCCGTTTGAAACGACGACCAGGCGACTGGTGATATGGGGGGTAATGTCGTCGCCAGATGGGTGAAGGTCCCACGTTCGGCGAGCTGTTTTAAGTGGGGCAGCCGCCCCTCGGCCATCAGCCGCCGCACACGGACGGGATCCAGACCATCCAGTCCGACGACGACCACCCGCTTGGCCTGCGGCTGGAGACCGACCCGTCGGCGCCGCAGCCACATCAGGAAAATGCGGACGGGCCAGGTCAGGAGTGACAGGAACAGTAGGCCGAAGGCAATCAGCAGGCCAAAAAACGACCCCACAAACGAGATTCCCGCCCCCGGTCCAATGTAGGCGGGCAGAAAAACGGGCGTCAGCAGCTTCGCAACTGCGAAGGAGATCATAAAATCGGGGCTTTTTTAAGGGGATGTCTAATCGGTCGCCAGCGGCCGCGAGTGGAATCGAAGCCGTCGGCTAAAGAGCGTTGCGAGAACGTACCTCAAACGGGCAGACTCGATTCTAGGCGAAGTCTCCGTGGTGTCACAATCGCTCGTCCGCGATTCACTCTCAAACACCGCTACGTCTTATTGCCGTGCAATGCGAGAAATATCCGGTTAGTCGGCAACAATCCTCAATCCGTCAGCAGATAACATATTCGCCACGGTTGATGGATAAGCGATGTTTGGCGACAATCCTGGGGGCAGCCGCGGCCATTAAGGCGCTGGGACTGCCAGCGGGATGTCCCCGTGATCATGAACCTGTCGGAACCACCGGAAAGGGCCTCTGTTGAGCAATTTCAATCAGCATGTCACCACGCGTCGGAGTTTCCTGGGGGCCTCGCTGGCTGCCAGTGCCGGATTGATGTCGCTCGCTGCCGGCGCAGAAGAGGCGACGCCCGAGCCGATCATCGATATTCACCAGCATACGAACTATGCCCAGCGGACCAATGCGCAGTTGATTGCCCATCAACGCGCAATGGGAATCACTCGATCGATTCTGCTGCCCGCCGGCAGTTCCGTGAGCCGATCATCGACGAACAACGGCAAATATAACGGACTGGGGGGAGTGGGCGCGGGCGGAAATGAGACTGTGCTCGCGGTCGCCCGGCAGTACCCGAAAGAGTTTTCGTTCGGTGTCAATGAAGTGACCGATCTGCCCGACGCGGAGATCGAGATCAATAAGTATCTGGATCTCGGCGCGATCATCATCGGTGAGCAGAAATTCACAGTGGAATGTGATTCGCCTGAAAGTCAGAAGCTGTATGCGCTGGCCGGCGAGCGCAAGGTGCCGGTGCTGCTGCATTTCCAGCATGGGACCTACAACCTGGGGTTTGAGCGTTTCTATAAGATGCTCGAGAAGTTTCCCAAGACGGTATTTATCGGGCATGCCCAGACCTGGTGGGCGAACATCGACAAGAATCACACCGACCAGAAAGTGCTCTACCCGCGCGGCAAGGTGACGGCTGGTGGATTGACTGACAAGTACCTGGCTGATTACCCGAATATGTTCGCCGACATGTCGGCCGGTTCGGGGCTGAGTTCGTTGACGCGCGACGAAGATCACGCCCGCGGGTTTCTCGAACGCCATCAGGATAAAGTTCTCTACGGCAGCGACTGCAACGACCCGGTCGGGATGGGGGCCGCCTGTCAGGGAGCCCAGACGATTGCGGCTGTTCGCAAGCTGTCAGTGAATAAAACGGTTGAGCGCAAAATTTTGTATGAGAACGCGAAAAAGCTGTTTCGATTCGCTGATTAACTGAGTTAACCGAGAGGTGCTGGACTTCGTGGGCGTCTTGAATTCTGAACGAATCACAGCGCATCATTCCCGACCCGCATTAACTCCCCAGGGAACTGACTTCCTATGAAACGTATGTGCTTCACGCTGCTGCTGTATGTTGTGGTGCTCGGCAATTCGGTGGTATTTACGCAGGACTCGGCCGCGCCCGACTGGGTGCTGGAGACTGAAAAGTCAGCGTGGCAGGCGCGGGATTCTCAGGCGGAATGGGTCTACAAGGACAAGTTGTGGATCATGGGGGGCTGGTTCACGTCGAACGAGGCACCGCCGCGCGATGTGTGGTCATCGGCCGACGGGAAAGATTGGAAACAGGTCACCAAAGATGCTCCCATCAAGCACACCGATTTGCCGATGAACATCGTGTTTCAGAACAAGATGTGGATCATGGGGGGCTGGTACAACGGTCGCTTGCCGGGACATTCGGCGAGCAACGAAGTGTGGAATACGACAGACGGCGCGAAGTGGGAACAGGTCACTGACAAGGCTGCGTGGACCCCGCGGATTGCCAGTGGGCTGGTGGAATTCAAAGGCCGGATGTATCTGCTCGGCGGCATCGAGAACTATTACTTCGGTGACGAGAAGAGTTTGAAGAACGACGTCTGGTCGTCGGCCGACGGTAAGGAATGGAAGCTGGAAACCGCGAACGCCAAGTGGTCGCCGCGGGCTTACCATCAGGCTGTCGTATTGAACGACAAGATCTACGTGATGGGGGGCGGAAACTATGTTCCCAAGTATCACGCGAAGAACGATGTGTGGTCATCCAGCGATGGCATCAACTGGACCGAAGAAACCGCTGCCGCCCCTTGGTCGCCGCGCTGCTGGTTCTCGTCCGCGGTGTATCGCGGCCGAATGTGGGTCGTCGGTGGCTGGAACAATGAACCGGGCGTCGGTTCGAAGAACTGGGGCGACGTCTGGCATTCGGCAGACGGCAAAAACTGGCAGCAGCTGGAAACCAGGACCAGGTGGAAAGAACGCCATGAGCATTCATTGCTGGTAATGAAAGACAAGATGTGGCTGTTAGGGGGGCACGCACAACCCCTGTCGTCCCAGGTCTGGTCGCTGCACGTGCCGGAGAACTGGAAGCCGTAGGACGACAATTGGCTGACGCGACATGACGACGTCATGAACTCGTAGGGGAGCGTCAGGCGTGAGCCGGATGGCTGTTAGCGAGTCTTAAAGTACCAGGGTTAGAACGAGAAAGTCTCACGTCTAGACGAAACGGTGAGTTACTAAGGTAGACAGCGCCCGTGTAAAAGCCATTCGGCTTCCGCAGGACGCTCGCGTTGGTGATGACTGCGGTTACGGCCGGTTGCTCAGGGGGCAACCGGCCGTAATTTTTCGCATAGCCTGCCCGCAGAGTTCCGAACAGCCAATCCCTGATGAGCGTGTCGAAAGAACGGTGCCTCAGAGACCGCTCGCTTCGCAATCCGACACCGCTCGATGCCCCCTGGGGGAGACCCGAAAAGGGGTAGAGGATTCCGCCATTTTGCCCCCCCCGCCGACTGGGCGAACGCCCACTTAAGTTGGTCTGCTGCGGGATCATCTGTCGACGGCAGGCTTTTCAGGTTGCGGCCGGTAACCGTCCAGTACTGACCAATATGGCTCCAGATCTTTGGGTGAAAATTGACGGAATGTCTGTTGGGAATGTCTTTGAATTTACGAGTTGTCGGTGGTGTCTCTGAAGTGGGGGCAGATGGTCTTATTTCGTCGATTGAGAATCAGGGACAGTGTACTAATAGACGTAATGTCTTAAAAGGAGAGATGCCGGATCTGTCGAATGTAGCGACTTTATTAAAAACGCAGGATGGGATAATTGAGCGGGTTGGTTGACGTGCTTTGTTTACGTATGTAGCCTGAATCACGAGTCTAAACGTATACGGTTCTAGTCCCTACAACCGGGTTATTCTACCCATGGCTGCTGAGTATACGGCACTCGCATTTTCTCAGTTTGGATCACTCAACCGGAGCCCCGCCTATGAATCCTGATCTCTTGAAGTCGCTTGCGACGACGTTCGTGACCCACAGTGTGTCTTTGGATCAGTGGGTGAAGTCCCATTTTCCGCAGCGGAAGGTTCGTGGCCGCATGCGTGCCCGGAAGGCGGCGGTGGCCTTCGAACGTCTGGAAGACCGGACGTTGCTAACGACCATGTTTGGGGTCGACAACAA
>CAZQUW010000292.1:0-7668 GCA_964596215.1 uncultured Planctomicrobium sp. | reverse complement strand
CCCCGCCGCGGTCGGCAATCGGTGCGTCACGATCGGTCGGTGGTTCCATCGCCGGGAAGGCACGGATGGTGGTGATGGTGTGCTTGTGCTGGACGAATTCTTCGCCGCTGTTCAATTTGACGTGCATGTCGACGTATTGCTCGACCTGCGAGTGAATCGGCAGGCCCGTCCGCAGATCAATCGTGCAGCTGCCCGTGGCCTTGCCCCCCTGGATCGACATATTCAGGTTCTTCTGGGCGGCCCCCGGAATCGCATTGGGCAGAATGGCTCCCGGGAGAATCTCACCGAGGATGCTGACTTCGGCCTGCGGGCCATCCATCTGCTGCAGGGTGTACCGGGTCTTGCAGACCATGGGGATCGGCTGTTGAGTCCGCCGGGTCACCGTCCACGATTCACCGACCGTCACTTTCGCTTTCGGCAGCAGGCCAATGCTGTCATCGACAAAGTTGGCGATGCCATCGGCGCCCGTTTGCGTGGCCAGGTTATTCCAAACCTCTTCAAACCGTTCCTTGGGCACGTGCTGCAAGCAACGTTCCACAAACTTGTCGAAGTCGACAATTCCTTCAATCTGATTGTCTTGCCCCAGCCAGAATGAAAAACTATTGCCGACCAGACCGTGATAGGGTTGCACCGCCAGGGGAATCGGCTCGCGGGCCTTGCGCGAGTCATACTCCAGCTTTTTACCATTCAATTCGCGTGAGAACCGTACCGCGTGAAAGCGGACGCCCATCTGCTTCTGACCGGCCCGTGCCCCCTCGTCAGGCATCGCTTCGACCGTGATCGTCAGCAGAAACTCTTTCTGAGCCATGCTGCGCTCCATGCCCTGGTCGCCAGGCTGGATGAGCGTCGTCGTGACCGTTTTTTGCAGAGGGAATTTGTCACCCACGTTCAGCCGCAGCGCGAGATTGGGCGCTTCAATCGCAGGAGCCTTCGCGGTCGTCAGGGCAGCCTCGCCCTCAACGTTGGCCGTTTCCGTCGCCGTTTTGCCCTTGGAACAGGCCGATAACAGACTGGTGATGACCAGACACAGGCTCACGGACCACCATCGTCCCGATCGTCTGTCGCGACATCTCATCCTTGATACGCCTCTCTACAAACGTCATCCATCGCGTGGGTTTGAACCCCACAACAACAGCAATTTCGCATCCATGCGTTACCGCCAATGCTCACGCAGCCGGGCAAATTGAGCGTCCGGACGCTGGTAGCAAGGGGGGCAAAATAACAGCTATTTCAGAATGTGACTAGTGCTTTATCAACGTTTGATATTGGGATTGGCTGCCATTGGCTCGGCCAGGCGGGATGCCATTTGACTCGCCAAAAGCACTGGCCGAAACAGCGGCACCCGACTCTCAATGTTTGATACAGCACCAGCGACTGTCTTCACATGCAGCGCGGAGGGTGATTTTCGCAGAATGCACTCGCTGGCGTTTCACGCTGGTACCGGAAAATACCCCTTCCGGAATTGCACGAAAAAACGGCAGGGACAAAAAATTAGCCTCCATTGGCATGGTGACCAATAGAGGCTGTTTAAATGCGTCGGCAGGGCGATGAAACTTTGGCCTTAAAAAACTCCCTTGCTCAGCGCACGATAAAATCGCGTCAGATGTGCATATAATGGGGACTTAGAACGACAATGTCAATTGAATTCGGCAAAATCTGGTTCGAAAAATAGAAATTTCCCCGCAGTTTCCGGGATGCGGACGTAGGCGACCGGCCCACAGCCGACGACTCGGCGTCTTCTGTCAATCCGTAGGCCGTCCTGAAATGCACTTCACAGAGCCGCGCGACCGACAATAACTACAGGATCTTCAGCCAGTTGCGCTGCTGTGCGGCAACTGGACTGCATATAATTCCCCCGGTAGATGATGACCACGTTCGACAATTCTGCTTCGAAGGGACCACCATGTCACCGACCACCGCGGAATTACAACAGAAGCAGCTGCAGCAGGCGGAGGAACTTTTATTTTCGGGACCGCAGAAAGCGGGATTCGCCAAGGAATTGTTCTTCGGACGCTTCCTCACACCGGCCATGTTGCCCTATCCGCAACTTTCGGCCACCGAATATGAAGTCGGCAGCCAGGCCGTAGCGGCAGTCCGCAACTTCGTCGACCAGCACCTGGATGCGGCCCGGATCGACCAGGAATGCGACATTCCGCCCGATGTCATCCAGGGTCTTTCACGATTGGGCGTCATGGGCATGACGGTCTCACCCGAAAACGGCGGGCGGGGCTTTTCGCAGCAGAATTATTGCCGCGTCATGGAAGTCATCGGCGGGCATTGTGCGTCGACGGCCGTGTTCATCAACGCCCATCACTCGATCGGTCTGCGCGGGCTGGCCTTGTTCGGAACCCCCGAGCAAAAACAACGCTGGATGCGCCCCCTCGCGGCCGGCGAACAGATTGCCGCGTTTGCCCTCACCGAACCCGAGGCTGGTTCCGACGCCAGCAACGTACAAACCCGGGCGACGCCATCACCCGACGGCAACGGCTACATCCTCAACGGCACCAAGCGTTATATCACGAACGGCGCCATCGCCCAGATGCTGACAGTCATGGCCCGGACCCCGGACCCGCGCGATCCCGACGGCAAGATCACCGCGTTCCTGGTCACCCCCGACATGCCGGGTTTCGAAGTGGTCGAGGCCCGGATGCCAAAATGCGGGATCAAGGGAACGGCCACCGCGCGACTGGCATTCCACGACATGTACGTCCCGAAAGAAAACGTCCTGGGACAGGTGGGAAAAGGGCTCAAAGTCGCCCTCACGGTCCTCGATTTTGGACGTACGACCTTCGGCGCCAGTTGCACCGGCGCAGCGAAGGTCTGCCTGAACCTGTCACTCGAACACGCCCGCAAACGGCGGCAGTTCGGCAAATCGCTGGGTGAATTCGAGTTGATCAAACAGAAGCTGGCCCTGATGGCGGCCGACACCTACGCCATGGAAGCCGCCACCTATCACACCGCTGCCTTGATCGACAGCGGTGCCGAAGACTATATGCTCGAAACGGCAATGCTGAAGGTATTTGCCAGTGACGGGCTGTGGCGAATCGTGAACGATGCCCTGCAGATTCACGGCGGAGCCGGTTATTTTTCGAATATGCCGCTCGAACGCATGCTGCGTGACGCCCGCATCAACCTGATCGGCGAAGGGGCGAACGAAGTCCTGCGCTGTTTCGTCGCCATGGTCGGCTTGCGCGGGGTCGGTGAGCAACTCAAAGGGGTTCAGAAGAAGCCGTGGACCGCTGGATCGCTGCTTCATCTGTGGGCTCCGCAATTGCCGGCCACCCATGCGCTGCTGGTCCAGCCGGGAGCCCAGTTGGGCAAGCAGATCCGGCACTTCGCGAACGCCTGCCAGGGGGCGTTAATCCGCCTGCGGGAAGGCATTCTCGACCGCGAGTACATCCAGTCGCGTCTGGGTGACATTGCAATTGAACTTTTCACCGCGAGCTGCGTGTACGCCCGGCTTGCCGCACTTCCTGATAATCGCCAGCTGACCGCGGACGAACGCAGCCGCGAATGGGAAACCGGCCTGTTCTATTTAAAGACAGCCTGGCGGCGCAACCAGCAACGCTTCCGCGACCTGCGAGACCACGACGATGAATCGACCAATCAGCTGGCCGACAAGCTGCTGAACGGCTGATGGAATTCCGGACTCGTGAGTTTCCAGGGAACAATGACACCACGGAACCTGCGAACTCATTTCCCCTCGAACAGAACGACGCTGGCCGTAAAGCCGTGCATGTAGTTCTTCGCCCCGACCGGCCCCAGTTCGCCTTGCGCGAAGAAGCCGGCGAGCGGAATTGGTCCGCAGGTTTCCTGGATCGTGGCCGCGTCATGGTGGGGTTGTGAGAACAACCGCGTGCCGCGACCGTTGCACGAAAAGAGCAGGGCGGCTTCCACCTTCTTGTTCTCCGTCTCGCGCACCAGCATTTGCCGCAGTTCTTCGTCGGCAGAACGAGCGTCCCGGACGTGGAACTGGATCGTCTGACCGGGACGGACAACGTTGCCGATGGCAATGGCCCCCGTTTCCTGATCGGCACCGAGGACATTCCCCACGAGAAAATCGCCACTGTGGAATGAATCCTTGTATTCGTTCATCACCACCCCGACATGCAGTCCCTGCTGTACGAGCCGCTGGTCGTCACCCGAAATCTCCTGCCATGTCTCCTGGAGTCGCTCCAACGCGGGCTTGCCCCCCAGTTCCAGGATGACATTGCGGTCAGCCTTGGTGATCACAAATGTGTGACCGATCTGCCGGCACCCTTGCGACACGATCGACTTGATCTCCGGTCCGCCGCGGACAATGACTCCCACCGCACCGTGGTCGACGCATTCCCCCTGGAAGAACAACCGATTCTGCCCCGGTCCATGCCCGCCGCTCGCCATCCCCCCCAGCAAGGGAATGCCCGGTGCCATGTCCTGCAATTGCTCGATGATGAAATCAACCGCACACGAGTACGGTTCGCCCAGCAGTAACACGGCCCGAATTTCCGCCCCGTCGGCAGGTGCAAATTCGGGGAAACCGTCGCACACCAGCCCGTCGGCCGTCGATCGAAACTGCAGCTGAAATGGCTCCAGTACGGCGCCGGGCAAATGAGCCGCCCATAGACTGACCCCCGGTTGCCCTTCGATCTCTTCCGCATCCCCAGCGATGGACTCGGCCGCACACCCCAACAGCACCCGGCACCCCAGGGCTTCCTGCACGCGCGACGCCGCTTGATCGAAACCGGCGGCATGGGCATGCGTCAGAAACAGGAATGCCAGGTGCGGAGTGTCGGCATTCAACCCGGCGCGCACCTTGCGGCACACCGAATCAACGGCAGTCATGGTGTCGGAACTTGTGGACAGGCTGGAGGCGTATGACATAGCTTCAATCGGCAAATGTGATTTCGTTAAGAATACTTCGGGCGACGAATCGCAGCCGTTTCATAGCATACCGACCGTACCGCACGCGAGTCATCCACCGGGGGCCGCCGCACGCCGTAGATCGAGTCGCCTCGGGCATCAGTTCCCCCAGATTGTATGGGAGCACACAATTGTGACGCGGCACTGGCGGGCCGGGAGACCCGCCCCACGTGGGATTTCACGTCGGATTTCACCGTGTTTCGCGCACGGCCTGGGCCAGCCCTTCCCGATAGGTGGGAAATTGGGGCGTCCATTTGAGAATCTTCCGGGCGAATGTATTCCGGCAGCGTTTATTCAGGCCCACCGTGCGAGTCCCCCGTGCCGCAACGGCCCCCGTGGGATCCTCTTCGGCAAATCGAGGCGGCGGCGCGCCGACCAGTTCGGCTAATGCCGCATAATAGGTGCGGCGGACCACCGGTTCATCGTCGCTGATCAGAAATAACGGTGACGGAACCGACTGGTCGGCACAATCGATGACAGCACTCGCCGCATCTTCCACATGGATCAGGTTCAACCAGGCATCAGGATTTCCCGCCAGTGGTTCCCCGCTCTGCAGGGCCGCAACGCGCGAGAGCAGCCGCGCCGGGCCGTAAATCCCCGACAGGCGAATTATAGTCGCCACGGGCGATTCCCCGCCACCGGGACGCCACGGCTCGAGGGATAACTCGGCATCACGGCAGGCCAGGCCGTTCGGCTGCGCTGGCTCACAGACGGTGGCTTCGTCGATCCATTCGCCGTTGGACTGACCATAAACACTGGTGCTGGAGATATAAATCAGCCGCGTACTGCGCCCGGAGATCTGCCGCAGGATATTCTGCAATCCGGTCACATAAACGTCGCGTTGTGCATGGCCACTCGTCCGGTCCCACCCGACCGCCCACAGCACGGTATCCACTTCGGGCAGTTCCCCTAGAGTTTCCGGTCGCATGACGTCCCCCAGGACGGGCAAAATCCCGAGGGCACTCAACCCCGCCGCATTTTCCGCCGTGCGTGTCAGGGCCGATACGGAGTCACCTGCCGCCAGCCAGCGGGCCGCGACCCGCCGTCCCAGATACCCACAACCAATAATCAACCGCCGCATAAGCTGCCTTCCAAATGCCGTGGGATGGGTCTCCCGGCCCGTCTGAGCCTGTAACAACTAACGAGGCAGGCCTTGATTCCCTCGCGAACTTCGCGTAACGCACGACTTTGATTCTAAAGAGACGGGCCATCCCACGGGGCTGCGACACCGAACCTGCTTCCCGCGCCAAGTGTCAACGTAACAGGAAGAATCCTGGATCGATAGTTCGCGAGTTCACGCGAATGACCATTTCGCCTGTACGTCAGGACAAAGTTGAATCCCCAAGCTTCACTGTGGCCCCCATTCTCCGCCGTCTGACACGTCCCACCTATTCAAAATCCGCCCAAATGATAGAATCAGTAAGAGTTGACTCTGGTCGGTTGCCGAACCAATAGTTAGGGAATGCGGCGTTATTCGCGACGGCGGACCAGCGAGTTTTTTCCAGACACATTCTTGCGTCACCAGGCCAAATGAGCGATGCGTAACGAATCCGAACGTCCTCAGACAGACAATCCATTCACAATTCCGGTCGCCGATCGCCTGAAGCGATTGCCGCCGTACTTGTTCGGGAAGATCAATAAGCTCAAGTATCAGAAGCGCGTCGCCGGTATCGACGTCATCGACTTGGGCATGGGCAATCCGACCGATGCGCCCCATCCGATGATCACCGAGAAGCTGAAGGAAGCGGTCGAAGATTCCCGGAATCACCGGTATTCCGTCGCCAACGGCATCTCGAACCTGCGGCGCGAAGTGGCCGCCCGGTACTTCAAACGCTACGGCGTGAACCTGAACCCCGACGACGAAGTCATCGCCTGCCTGGGTTCCAAGGAAGGGTTTTCCCACCTGTGCCTGGCACTGATGGGCCCCGGCGACACCGCCCTGGTGCCGGCCCCGACCTTCCCCATTCATGCCTATTCAGTCATGCTGGCCTCGGGCAACGTGCTGGCGTTTGACGTCACCAAGCCCGACCAGTTCCTCAGCAACATCTCCTATACCTGTCAGCACCTGTTTCCGAAACCGAAACTGGTCATCGTCAACTTTCCGCACAATCCCAGCGGTACAACGATCGAGCAAGACTTCTACGTCGACCTGGTCAAGATCGCCAAACAGCATAGCCTGCTGGTGATCAGCGATTTCGCCTACGCCGATATCTGCTTCGACGGCTACATGGCCCCCAGCTTCCTGGCAACTCCGGGTGCCAAGGACATCGGCGTGGAAATGACGACGATGAGCAAGGGCTTCAGCATGGCGGGCTGGCGTATTGGCTTCTGTGCCGGCAATTCCGAAATGGTCCGGGCCCTGGCCACCATCAAGGGTTACTACGACTACGGCATTTTCCAGGCCTCGCAGATCGCCGCGATCGTCGCCATGCGACACTGCGAATCGGCCGTCGAGCAAATCGCCAAGGAATACGAAGGCCGCCGCAACGTCCTGTGCGACGGCTTGCAGCGACTGGGCTGGGACGTACAAAAACCCAAGGCCGGCATGTTCGTGTGGGCCAAGATCCCCGAACCCTGGAGCGAAATGGGCTCCATCGATTTCTCCATGAAGCTCCTTGATGAAGGGGGCGTCGCCGTCAGCCCGGGCCGCGGCTTCGGCGAAGAAGGCGAAGGTTTTCTACGCCTGGCGATCGTCGAAAACGAACACCGCCTGCGACAAGCCATCCGCCAGATCGGCCGCTGCCTGAAGAAGGAAGTCAGCCTGGC
>CAZQUW010000291.1:6550-7710 GCA_964596215.1 uncultured Planctomicrobium sp. | reverse complement strand
TTGGGATTGGGGCGGTGGCCCGCGAAGCGGGAGTTGGAATTGAAACCGTGCGGTTCTACGAGCGACAGGGGTTGCTGGCAGAACCGGAACGGAAGGCGTCGGGATATCGCCAATACGACAAAGAGGCGATCGAGACCTTGCTATTTATCAAGCGGGCCAAAGAGCTGGGCTTTACCTTGAAAGAGATTAAGGGGTTGCTGGCTTTAAGGCTGGATTCCGCGGCGACTCGGGCCGACGTGCGACAGCAGGCCCAGGATAAAGTGGCGGACATTGAGGCGCGGATTGCCGACCTCGAGAAGATGCGAGACACCTTACTGGTGCTGATTAAGCAGTGTAATGGACTGGGAAAATTAAACGGCTGTCCCATTATTGAAGCGATGCAGGGCTGCGAACATCCGCAGGAGTGATAAGTCGGCCAGGCTAAATCTTCGGGTGCTACTGGCTGTGCCAGTGCTTTGCGGGATTACCAGTCAATGACCAACACTGGCAGAGCCAGTGGCACACAGCCCGATCATTATGCGTTGACAGGATGCCAGCTGCGGGAGCAGTATCATGACCACCTTGAAATTCAGAACGAACCTCAACTGCGGGAGTTGCGTCGCGGCGGTGAAACCTCACCTCGATGGTGACCCCGGTATTAGAGAATGGGCTGTGGACACGGCTGAGCCTCACAAGGTCTTAACTGTCCAGGGGGACAATCTGACGGCGGAAGTCATTGCCCATCATGTGGCCAGTGCCGGCTTTAAGGTCTTGAGCCAGATCGTGGAGACTGCTCCAGTTATTGAAGGTGCCGTCGATGACGCTGATCAAAAGGGGTTCCTGGCGAAGTATTGGCCGTTACTGCTGGTCCTCGGGTATCTGCTGGGAGTCGTGGCCGTCATTGAGGTGACTGCGGGACGATTCGATGGGATGCGTGCCATGGCCAACTTCATGGGTGGCTTCTTTATTGCCTTCTCGTTTTTCAAACTGCTCGATTTGCAGGGCTTCGTAGATTCTTTCCGATCGTATGATATTGCGGCGCGTGAGGTGAGCGCGTATGGCTATCTTTACCCGTTTATCGAACTCGCTCTGGGCGTGGCTTATCTCACCGCTTTTGCACCCCTGGTGACCAACATTGTGACAGTGGTCATCATGCTGATCGGTATTGTTGGCGTGACGCA
>CAZQUW010000291.1:0-6450 GCA_964596215.1 uncultured Planctomicrobium sp. | reverse complement strand
ATCGCTGCGCTCTGCATCATTGCTGTTGCCGTTAATCCGGTGGCTGCGGGGTGGGTGTCCTGCTGCTGCATCACCGGTACTCAGGTTGAGGCAAAGTGCTGCCCGGAGACGGTAAGTCAGCCGGTGCAGTCACCGACGACGACCCGCCAATGTTGCCAGAAGGCGAGTCTGCCACCCGTCAGTGCTGTTAAGGCGAGCTGCTGCTGTGCTCATACGCCCCCGGCAATCATTCCCGGGGCCGACCGCCTGGTGAAGCCCCCTGCCGAGCACGAACTGGTCTCGACGGCTCTGTGGCTTCCCGCAGACGCCAATACGCAGTCTCCGGGCTTTGTCCGCTTCCACACAAAATCATCTGGTCGCTCCAGTTTATCCGGGCCATCGCTGCTGGCGCTGCACTGCATCTGGCTGAAATGAACTCGTGATTGCCACGCGCATTCACCTGCTGAGAGACGCTGACAAAACCTCTGCTGCAACTCAGATCTGCGGGAACGATCACCGTTCTGAGATGCTGGCGATGGGTGGTGTTAGCAATCAAGAGTTCATGTTCAATCATTTTCAGTGAGGGATCTCAATATGAAACGCTATTCGATGTTCGCCCTGCTGCTGGCAGTGGCGCTGGGTTTATCCTATG
The DNA here is from genome assembly GCA_964596215.1 of uncultured Planctomicrobium sp. Taxonomy (GTDB): domain Bacteria; phylum Planctomycetota; class Planctomycetia; order Planctomycetales; family Planctomycetaceae; genus JAKFVC01. The sequence continues at coordinate 5,819 of CAZQUW010000291.1, read as the reverse complement.
CCGTGGCTTTCGCCGCCCCGGGCAATACGGCTTCTAAACTGAAGTCAGCCTGTGGCTGTGTAGACTGCAAGTGCCCCGACTGCAACGGGCAATTCTGCAGCTGCGATGTGTGTGAATGTGGCAGCTGCGGCTGTGCGTCGCAGAGTGCCACGGCAGCCAAAGCGCCCAGCAAGGGGCGCTGCGCGGTCAATAGCCTGACGACGGCAGCCTTGGCGAATCACTCGACAGAGTGCGTATGCACCTCCTGCGAGGGGGACGCGTGTGGCTGCGAAGTCTGCGAGTGTGTTGTGTGTGGCTGTGCGGCGTAATACGGCTTGATGTGCGAGGGGTATCTGGTGATGCCCCTCGCTTTTCCGGCAAGGATTTCAACTAATAATCAGGGGAGTTGATCATGATCGGTCGAAGAGAATTTGGAGCGACTGCTCTGTCGGCAATGGCCGTGGCGGCACTACAGGCCCCGGCCCTGGCACAATCCAAGTCAAAACCAGACGGAGATGCGCATCACAGCGAGCACGATAAGTCGCTCCAGGCGTGTGCGAAGGCTTGTTCTGACTGCCAGCGGGAGTGTGATACGTGTGCCACGCACTGCGCTCACCAGCTGTCGGAAGGACACAAGGAGCACCTGACGACGCTGATGACCTGTCGCGACTGCGCGACGATCTGCGCCGCCGCATCGCGGATCGTGGCCGCCGGCGGGCCCTTCTCGACACTCATTTGTGAATCGTGCGCCAAAGCCTGTGCCGAATGTGCCAAGGCGTGCGAGAAGTTCCCCGATGACAAGCACATGAAGCAGTGTGCCGCGGAATGCCGCAAGTGCGAGAAGGATTGCCTGGCGATGCTGAAGCATTCAGCACACAAGTAATGGGTCGTCGCTGAAGATCGAGAATGCCCGACACCGCGTCAGACTGCAACAGTCGGACGCGGTGTCCTTGATTGACGGAAAGGAGGCACATTCTTTCGGGAAAGTAAAAGAGACAGGTCCTTGTGGAATGAACCTGTCCCCAGATTACGCATGAGTTTTAAAGTTTCCGTGACACGCAGCACATCAGGAGATGATGCCCACATTGATATAGGCGTGGACGTGCGGGGCTCCGCGGAAATGCCAGACGAAGGAGGGGCCTTCGACGCGCCAGATGTCCCAGACCTTGTCGTCTTGCAGGTCCCCCTGCTGATAGAACGCGAGGTGGAGTTTGTCGAAGCCGCCGGTGGCTTTCAGAATGGCGAAAACTTCGTCGACATCTTCTTTGCGGTAGGGGGCCAGCAAGACTCCCAGGGTCTTTTCGACGAGTGCCTGCTGATCGGCTTTCAGTTCCTGGACGGCGATGCCGGGGAACTTTCCGGTTGAACCCTGCAGGGGGACGGCCGATTCGCCAGGGGCGGTGGCGATCAAGGCCTGCTTGGCCTGCTGGGGGTCGAGAGCGCGATAGACTTCGTTGACTTGCTGCGTCTGATAGAGGAACAAGTTCTTCTTGGGATCCTCTTCGCCGTGCCCGTAAATGATTGGTCCGCCAAACGCCGCCTTGTCGACGGTGTTGCCGTCGGCACGTAACGTTAAGTGCCGGCCGGTTAGTTCCCATTCGAACTTGTCAGTCCCCGGCGTTCCGAAGAAGGCAATGCTATAACCATCGATCCCGCCAGCGTCGTCCTCGGTCTGCAGCTTGATTCGTTCATAGCCGTCGGGGCTGGTCACATTGCGGACGATGTCGTCAACGAGCTGGCGCTGGGCGGCGGTGAAAAAATCATCACGCAGCACCGGCTTGGTGACATGCCAGTTCGCGCTGATTTTGGTACGGGCGGCATGATTGAAGGGGAGGGCGATCGTTTGCTTCTGAGTTGCGGAGAGAGACGCATACAGTTGACCCACAGCCGTCTCCGCGGCACTGGTGGGGGTCGGAGCGGCCTGCACAATGCGGCCACCGAGGAGCAGGGGGGCTGCGGCGGTCAGCAGGGCGGTCTGGCTGACCGAGTGCAAAAACGAGCGACGATTCAGGGCCGCGGGATTCTCGAGGGGGGCCACGCGTGGCTCCAAGGCATTGTGATCCATAGTCGTGTCCTCAACGTGGTTCAAAGAAGAAACTCAACCGGCGGGCCTCCACCTGACGTCAGCCATCAGGCAGGCACACGCTTATCGTACTGGGGATTCCGATGAGTACCAACGAAATTCACGGGTTGCGGGCCAGCCCTGGAAGTGATCCAGGGTCTGCGTCGCGGGCACGTTTACTCCACCCGGGGATCGGTGCCGTAGGTGCCGTTCGTTTCCGGAGTCGGCAGATTGGGCCTGGAGCGGTCCGGGCGGTCAGCGGCGAACCACTGGTTCCTGGCAAATCGGAAGGTGTCAGGAGCCGTCCCGGCTCCGATGTTGATCTCGACCCCCACCTGTGACCGGCGAAAGACGATTCGGTTCCCTTCGATCAGCACGTTTCGACAGGGGGGGAAGCCCTCGGTGGTCGTCTCCTGCAGGATGCGAAACACCCACTTCTCAGGAAAGAGGATGGTATTCCCGATAAATTCGGCTTGATCCACGCCCGTGAAAGCACAGGCACAGAGTGAGCCCGAAATCTCGTTCTTGCGGATGAAGATCTGCCTGGCTTCGTACTTGGCACCGGCTGGTCGAAAGTAGGCCGGGCCGGTCGAACCACCCGCGTTGATCGGGCGCTGGCCGGCATTCACGAACCGGCAGTTCTCAATCGTCACCTGTTCGCTGCCCCCTTTACATTGCACTCCGCTGGCCTGCGAGTGATCGGCCTTGCCGCTGAACCGACAATTCGAGATCACCACTTTATGACAACCAACCAAGTCGATCGCCTGACCACCCCAGCCCGCCACCGAGCAGTGGCTGATGTCGAGATCATCCAGGCCCGAGCACTTGATGGCATCAAAGTTCCCCTTCGGGCCGATATCGCTGATGTCGAGATGTTCCAGAGTCACATCTGTCATCGGTCGGTCGGCGATTCCGCCATCGTCGAGGTTCACTCCATTGCGGCTTTGACCGCTGATCCGCAGATGGCGCAGTTTCAATCCCGAGCAGTTGGAAAAGTGCCAGGCCGAGTTGCCTCCGTGGAAATGGGGAGGCTGGTCGGGATCGGCCCCCTCCACGGTCAGATTCGCGACCCCTTGAACTGCCATGCCACCCGTGTATTCCCCCGGGGCGATGCGCAATACGGTCCCGGCAGTGAGCCTGCGGAGTGCGGACTTGAGGCTCGTGGAATCGCGCACCAGCACGACCTCAGCCCCCGCGGTCGGGACGAGTCCCAGCAACAGAACAAAACACGCTATGGGGCGAAGGCTCATGGTCGATCTCCCGTGGGAATGGCATCGCAGTCGAACGACATTGTACGAGGTGTCAGTACCATTAGGGATGGTCATTCACCGCGCGTCAATGGCTCGCGGTCGTCACTGGCGAATTCGATTCGTGAAGAGCTCCACATGACCAGTCGAGGCTGGAGTCACCGTGCCACCGTCACCGTCACCGTCTCCGATTGTCTCCTATTGCTGGAGACGTTCCACGTGTGCTAATATATAAACGCGCGTTGATGAAAGGTTTGTGGGAGAGGAAAGTTTTCGAATGCACAGTTCTGATTCTCACTGGCACAACTCGAGTCTGACACGCCGTGCTGCCATGCAGGTTGCGGCTGCGGGTACGGGTTTTTCTGGATTATTGTCTGCGAATTTGTTACGTGCGGCAGCGACGACAACGCCCGCGGGGACTCGCCGGGCGAAGTCGGTCATTCTGATCTTTAACTGTGGCGCGCCCAGTCATATCGATCTGTGGGATCCTAAACCCCAGGCCTCGGACACGGTGCGCGGTCCGTATCGGCCCATCGAGACCAATGTGCCGGGGATTTACGTCTCGGAATTGTTGCCGCAGCTGGCCAGGCATGCGGATAAGCTGGCGATTGTGCGGAGCGTACATCATCGCCATAGCAGTCACAATTCGGGGATGCATTGGTCGATTGTCGGGCGTCCGTACAAAATGGACAGCACGCTGATCAATCCCAGCCGCAGCGACGCTCCGTCGTTCGGCACGCTGACTGCCTGGCTGGCCCAGCGGGATGGATACAGCAGTCAGCTGCCGCCGTATGTCATCACCCCCGAGCCCCATTGTGACAGTTTGAAGTACCTCACGCCGGGGCAGTTTGGATCGTGCCTGGGTGCGAAATATGATCCGCTGGTGTTGAACAGTGACCCGAATGCTGCCGGCTTTCGCATACCTGACATGGGTCTGGTGGAAGGTGTCAGCGTCGAACGTCAGCAACTCCGGAGCGATTTGCTGGGGCAGCTGGACAGCCACGGTTGCCGGATCGAAACGGACGCCGCCCGCGACTATGAAGTGGTGCAGGCCAAGGCGTTGTCGCTGGCCAATTCCAGCGCGGTCAGCCGGGCGTTCGATCTGTCACAGGAACCGACTGCCGTCCGCGAGCGTTACGGGCGGCATACCTGGGGGCAGTCGCATTTACTTGCGCGGCGGCTGGTGGAAGCTGGCGTGCCGTTTGTGACGACGGTCAACGGCCGCAGCATTATCTGGGATACCCACAAGGACAATTTCAATCGGCTGGAGAACAAGCTGGTTCCGCCGATGCAGCAGAGTTATACCGCCTTGCTGGACGACCTGTCGGAACGCGGGTTGCTCGACAGCACGCTGGTCGTCTGGATGGGGGACTTTGGCCGCACGCCCTTAATCAACAAAGAAGCGGGCCGCGACCATTGGCCATCGTGCTATACCATGGTTCTGGCGGGGGGCGGCATCCGTGGTGGGCAGGTGATCGGGGAATCGGACAAGATCGGCGCCGTTCCCAAGCTTCGGCCCATCTCGCCGGCCGACATCCATGCGACGGTGTTCACGGCGCTGGGCTACGACCCGCATGCCATTACGTACCAGTCGGCGGATGGGCGGCCGATGTTGCTCTCTGAAGGGGAGTGCATCAAGGAATTGCTATAAATGAACTCGTCGAACCGGACTGTGCAAATCGGGGCCCGTGTCGCATGACGTGGGTAAATCACACCGAAAGCATCCTATGTGATGGCCGACTGGCATCTGTCCCGTGGACCGTGCCGGACAAGAACCGCGAAAGATCAACTGGGACTCCGTTGGGCATGTTGTCAGCCGGCTACTTCACACCCGGATCTATCAACCGGATCTGTTATTGGATCGAACTCTCAGTCGAGAGAGGCTTTTCCGAGATCGGACATCCAAATACCGGGTAAACGCGTCGCGGTACCTCGGAACCATTCAGGCAGGCGGTGAGGGCCTGGATCCCGGGATTCGTCCCGGCATGGCCGCGACCAGCCGTAATGCCACCCGCAAACTGCAAGCGTCCTGTTTTATCATAGAGCACCGTAGTGCCAGACGAATTCGCACCGAACAGTCGTGACAGTCTTCCGTCCTGATCCTGGTGGACGGTGGCATGGCGGATCGTGCTGGCCGTGCGCCAGGCAGCGGTTTGTTCCACCGGCACGGAGAACGCAGCGGAGTCCAGGAACAGGATCTGAATGGAGGGTCGGGTTTGAACTTGCGTCATCAAGTTTACCAATTCAGCGAGGCTGGATCGGCTGCAAGGGCAGTGGGGGTGCAGAAACATCAACATGACCGGCTGCCCCACAGGAACGGTGATTTGAGAATTGCTCGGCCAGAGTTCGGGAGTCTTGCCATTGGGAGTCGCAAGCCATTGGTAGTCGATCGTCACGAACACCCCGGCGAGCATCGCCACGCCCCAGATGAAGCAGGCAATCGGGATCGGAATGGTCAGTGGTCCAATTTTGATCGGGGGCTTCTCTTCTTCTTCCGGGGCCAAGCTGAGGCGGGGTTTCGTGTATTCGTA
>CAZQUW010000290.1:0-7714 GCA_964596215.1 uncultured Planctomicrobium sp. | reverse complement strand
TCGTCAGGTTCTTGATCCGTTTGTCAGAGGCTTCAGTGTGCTTCTTGAACTCATCCTCCAGCTTCGCATAGTCGTCTTGCGACTGCTTGAGGGCCTCGCGTTGCTCCTCGATTTCCTTGTCTTTCTGAGCCCGTGCTTCGGCGGACTCATTGGTAATGCTGGCCAGGCTGGTTTCCACCTTGGCCTTGGCTTGCTCTTCGGCCTTCACTTTTTCGTTGTACTGACCTTCGAGAGCTTGAATCCGAGTGTTGGCTGCGGCGATATCGACGTCGGCAGCGGCCACGCGATTCTTCAAGGCACTGTTTTCTTCGACCAGTTTCAGCAAGGTCGCGGCAAAGGTGGGCTGAGCCAGATCACCTGCCAGGGCAATGTTGGCGTTCATGGCGCCCAGGACGGTGTTGGCATTCTGTTCGCCGTCAGCACCGACGGTGTCGAATTCATGACCAATTTTCTTTTTCAGCAAGCTGACCCATTCCAAAGCCCGCGTCGCGGTACTGGTGGATTCGCTGGCCTTCTTGGTCTCGGCCTGCCACGCAGCCTCACGTTCGTTGTAGGCGCTGTTGCTGAGATACAGTGCAACGCCGAGGATCAAACTGCATACCGCGAAGAAGGCGCAGAAGTAATGCACCATTCCGGGTTTTGAAGAAGCTGCTGCCGCCATGATGAACTCACTCCTACGGGGGACCGGTAGAAGAAATCTTCTAGAACGAGCTTGTCGCTCGTCGGGGATGTAATATTTGCCTGATGTCGTGTGACGTCGCCAGACCCGCCGATCTCGCCCATTCCGTTACGCTGACCGCTGCTCGCGACGACTCGTGGAATTGCCATGCGCGTCGCTCATCGATGAGACCAGAGCGTGGTGCGAGCCACGCGTGATTCCGAGTCGATTCTGAACGGCGTTTCAGTTCGTGTCGCGGCACATCACCGGTGCCGGACAACTTCCATCTTACTGGATCACGAACTTCCGCACATACGTAGTCTAAATCCTGGCCGGTCATAGTCAAGGAGAATCACGCACAACGGTCTATCCTGTCAGGTAAAATATGATGATTTTACCCGGTTGGATTCTCCCTTGGGGCCAGAACGGAATTCTTCAAGTTTTTGGGGGACTGGTTGGTGCACTGTCTGTCGTATCTCACGTAACAAGGCGATTTTCGTGTGCCTCGTTCGTATTACTCAGGAGATTTCGGATCATGGAGGTGGGGAACTGCACGCTCGTGATTCGCAGCGGAAGCGAAAGAGAAAAGTCCTACAGTGACTTTTCCTCGCGTGCAGCCTGAAACAGTTGCAGTGTCTGTGTTGCCAGGGCCTGCGGGTGATACCGCGCGTGGACGACAGACCGACCCCGCGCCCCAAACTGGATGCGGGCTGCGGAATTCATAAGAAACTCTTCCAATTGTGCCGCCAATGCGGGGGCGTCGCCGGGCGGGACCAGGGCTCCGCCGCCAGTCGCGGCGATCAATTCCGGGAAGGCACCGTGTCTGGGGGCTACCACCGGAACTCCATTAGCGAGAGCCTCGAGAACGTAGATTCCCTTCGGTTCCTGATAGACAGTCGGCACGCACAGAACGTCGATCTGCTGAAAGAAGGCCTGTTTTCCCTCGCGGTCTGGACTGCCGATGTACTGGAAGGAATCGCCCAGGTCCCCTGCGTCGCGCAAGATCTGCTGGAAATAGGCCGCATCCCGTTTGCCGAGATATCCCCCGGCCCGCAGTTTCGCGTGTGGATGTTTACGGCGCAGGAGGCGAAAGGCCTCGATCAACTGGTGCAATCCTTTTTCGGGACAGACCCGGGCGAAGTATCCCACGGTGAAGGGCTCGCCTGCCCGCAGGCGCGGTTCGCCTGTATGCCCTTGCAGGTCGATGCTCAACGGCAAAAGGCGAAATTTCTCGGGCGAGACATCCAGATAACGGGACATGTGGTCCCGGTAGTAGGTGCTGTGGGTGATGAAGCCGTCAAACCCGCGCACCAGTTGCTTGAGCCGCGACATCACGGCACTGCGGTAGGGTTCGACCAGTTCGTCCAGGAAAATATCGTCTCCCTGCAGCGTACACAGTATCGGCCCGGAGAACCGACGTCGAATCGAAGGTAATGCTCCGGCAAGCAGAGCATTACTGAAACAGATGACGTCTGGTTTCAGTTCGTCACTCAGATAACGTGCCAGTTCCTCGTACTGTTCGCGTTGTGGCCCATCGTCGGCGTCGAGCATCGACTGGGCCAGTGAACCGAGTTCATGGGCATCATTACTGACCCCGAACTGCGTCGCGAAATTGATCACCCAGGGGGTGTCGACCCATTTCGTCAGAAATCCCGGCAAGGCCCGCCAGAGACGCGACCGGGCCCGCAGATAAACGTTCAGTCCGCCCAGGAAGACACGGCGCGAGCTCGCGTTTTCCTCATCGACCCGGATCGGCGTATAGGTCGGGATCAGCGTGACGAGTTCGCCGAAGTCGATCAATGCTCGAGCCCAGGTGTTGTCGTGCATGCACGATCCGCAGTACATACCGGCTCCACCTGCAGTAACGATTGCGATGTGCATGGTAGTGGTTCTTGCCGGGCAAATAGGTTTGCGTACGTCGCCAGGGCGTGTGGCGGGATCACATCTCGAGCTGGTCCAGCCCGTCCATCAGATCGTCCAGGTTGTCGCGTGCTTGCGACCTGGAAGCTTGTCGTTTCGGGATGCCGACGCTCATTCCTACCGCGTCGCGGCCATCGGCGACAAGTTCGGTGTCCCGCTCCATCGCGGCAATTTCCAGGGCGTTCGGCGCACCGAACAAGCGCGACAGATCAATCTTCAGCCCAGCCACTTCCCCCTCAGCCCCCGCGATGGCGGCGGTCTTATGGCCGGGGAACATGATGGCATTTTCGGGGCAGACACGGCTGCAGGCAGGGCAACCTTTCTTACAGTTGTCCTGCTGTTCCACAAGGATGCGATCTGCACCATCCAGGCCGTAGACGCCGAACAGGCAGAAATCGATGCATTCCATGCAGTTGGTGCAGCGACTGTAGTCGATGACCGGATACCAGCGACGCTTCACCTGTTCGTCCGTTTCCGGATTCGCGGGGGCGTCGGCGGCTTTCAGCAGTTTTTCCGGCTCCACATATTTCTGCAGCTTCTCACGTTGCGGCGAGCTCTGAATCAACCCCAGCAGATCGAAAGTCTGCACGGTATTCTCACGTGCGATCCTGCGGATTTCATCCAGGTAAGTCTTGGCCTGCTGATGATCGCGCAGATCGATGCAGTAGAGTTTGCGCTTGGGGACATCCCACGAACCGATGCCATTCGTCACCGGAGGGGTATCGGTGTCTTCTTCCTCCGGGTTCAGCAGCGAAATGCCTTCCTGGCCCTTGATTCCGTTGCGATCCAGAATCCACCGTGCGGCACGTGAAAACAGCCATGACAGGACCAGCAGGTTGCCCGGCACTGATTGCAGAAACATCGTTCCGGTATGGTCGCGGCTGAGATCGTAGAGGTGCGGGACCAGCGACACATCGATATCGGGATCACCCAGCAACTGCACCGCGATCTCTTCCTCAAGATGCCGCTGCACAGGGTTCTTGCCCTGCTGTTGCGAGATCACCACCGTTAACTTTTTGCCGGCCATGAAAGCTTGCCTTTTATCTCGGCATTATCAGGAGGCGAAAACTCCTCCCGAACTGGTGTCGAATCGGGCTGTGGTCTATTCGTTGATCTGCCCCTTGATCATCCGCTGGGTATCTTCCCAGCCATTCTCCAAGACTTGCAGATATTCTTCCGCTGTCAACAGGGGTTCGTCAGTCGAGAACTCGTACAGCCAGCCCTTGCCATAGTTGTCGGTATTGATCGCGGAGGGATCGTTCAACAACTCCGCGTTGAACTCCCCGACCAGCCCCTGCCGTGCGGCGTACAGGGTAGACAAGGCTTTCGAGCTCTCGATCTCGCCCAGTTCCTGTTTTTTACGCACGCGTGTCTGCGCGTCAATCGACCAGTTCAAAAAATAGACGTCCTGCAGCAGCCGGACCGAATAAGCCGTGAAACCGACTCGATACACGTCCCCGTGTCGCTGCAGCCACAAATGGGATTCTACATAGCTGCGATCACGCGGGACGCGAGCAGCAAATTTACCCATCATAAAGACGAGATCATCGGCCATGTCATTCAGCAGTCAAAGAGGTCGCCGAATGTCGGCATGCGGGGTGATGGCTTCGGGCGAGGCTGAGGGCAGCGCATTCTAGACAGTTAATCGGGAATACTCGAATCATGCAAGTTCACCCGCGAAATTCACCCTTGGCGCGAACGCGTCGTAGGATGGTCCTCCCACCCCGATCGAGCATTTAATGATCGATTCGGCTCGCCTGTCAAACTGCCTCCGATTCCGAGCAATGGACCAGCCAATGCGCGAATCCGACCGCCACCGATCATTTTTGCGGTAATCACAGTCCATCTGGAGCTGAGTGGGCACACTGCTGGTGGGGCCGGAAGAATTGTTCCCTGCGATCAGCGTGACCCGACAGGCAACTCTAGATCGTATAAGGCGCCTGTCGGCTTCGGTGTCGCGGGTGGCGTGTTGCCGGCGGGGGTGGTCGGCTTGCGGGTTCGACCACGGCCCGGCCCGAACATCGTCAGCCGGGCGGTCGCCCAGAAGCCGCGCCAATTCGAAAAAGTTTCCGACACGGCCGACGGTTCGTAGCCGCAATGCACCATGCAGTCCTGGCAGTCGGTATTGCCGCTGGCCCGGCCGTAATCTTTCCACTGGGTTGTATCCATCAACTGCTGGAACGTTTCGCAGTAGCCCTCCTGCAACAGATAGCATGGTTTCTGCCAGCCAAAAATGTTGTAAGTGGGGGTCCCCCAGGGGGTGCATTCCAGGTTCCAGTTGCCCTTCAAAAACTCAATGAAGAGGGGCGACTGGTTGAACTTCCAGGCCCGCTTGGGCGCGGACAACATTTCCGAGAACAGCGTCGTCGTCCGTTCGCGTTCCAGAAAATGGTCCTGGTCCGGAGCCTTCTCGTACCCATATCCCGGTGAGACCATCATTCCCTCGACACCCAGGGCCATCATCTCATCGAAAAACGTTCGATAGCGTTCGGGGTCGGCGCCGGCATACAGCGTGGTATTGGTGGTTACCCGGAAACCGCGTTTCAGGGCGGCCTTGATGGCACTCACTGCGATGTCATAGGTCCCGTCGCGGCAGACCGCGTGATCATGCTCTTCACGGGGGCCGTCCATGTGGATGGAGAAGGACAGGTACTGCGACGGCGTAAACTTATCGAGATGCTTCTCAAGGAGCAGCGCGTTAGTACAGAGATAAACGTACTTTTTGCGCTCGATTAGCCCCTTCACGATCTCATCCATTTGTGGATGGAGCAGCGGTTCGCCGCCAGGGATCGACACCATCGGGGCGCCACACTCTTCGACGGCCTTGAAGCATTGCTCGGGTGTCAGTTGCTTCTTCAGAATGTCGGCGGGGTACTGAATTTTGCCACACCCGGCACACGCCAGATTGCAGCGGAAGAGGGGCTCCAGCATCAATACCAGAGGATAGCGGGCGACGCCCCGCAGCCGTTTGCCGAGGACGTAACGTGCCACCGTCCACATTTGCGACATAGGAACCGCCATCCATGCCTCCCCAAAGTCGTATTTTCACAGATTTGTGTGGTTCTGAGATTATCCGAAGGCTCCGTCCGCAACGGGTCGTCCTGACCCAACTGCATTGCTCGAACCGGGTAACGGTTGAGAGAGCGCTCTAACGTGGGTGATATCAGATTCCGAATCGGTTGTCAGCCTCAACGACCAAAATTGACCAAGTTCTGCGAACCTCGCATCGCAGGTCGATTTTTCGTAGGCTGTGCGCACTGTCGCCTGACTCTCCAGAGTCGGGCGCATTCCCGGTCGAGATCGCCGCCCGACTCTGGAGGGTCAGGCTGCACCCTGAAATTCAAATGCAACGAGCGTCTCGCGCCGACGCTGAGGAGTTATTGGAATGACCGAACAGTGTTTCCTGGGTGTCGACTTGGGAGCCGAAAGCGGCCGCGTCATCGCGGGTCTTTTTGATGGCCGTAAAGTCAAACTCGAATCGCTTCACCGATTTTCAAATGGTCCGGTCACTGTGGGTGAGACCCTCCGCTGGGATATCCTGCGGCTATGGACAGAGATTCAACAAGGGTTGAATGTCGGTGGTCAGAAGTACGGGACTTCGATCCGTTCGGTGGGAGTCGACACCTGGGGCGTTGATTTCGCACTCCTCGGCAAGAACCAGGAACTGTTGAGCCATCCCTACAACTACCGTGATCCGCGGACCAGGGGGTTATTGAACGCAACCCTGGCGCGCATTCCCCGCGCCGAGATCTTCGCGGCCACCGGGCTGCAGTTCATGGAGATCAATACGCTGTATCAACTCATCGCCCTGGAGCAGCAGAATCCCGAGATTCTGGATCTGGCCGAACGCCTGTTGCTGATGCCTGATCTATTCCATTGGATGTTGTCGGGCAGTCAGGTCGTCGAATTCACCAATGCGACGACTACCCAGTTTTTCAATCCCCCCAGCGGAAATTGGGCTTTTGATCTGCTGGGGAAGTTGAAGCTTCCGACAAAAATGTTGGGTGAAGTCGTGCAACCTGGAACGGTGCTGGGAAAATTACGCCCGAACCTGGCCAATAAGCTGGGACTCGCCCGCATCGATGTCGTCGCTCCGGCCACGCACGATACCGGAGCTGCCGTGGCGGCCATTCCGACCAGGCTGTCGGGGACGGCGCGGTGGGCCTACATCAGTTCCGGCACATGGTCGCTGATTGGACTGGAGGTACAGCAGGCGGTGTTGACTCCGCAGGCCTTGCAGCGGAACGTCACTAATGAAGGGGGCATCGATGGCACTTATCGCCTGCTGAAGAACATCATGGGCATGTGGCTGGTCGAAGAATGCCGCCGCTCTTTCGAGCGACACGGACGGCCGCTGGACTATGCCGACATGGTGCGTCAAGCTGAAGCCGCCCCTGCCTTCCGATCCTTAATCGATCCCGATGATCCCAGCTTCCTGGCACCGGAAGACATGCCGACAGCCATTCGCAGCTGGTGTGAAAGAACGCAGCAACCGGCCCCCGAGACCAGTGGCCAGATCATTCGCTGCGTGCTGGAAAGCCTGGCTCTCAAGTATCGCGTGGTCCTCGGCTGGCTGGAGGATCTGACCGGGGAACGGGTCGAAGTGATTCATGTTGTGGGCGGTGGTTGCCAGAATATCCTGTTGAACCAGTTCACCGCGAACGCCTGTAATACACCGGTGATCGCCGGCCCGGTGGAAGCGACAGCCCTTGGCAACGTCCTGATTCAAGCCCGCGCGACCGGAGCCATCTCCAGTCTGGAGGAGATTCGCGAAGTCGTCCGTGCCTCCACCGAACTCAAAACCTTCGAGCCCGCCGCGGGAGCGGAATGGCAGCAAGCGTCACGCCGCTTTCAGGATCTTTTGGAGCGACCGAAATAGTACGGGATTGCTCACGCTGACGCTGCCACGTTCACCTGGGACTGCCCCGTGAGCCGGCCGCGATGTCTCGCTGCCGTTGAACAGGTGCCAGGCAGGCCGCGCCAGATGCTCCATGACTGAAGTAAAACAGGCCACCAAGTTCGACTCGGTGGCCTGTTGTGATTCACAAAACTCTACTCGCGCGACGGTTAGAAGAATCCACCGCCACCACCACCCATACCGCCACCACCCATGCCTCCCATGCCGCCACCCATGCC
>CAZQUW010000289.1:0-7737 GCA_964596215.1 uncultured Planctomicrobium sp. | reverse complement strand
TCGCGGACATTGTCATCGACCGGCGATTTGTTCGTCGCCAGTCTTTCCACATAGCCCTTGGCAGCCGTCAACTTCCCCTGAATTTCCTTCGAATTGACCAATTCCAGCGCCTGGGCCAGTGCCGGATCATCCGTGCGTTCGCACTCGCAGGCTGAACTCCGATTCGGACGGCCGAACACATCCAGAAAGTGCGCCGCGACATTTTCATCCGGCAAGTCAATCGCCCGCGTGCCGCCGGGGAACTGGCCCGGCCCTCCGGGAAATTGCGTCGGCGCTTCCAGGATCTGGCTGATCCCATCCAACAGGACTTCGGCCTTCAGGCGGCGCGGATAGAACCTGGCAAAACTCTGCCGGTCTTCTCGATTCGTCGCGTTGGGAATGGCACTCAGCCCATAGGCATACGATCCCGTAATCACGCGAATCAGATGCTTCACATCAAAACCGCTCTGCACGAAGTCCTGCGTCAGGGCTTCGAGCAACTCGGGATTGCTGGGGGGATTCGTGCTGCGTGCGTCATCAATCGGATGAATAATCCCCCGTCCCAGGAAGTGCCCCCACATGCGGTTCACCATCGTCCGGGCGAAGAACGGGTTCTCTGCCGACGTCATCCATTTCGCGAACGCCCGCCGCGGATCGTCCAGCCGTGACAGCTTGAAATCGGCTCCCCCCAACGGACGCGGACGCATCACCTCACCGGTCCGCGGATGCAAGACCTGCCCCTCATCCTTCAGAAAAATCGTCTCGAAAGTCGGCACTTCGGCATCCGCAAAGCCCCCTTTACGCCCCACGCGAGCAAACACCGCCGCCAGCGAATAATAGTCCGCCTGGCTCCAGCGTTCGGCAGGATGATGATGGCACTGAGCACACTGGATGCGAACCCCCAGGAACGCTTGAGAAATCGATTCCACATAGTCCTTGGTCGTCCGCACATTCCGGTACCACAAGGTCGGCGGATTGCGATCCTGGCTGCCCGTCGCCGTCAGGATCTCCGACACAAACCGGTCATAAGGCTTGTTGGCCGCAATCGAGTCCCGTATCCACGCAGCGAACAAGGTTGTGCTGGGCCGTTGCTGGCCGGTGCCATACCCCTGCCCCCGGTTCTGCAGAATGTCAGCCCACTTCAATCCGAAGTAACTGGCGAACTCCGGTCGCTCCAGCAGTTGATCGATCAGGCGAGCCTTCTTGTCGGTGCGCGCGTCGGTCACGTATGCCGTAATCTCATCGACGGTGGGCAAAGTCCCGCAGATATCGATCGTCGCCCGGCGCACGAATGTCGCGTCATCCGCCACGGTGGAAGGAATCACTCCCAGTTGCTGCCATTGCTCAAACAGCGGGCGATCAATCGTCGGATAGGGGGTCGGCGGGATGGCGGCCACAGCTGCCGCGGCCGCATCATTGGCGGCGATCGGCACCACCCCCTGGAACACAGCGATCTCACCACCGAACTGGGCCATAATCGCAAACAACCCGCTCCGCGGCTGCACGGTCACCAGACCGTTGGCGGCCGCCGTCGCAATCTCCGGCATGTTCGAATCGTAGATGGCTCGCCGTGTCACATCGCGCACCGACCCGTCCGAAAAATAGGCCGTCACCAGCAATTGCTGCTGCGCCGCGCGGGACAGCACCATTTTCTTCGGTGTCACTTCAACGCGTAACAGCTTCGCATCGTCCGCTCGTGGCCCGACGGCCCCTTGCTGGATCCAATCACGCAGGACCAGGTAATCGTCCGAATCCACGTCCAGACGCTTGCCCCCCCCATGGGGTACGCGCCCCGTTGCCTTGATTAACAACAAACTTTGTTCCGGGCTGCTATAAGAAATCCGCCGGCCGCGTCCCTCCTGCAGCAGTGCCGCATGGTCAAAATCGGGTTCAAACCCCAGCAGCGACAAACGAAAACCATTCTGCCCTGTCGCTTTCCCGTGACAGCCGCCGCTATTACAGCTCAGCTTCGTGAGCACCGGGACGACATCATTCAAAAACGTAATCGACGGCGCAGGACCTGAGTCCGCGGCGTGCGACTGGCTACCAGACACCACCAGCAGGACCGTGACAATCCAACCGCAAACCAGAGGCGACAGCCGTCGGTGTCGTACCAAACTAAACCTGCTCATCATGCGATCGCCCCTCATTAACGTACATTCCGTCCCAGCGACACAGAATCCCCAAATCAGACGTCGACAAAGCACCGGCAGTGTCACTTGCACGTCCATCCCTGACTTTGTCTGAACACTCGCCCTATTCCACGATTTCCAGGTTCACAAAACAGCTCCCATGGAATACCGGCTGATCTTCCACGACCCCAACTCCATAAAGTCGCAAAAACGGCTGAGCTCCCAGGGGAGCATCGTCACTGGCAATGATCTGGATCGAACCCGTTTCGGTCTGCCCGGTGAAGGTCACGCCACGGCCGCGCAATCCAATCACCGCCCCCGGCGCATCCAGCTCGGTATGAATCTTTCCAATAAACCCATTCGTCCGACGAGCCGTATATTCCACCTGCACGATCTCACCGCGGCGAATCTTCCGCGGGGCAAACGGATCTGCCGCAACAATAAACGCCGCCGGCTGCACGTCAAAAGAAACCGAATTGCCGACAACCGTTGCCTTCTCGGTCTTCTGCTTGCCACTCGCATCCGGGGGGCCAACCGCCACGGTCGTCTCACCTTCGACCGCCAGGCTATAACGCCCCACGGGCAGTGTCGGCGGCAGATAGAAACTCAAGGTCCCACGGTGCTTTCCCGCGGGAATTGTCACTGACTGATTGGCAATCAAGTCGGGCAACCCTACCCCCGTCAATTTCACCGGTGCCTCGTGATTCAACTCAGCCCGGTCAATCTCGATCACCACATCTAAAATGCAGCCGGGTGAGTGCCTGACCTTCAACTCACCATAGGTGAGATGCTTCTTTGTCTCATGTCCATCCGCAGTCAGCCGCAACGGTACCTCACCGGCGACCGCAAAATTCACATCGCTGTTAATCCGGCTCGAAACCCCAGTCGGCCCCTTCAACACTACGCCCCCGCCGCGTACGGTACGCGTCCCCGCCAGGGGTGAGTGCCCTGACAACTCCAGCTTGCCAACCATTGGCGCCACATGCCGGCCTGCGGTGATCACGAGCGGTGCGGAGGCGACTTCGGGACCTAACCAGATATCGGGACAATCAATCCCCGGCGGCAAGTTCTTCGCACTCACCTGAATCGGCCCCGTCATGCCGCGGCGGCGCACGCAAAACACTTCCAGGGCACACGTCCCTCCGCGCCCCAGATTGAATCCGGTGGCACCTGGCGCCTGCGGGACGGCGACCAGTTGATAGTCCGGTTCCTCGCGCCGCACGCTCAATCGGTATTGGCGCCGCGGGTTCGCATCCAGGCTGCCGGTCAGGTTCCGCACCAGCACCAGATAGCGACCATCCGCCGGAGCCACCCAGCGCCCCGCTGGATCGAGATGACTCGTGGCAAAGTGAGGTGACTGGCGGGCCGGCAGCTCGTCGTGAAAAGTTGCCAGTTCCGTCTCGCCCGTGGAATCAAAGACGCTGAGATCCAGATCGACCGGCGACCCGATACGCTCACCGTATGCTTCCAGCCACAGCACTTCCCCGCGCTGGGCCGTCACCGCATACCAGTCTTGCTCGTCACCCGCCAGCAACTGACCACTGACTTCGCACGGCACCGCAATCGTATATGCCGCGGCCGCCGTCTGATTCCCGACCGGATCGCGCACCACGGGCACATCCGTCAGCCCCATCAGCACCGGCACGTCGCTCCCGGGAACTCGATACGCAAAGCCATCCACAGTGAGCTGATTCGAACGCAGCCGCAACCCGTCCAACTGGTTGTCCGTCGGGGGCGAAATCTCCACCGTCACCGCATCCAGGGGCAGGCCATCGACCGTCACGCTCTCAGCCGCTGCGGCACTCGCAGACATCGGCGCGGCACCGCCGTGCTTCAGATTCCAGCCATGCAGCGTCACCGGGGTCGGCTTGCCCCGCTCCACGACGCTCGGCACAGTAAACGCAACGCGCGGTTTCGTCGACAACGACAGCCGGTAGAAATGATCGGGACTGCCCGCAAACACCAGATCGGCCAGTTTGACCACATACGTACCGTCAGCCGGCACCGCGAAATCAAGCAGCGGATCGACTCCGAACCAACCGCGATTCACCGCCAGCCGCTTGCCGGCCGCATCATACAACTCCAGCACGCACCGCAATCGCGAATCAATCCGCTCGGCCTGGCAATCAATCACGACTCGCTGCCCGCGCTGTGCGGTAAATGCGAACTGGTCCACATCGCCCCGGTCGACCTGCCCGTTGACCACAGCCTCCAGCGGCACCAGCTGCGGCGCGGTGAGCGAATGATTCGGCTCAACTTCGAGGACCTCGGGGCTCGTCCCCACGACAAACGTGCGCGTCGAACTC
The DNA here is from genome assembly GCA_964596215.1 of uncultured Planctomicrobium sp. Taxonomy (GTDB): domain Bacteria; phylum Planctomycetota; class Planctomycetia; order Planctomycetales; family Planctomycetaceae; genus JAKFVC01. The sequence goes on along the minus strand of CAZQUW010000289.1, from coordinate 3,320 downwards.
AACCCATTCGCCGTGACGACCTGCAACTCGTAGTGACCGGGCAACGCGTCCGCGGGAATGGCGATTTGAAATTTATTGGCGGCCGCCGGTTCCACGCGTACATTCGGCAGATTGCACCGCAACGTGGTTGCCCCGTTGAGATTGCTTCCCGCTACGGTCACGCCCACTGTCGAACCGGCCTGGCCACCCGTGGGAAACACACTGGTCAACACCGGCACGGGAGTCGCGCCGCACGCAGTCGCCGCCAGCAGCGACAACCCCACGGCCTGCCAGATCACTGGCGCGCAAACTCGGAATGGATTCAACGTGAATTTCAATTTAGCACCCTGGCGGGATAAATGGCGAGGTCAGGCAATGACGGCAGGCGGGGCAAGCTCTCCTTATTATATAGTCTATTTTAGATGAGCTCCATAATTGGAGCCCCATCCGGCAACAGCGGTATCGGCCGCCCGGCGCGATTGACCGTGTGCTGATTCAACTCAATTCCCAGGTGCCGGTACATCATCGCCAGCACATCGGTCGGGGCCACCGGCCGATTCGTCGGGATTTCACCCTTGGGACTCGATGTCCCGATCACCTGCCCCATCCGCAATCCACCGCCGGCCAGCAGCATGCTCATCAACGAACCCCAATGATCCCGGCCGCCGGTCGGATTGATCCGCGGAGTCCGGCCAAATTCGCCCCAGACCACCAGCAGGACTTTCTGATCCAGCCCCCGTTCGGACAACTCGGCGATCAAGGCCGACAGCATCTGGTCCAGTGCCGGCCCCGAAATGTCCAAACCACGCGATGGCCCGTCCGAACCATCTGCGGGGCGCTGATCATTCGAAATATTCCGATGCCAGTCCCAGCACAGCGAATCGGGAGCCGTATTCAGCGTGATGAACGTGACCCCCGCCTCGACCAGCCGCCGCGCCAGCAGCCCCATCTGCCCCCAGCGATGCCGGCCGTAACGGTCACGCGTCGCCGGCGATTCCTCATTGAGATCAAACGCCCGCCGCGCGGCGCCGCTGGTCACCATGTCGAGCGCCAGATGATTCAAACCGTCAATCCCGTCCATGGCCCGCGTGGCATCCGCCTCCCGGGCAAACCGGTCGAGACTCGCCAGCAACGTCCGCCGATCGGAAACCCGCGACAGCGTCACATCGTCCGCCAGCTTCAGGTTCGAGATCGCATCCCGCACCGGTTTCGGTTGAAACGCCAGCTGATACGGGTTCTGCATGATCGTAAACGGTGCGTGCTGCGTCCCCAGATACGACGAACCCATCACGGTCGCGATCTCGGGATTCCGCGTCTGCTCTTCCGACAACAGCACGTAAGCCGGAACCTGCGGATTGTTGGCCCCGCGAAAACGCGATGCGAGAGCCCCGGATGACGGCAGCGTATTATTGCGGCCCCCGGCACTGGGATGCCCCGTCGACAGCTTGTGCGCCCCGCTGAAGTGGTCGTTGTTGGCCTGGGCAATCGTCCGAATGATCGCCGCGCGGTCGAGGACCTGCGCCGTGAGGGGGAATTTCTCGCAGAACTGGATCCCGGGCAGCCTGGTCTGAATGGCGTCGTACGGTCCGCGGAACTCAATCGGAGCCTGCGGCTTCGGATCGAACGTCTCAAACTGACTCGGACCGCCCCCCAGCCAGATCTGAATCACGCTGGTGTCGTTCGCCGGACGTTTCCCAATCTGATGCCGGGCAGCAGTCTCGGCCCGCAACTGCAGAATGTCCGCCAGCGAAAGCCCCGCTCCACCAGCCGCCAGACTGACTTGCAACATGCGACGTCGATTTGTCCGCTGAGCTGGCATACGCGATCACTCCATCCTGGGTACCGGGTCCCTGGCCCGGGGGCCATCACAACTCCACATTAACAACCGTTGATGGATGCATGATAAAACAATCGACACCCCGAGCATAGTCAAATCAGACAGAGTCGCCAAAGTAATCCAAACTCCATAATCCCCCCGCGGGACAGGTCTCCAGGCCCGTCCCGCCTCGATTCCCGCTCTGATCACCGACAAACAAGTGTCCAACTCCCGCCAGACCAGCCGCCACCGCAATCTCGAGCCCCTACCGCTAGTGCTCCAACCTGCACCACAAACCCCGTTCTTGCCTCCCGCGAGCCCCTTTTTCGCCGAAAATTCACGGAAAACGATGCGATTTCTGAACATTTTGACCGAAAATTGTTGCCTCATGGAAACACTTTGAGCACCCCCAAACAGCCTTCACCACCACTCACAATTTTCCATAACCACTTTAAATACTGGAACTTGTGTCACCACAATCCAACTCACGCCGCACATCCAACCGCAAATCGGCCGGTTGCCGCAGACAACTCGTCTCGTTTTCAATCTCACCAAACGCACAGTCTATGACGTGCTGTCTCCGCCCCGTGTTCACATTTTTTTGACAATCGTAACTCCCCCATAATTCATGCTTTAGAATCGTTCGTCGCAATTTCCGAAGTTTCGTCAGATTCGGAACCACTTGACGAACGGCGCCGCCGAGTTTAATCTCACTTTCTCACGTCAGCTCACTACCAGTGGGGTCTCCAGCCGATAAAGACCCTAGGGATTGCGGAAATCATCTCTTGTTTTGAACCTCTCGGTTCAAATTAGAACTTGGCATTAGTTCGCAGCCCCCGGTGCGCGCCGACGGCGTAAAATATAGGTATTACACAATTCGAAAAACGCAGATTTTGGGAAGGAACGTGCATGATGCACAACGTTAATGGAGTTGGGTCGTCGACCGCAGGAACAATGGAGGCAGATGCCATGAAGGTCTCAGCGATGTTCTGCCCGGCCGGCAAGGACCCGTTCGATACCGTGGAGTGGGAACTCCGTTCTGCCCAGATCAAGGATGAATCGGGTGGCGTGCTCTTTGAACAGAAAGACTGTGAAATCCCCGCGGCGTGGAGCGCTCTCGCGACCAACGTCGTCGTCAGCAAGTACTTCTTCGGTGAGCCCAACACTCCCGAACGCGAGAAAAGCGTGCGCCAGGTAATCCACCGCGTCGCCCGCACGATCTCCGACTGGGCCCTGCAGGACGGCTACTTCGCGACCTCCGAAGACGCCGAAACCTTCTACCGCGAACTCGCCTGGCTCTGCCTGCACCAGTACGGTTCGTTCAACTCCCCCGTCTGGTTCAATGTCGGCCTGTTCCATCAGTACGGCGTCCTGGGCTGTCGCGGCAACTACCGCTTCAACCCCGAAACCAAGGCCATCGAACGCCCCGACACCCCCTACGAATTCCCCCAGGCCTCCGCCTGCTTCATTCAGTCGGTCGATGACAACATGGAAGACATCATGCGTCTCGCCACCAGCGAGGCCA
>CAZQUW010000288.1:0-7842 GCA_964596215.1 uncultured Planctomicrobium sp. | reverse complement strand
AAGGTGTTCGTGGCGGCTCGCGAGTTGTCGAAGTCGGGTGCCAGGTGGCCTGTGCACCAGGCGGCGGGGGTGGAATTCACAATGGCCTTGCGGCTGTTGAAGGTTGATGCGGTCCGGGCCGCGGCTGATACGCGCGTCGACAAGTTGGACGTTCCCAAGACGGCATTCGCGGTGAAGGACGTCAAGCTGTTGAAGGGGACCGGGCGCGATGTGCTGATTGGAGTGGAATGGACGTCGGCCCCGAAATTGAAATGCAAGATTGTTGCGTTTCAGGCAGATCCCGATAAACCGCTGTGGACGGAGTTGGCAGAGCTGTCGGTGCACGCGGCTTCGCTGGACAAGAACACTCCGCCACGCAACGTGTCGGTGGCTGCGTACGCGCGGCGGCAGCTGGGTAACCAGATCGGCACGGGGGAATCGTCGGAGTTGCTGGACGAGGCACTGAAACTTGTGGAGACGACGCGGCGCGGCTTTTACCGCTGGGGGCGTGAACTAGGCCCCAAAGAGCCGTGGTTGCCCGGCGATATTCTGCAGCTGGAAAAGGTCGAGTATAAGCTCGATAAGGTCCTGCGGAAGATCAACCGGCAGACGATGGTCATAGATGAAATCGCACCGCAGGAGATCACCGTCCTGCAACAGAATACCTTCCCCAAGGGGCGAGTGGTGCAACGTGAAACCTATGCGATGAAAGGCTTCATTGACGGCGAGATCGTGGCGTTTCGTCCGTGGGACTGGCCGGAAGAAGTGCCGTTGGCGACTCAGCGCCCGATCCGATTTGTCGCAGCCAGGCCGGCGGGCAAAGGGGCCGCCGCATCTGTCGTGGACTTGCTGAAGGCCATTGATCCCAAGTTGGATGAGGTTCACGGCGTGTGGTTTTTCGAGAACAAGAATCTCCGTTCGCAGCGTGAGTTTGCCGGGCGGATCCAGATCCCGGTTGATCTGCCCAAGGCGTATGTCCTGAAGATGAAAGTCGAGCGACTGGAAGGTCCCGAGCAATTCGGGTTTGGAATTGTTGTGGATGGTTTTCAATCGATGGTGTCGATCGATGGATCGGATGGGAAGGTTACGGGCTTGAATCAGCTCGACGGCAAGTCGCCGGCAGATAACAACGAAACAACCCGCACGGCAACGTATTTTGAGAATGGGAAGAAGTGCGACATCGAGTGTCGCGTAGAACCTGGGCAGGTCACCTTAACGATTGACGGCAAGTCAGCGTTCGAATGGAAGGGAGACGCAGCCCGGTTGACGGTGGGGCCGGACTATATTGTGCCGAAGAAGGATTGGCTGTTTTTGTCGGCGACGAATACGTGTTTCGAGATCAGCAGTTTGACGCTGGAGCCGATTGATGCACCCTAGTGAGACTCACCCAGGTGTCGTCCAAAACCAGACGCAAGATGAGTTAGGCGATGAGGGTTCAGGACTATTTTCGTAGTGGATATTGGTATAATTACAAGCTCAGCGATGACTGCATCGGGCGCTGGAAGTTCGAGTGAATTACGGAAGAGTTATTAGCCACTGATGGACACGGATGAAACACGGATCAGAGGGAGAAAACGATGACGGTTCGCTGTGTCTGAGAAACCAATCCGTGTTTCATCTGTGTTGATCCGTGGCTCACAATTCTTGAAATTGTTGTGAGGACCGGAGCGTGGGACGCAGACTTTAAGTATCCGGGGCCTTACGGCACCCGGCTCACCTGATTCGTTCTGGTTAGGCCGCTGTTTGGTTACATCTGTTCGATGGTTTGAATGCCGAGTAATTCCAGGCCGCGGGCAAGTACTCGGGCGGTCAGGTCGGCCAGTTGCAGGCGGCTGGTGCGGAGCTCGGGGGTTTCCGCCTGAAGCACGGAGCACTCATCGTAAAAGGAACTGAAGGCATTGGCCGTTTTGAACAAGTAGTCGGTGAGATAGCTGGGGCGACAATCGTTCGCGGCGGCGGTCAGCGTTTCTGCGAACTGGTTGAGCTGCAGCGCCAGGGTGCGTTCCTTGGGGTGTGAGAGGCGGATACTCCCCTGCTGGGCGCGGAGTGATTCACGTTCGATTCCGCCCTTCCGCAAGATGCCACACACGCGGGCATACGCATATTGCATATAGGTAGCCGTGTCGCCGTTCTTGGCGAGCATTTTTTGCAGGCTGTATTCGTAATCGCTTTCCCGGCTGTGCTTCAGGTCGGCGTACTTGATGCCACCGATGCCGACGACTTCGGCGATCTTGCGCTGAGTTGCGGGATCGAGGCGGGCGCGGTCTTCGCTCTTTGACAATTCTTCAGATTCGATGACTTTAAGGGCCTCGGCGACGGCTTCGTTTAATAGCGATTCCAGGCCGACGATGTCGCCTTCGCGGGTCTTATAAGGTTTGCCATCGGGACCGCAGACGGTGCCGAAGTTGACGTGTTTGAATTCAATGTCGTTATAGCCCCACAGCCTGGCTGTTTCGAACAACAGCTTGAAGTGGTCACCCTGGCGGGTGTCGACGACATAGAGCATGCCGTCTGCGTTCAGTTTTTCCCGGCGATACTTGATGGTCGCCAGGTCGGTTGTGGCGTAGGTGAAGGCGCCATCGCTTTTACGGACGATGAACGGTGCTTCGGTACCGGGGATGAAGACGCACATGGCCCCTTCGCTCTCGCGGGCGAGCCCCCGGGCCTGCAGGTCGGCGACGACGTCGGCCAGCATGGGCTGATAGAAACTTTCACCCAGGGCATAGTCGAACGTAATGTGCAGGCGGTCATAAACGCCCTGGATGGCGTTGAGACAGGCAGGAACGAATTCATTCCACAGGCGTTGATTTTCCGGGTCTCCGCCGTGCAGCTTGGCCGTTTCCAGGCGTGCCTTGACCGAGATCTCGGGGTGCTGAATCGCGAACTGGTTGAGGACCGGATCGCTCTCGACCGAGATCAGCTTTTTGCGGCTGCTGCCGATCTGTTCGCGAATCGTTTCGAGTTCTTCGATCAGCTTCTTCTGGCGTTTTTGTTTCTGCTTGTCATCGCCAGGAAGTGCGGCCGCGGTATCGATCTCTTCCAGTTTGGCGGCCAGGGCTTTGTCGAGTTTGGGCTGGAGGGCGCGCTGGTCGTAGTAGTCTGACAGGCGGTGGACCAGGCGGTAGAGGCGGGCGAGTTCCTGGACGGCGTCTTGTTGAAATGCTTCCTGATTCAGGAAATGTTTATAGCCGTAAATGATCATGCCGAACTGGGTGCCCCAGTCGCCAATGTGGTTGTCGCTGAGGACGGTGTGACCGACGAACTTGAGGATCTTGCAGATGGAATCGCCGATGACGGTGCTGCGCAGGTGGCCGACGTGCATCGGCTTGGCGACGTTGGGGCCCGAGAAGTCAACGACATAGGTTTTGGGGCTGGCGATCGGTGCGATGCCTTCTCGAGGGTCGGCGGCGATGCGGTTGGTTTCGGCTTCCAGCCAGTCTTCCCGGAGCTTGAGATTGATGAAACCGGGGCCGGCGACCGTGGGGGTCTCACACATGTCGGCCAGGTCGAGTTTGCCGATGATTTCATGGGCGAGTTCGTGCGGCTTGCGCTTGAGCTGGCCGTTCAGGGGCATCACGAAGTTGGCCTGGTAATCACCAAATTTCGCGTCCTGGACCGGACGGATCATCTCCAGGTATTTTTCCGGTTCGTTGGTGTAGGTGGCAAGGACCGGGGCAAATCGGCGGCGAAGTTCGGCCTGAATATTCATGGTGGTTGTCGTGGTCATCCAGGCGTCGTGGGACGGGTCTCCAGGCCCGTCCGCGACGCGTCATACTTCAGTGGAAGGATCTTTGAGAAATTCGAGAACGGAACCGGCACGCGATTTATACTTCTCTGTGCTTTCTGTGTCTCCGTGGTGAATCGTTAGTTTTATTGCACCACGGAGAGACGGAGAACACAGAGAGGACAGTTTGCGGGGGAGTTGTTGATTCGTTGTTCGACCTTGGGAATCGCAGGCTTTCGCCGCCGGGGGACGGACGGGTCTGGAGACCCGTCTCACTACGATGCTTCTACTTCCCTTCGGGAATCAGTTCGTATTTGTGTGGAACCGGCACCCGGAGCTTAGCGATTTCGGCTTCGTCTTTTTCGATCAGGGGGTCGAACATGGGGATCTCTTTGGCGTTGTTCCCCTGTTCGTGTTTGCGAAAGCCGAAGAGGTAGGTTTCGTTCTGTGGCCGCCAGCGGTAGAAGAACAACTGGTTCTTGGCGACGATGGCTTGTCGGAGTTTTTCTACTTGGATGACTTCGGGAGCCGCACGGGAATTGATCACTCGGCCTTCGCCCCATTCGGCGGCGGCGGCTTTTACGATGGGTTGGCCGTCGATCTTCAAGGTGTAAGTTCCGGGGGCCAAACCAGCGACCTTCAATATGCGGTTCCCGATTGAGATCTTAGGAATTGGTTTCGCTATTTCTGGCGGCATTTCCTTCGGGAACAAACGGCTTGGTCCAGGGGCGTACGGCAAGACCTGGTCGAGAGCCTCGAAGCGGAGTTTGGTTTTATCCAACTCGACTTGAGTCAGCTTTGTTCCAACGGCAGCCAGGCCCTTATCGGTCACATCGATTTCCACGTTCCACGAGGGAGGCGTCAATCCGAGACAAAAATCGATGACTTCCGATGCAGTCCAGTAACCATAACTCGTGAGGTGGACACCGTTGTCAGTGTAGGGTTGATCTGACGATTGTTTGCCATCACCGAGCGTGTTGTAGAGATCAACGAACGGATACGAACGTGACTGGGCCAAATTCTTGAGCACCTGAGAATAGAGCTCGCGGTCGTGATTGAAACGCTCGGGATTGGGTAACGGTTTGCCGAGGTCTTCTTGCTTCAGTGGGGAGAGGATGACGACCGTGGCTTGGGTTTCTTCGATGAGATTGAGCAGTGTGTCGAGACCTTTTTCGAAGGCCGGCAATCCCGCTTCGCCAGCTGATGACGCTGCTCCACCATAGCCTAATATCACGACGGTCGGCTGGGCTTCGAAGACACGCTGTTTCAATTGCTGAAATCCATCGGCGACCGAACCGAAGCCTGCGCGGGATTCGCCGAAGACGGTATCGCCACTCCAGCCCAGGTTGCGGAACTTGATCTGCCGGTCGGGGTAGCGGCTGGTCAGGCGGGTTTCGAGGTAGTCATCGGCTTGAGCGCGTTCAATCAGCGTATCGCCCAGGAAAACGACTCGATCGCCATCCAGCAACTGGAAGGGGCCGGGGGGGCGTTCTTTCTTCTGGAAAACGACCGGGGCCGGAGCGGTTCGCAGTTTTGATCCATTGCCCCAGGGGGCCACCTTCCCGAATTCACCAATGACAAATGCTGGTTTCCAGGCTTTATCGTCGGCATCGATCGCCGCCCAGCCAGTTTGATACCTGGTCGAAGTCACCCACTTGGCGTCGGTGGAGGCGAGGACCGTGCGATCCTTTTTGTCCTGATCTTTGTCTTTGATGGTGACTCGGGCAGACATGCCTGCCGGGCCATCGGAATTCTCGGCCATGACACCGATGACGTTCTTGCCTTTGACGAGGCGCGACTTCAGGTCATAGCGGTCTAGTTCCTGCCAGCTGTTGCCGGCGCCGATCCGATCGCCATTGATCGAGACCGTGTATTTGTTGTCGGCGGTGATTTCAATTTCACCCGACTGGGGATTCTCGACCTCGAAGCTGATGCGGAAATAAACCGTCATCGCGGGCTTGGTCAGCGGTTCCTGCTCGGGCGACCAGATCCATTGTGGTTCTGCGGCGAACAACGGCGAAGCTGCCCAGCCCCAGACCAGAATCCAACCCCAGATCATTCGCGAGCGTACATCAAGACTCATGGAATTTACCCTGCAAACGTAATACAGAAGCCGCAAGCTCCTATGGTAAAGGAGTGATGCTGAATCGGGAAGGATGCGGGCGGTGCGGCGTGCGACTGGTCACGCTGTGCGGTCCGAACCGGTTACGATCTGATTCTGCCTGTCGTCAGTTGTGGCGGGTCTCGAGTGGTCCTGGAAAACCGATCCCCGGCGGCGCGGACGACTTCTGTGCCGCGAAAGCGCAGACGGCATACGTTCGTGAGAAGAAGTGCCACAGCCAGGGGGGCAGGAATTCAAACTTGGCGATCGCGGCTTTCAGCTCGGGGTCGCGGAGAAAGATCTGATTAATGACTGCCGGGTTCGCGCCGGTGAAGAAATTGTGCTGGTCGATGGCATTCTTGAGCAGCGGCCACAGTGCGGCTGCAGAAGTGTGCAGCAATTCAGGACAGGTCATGCTCGATACCACTTCAAAGATGACCCACGCCGTGCCACCCGGTTTCGTCAGTTCCAGCAACAATTGCAGATGCCGCAGGCGGACCGCCGACATCAGTTCCAGAAACTGGGGATGTTGGGGGCCGAGGGTCAGCATGACCATTTCGATCAACTGCGTGAGCAAGCCGATGGAGACCACGACATCGAACTGCTCGGTCGGCAACCCTGGCAGGGGTCGGGCCATGGCGTCCAGCAGGGCCCCTTGGATTTCGTGGGGCGGGATGGTCTGGTCGGGTTTCCAGGCGTGCAGCCGGGACGCCAGGTTCGTGACATCGATCCCCCCCTGCTGCACAATGGCGGGGTCTGCGGCGACCCCCTGTTGTTCACAGCCGGCCGCGAGTGCTTCGGCATCCAGGTCGATCAGGTGGATCAGGCTGAAGTGTTGTCGCAGGCGTTGCAGGTCCACATCATTACAATTTCCGGCCCCCATCACGCACAATGTCCCGCCCGGCGGCGAGGCCGAATTGAGCAGGCATCGGGTGACCCGTTCGCGGTGCCCCTGGTACAGATCCCAGCCCAGGCGGGCTTCGCGGTTGCGGCGCATCTGTTCCGTGGTGATGCGGTCCATGATGGATTTCTATCCCCTTCCGGGGGCTGTGGGAACGAAGACGACGGACTGGCGGGACGAGTTTTTCGAGCCCGTCCCGCCCGCCGCAGGTCGATTGCCTGGAGACTCATCCCACGCAGCCGGGGGGCCGGGATCGAGGGATTTAATCGTGCCGCGGGACCAGCATGACTTCGCCGCATTTGGGGCAGGTCATGGTCTTCCCGCGATGTGCGTCGGCAATCTTGAACTTCTTACCACAGAGGCAATGAAAACGGACGAACTGTTCCTTGGGAGCTTCGATACCGTGCGATTTCCTCCAGACATCCTCGGCGATTGCCTTGATCGAGTTCAGCAGCAGATCTGGATCGACCGGTTTGGTCAGGTATCCGTCACAGCCGACGCGGAGTGCCAGATCACGCGATTCCTCCATATCAATGCCAGTCAGAAACAAAACCGGCAGCGATTTCTCGTGTTGTTTGATCCGCTCGCAGATTTCATAGCCGGTTTCACCGGCAAGGATGGCGTCGAGGATCACGAAGTCGGGCTTTTTCATGACCAGGCAGGAGTGGGCCTGGCCGCCATCCTTCGCGACGGTGACGGAATAGCCTTGCGCTTCGAGAAACGTTTTGACGAACAGGGCCGTCTGGCGGTCATCATCCACAACCAGGATATGATGGACGACTGCTCCGGGTAAGGACATCGCATCTGTCGTGCTGCCGATCATGTCTGAGGCCCTGATACTGATCCGTGGGGTGATCCGAATGGTTGCCGATTTCAGAGACGCATGTCACAGATTTATCGAGAAGAATTTGTGGGAATTCTGGCAGTCATGATCCACTGGTTGGGTTAACTGTGGCCGACGTCAGCCACAGATAACTGGTAAAAAACGTGATTTCGGTACGATTGGGAATACTCGAATCAGGAGTGATTTGCAATTCGAACTTGAGGCCGTTGCGCATCTCGGAGCTTCCAAATACTGGAAAAACCGGGCTCGAATCGATCAAACATTAAAAAACACTGGAAAATATCGAAAATTTG
>CAZQUW010000287.1:5303-7966 GCA_964596215.1 uncultured Planctomicrobium sp. | reverse complement strand
CCAAAAATCTCTGTGTTCTCGTTAGTTTGGTGCTCGCTAACAACCATCCGGCTGACGCCGGACGCTCGCCTTTGCTTGCGCATCACTTCGTGATCACGGCAGAACCACGTCGATTGCCCTGTCCTTCGTGATCGCCGCATGGCACAATTCAGTGCACAGATTTCACTGTGCCGGTCTCGCGCAGGCCAAGCCACTGCTATTGATCATTGAGGTCGTCTCATGTTTCGACTACTCAAGCTGCCCGCAATCGTTTGCGTTGCGATCATTCTGGGCAGAGTCTCGATGGGGTTGAGTGCGAAGCCTCCTGCCCCGGCGCGTTTCGCCTCGGTACGGATTGACGGCGTACCGCATATTGCTCAGAAGCCCGATTTCTGTGGCGAAGCCTGTGCTGCGATGTATCTGCAGAAACTGGGGATCGATGCCGATCAGGACTATGTTTACGACCAATCCAGGCTGGACCCGGCATTGGGCCGTGGCTGCTACACGAAAGAACTCGCGCGGGCGTTGCAGCGGATCGGGTTTGATACGGGCGCGGTGTGGTACACCGTCCCCGCAAAAACCACCAGCCCGTCGCTCGACGAGCAATTCGCGACGCTGCTGCGGGACCTGCAGGGCGGATACCCATCGATCATCTGCATGCGCTACGACAGTAGCCCGCAGGCCAGCGAGCATTTTCGGCTGATCCTGGGATATGACTCGCAGACCGACGAAGTCATCTACCACGAGCCGGCGGAAAAAGAGGGGGCTGACCGGCGAATGACACGTTCGCTCTTGCTGCAGTTGTGGCCGTTGAAATACGCCTCCGATCAATGGAGCCTGATCCGTATGCGGCTGAAGCTGGCGAAGCGGCCCGTCATTCGCAAAACCGAGGCCTTCACTGACGCAGATTATTGCCAGCATATCCTGGCAGTCAGAGAAAAATTGCCCAGCGAATCGTTCCACATTGTGATTCAGCGGCCGTTCGTGGTGATCGGCGACGAGTCTGCTGCGGTTGTTCGTCAGCGCGCCGAAAAAACCATCAAATGGGCCGTCGAGCATCTCCAGCGGGACTTTTTTGAGCATGATCCGGCGGAGATCCTGGATATCTGGCTGTTCAAGGATGAAGACAGCTATTACTCGAACGTCAAGGCCATCTTCAACGATCGCCCCACGACACCGTTTGGGTACTACTCGCCGGCCCATCAGGCGCTGATCATGAATATCTCCACCGGCGGCGGTACGCTCGTGCACGAAATTGTGCACCCCTTCATGGCCACCAATTTCCCCGGCTGCCCTTCCTGGTTTAACGAGGGTCTGGCGTCGCTGTATGAACAGTGCGCCGAAGTCCAGGGACACATTCACGGTGAAACCAACTGGCGGCTGCAGGGACTCCAGACTGACATCCGAAAGGGGCGACTCTCGACTTTCGAAACGCTGTGCGGAACCACAACCCGGCAGTTCTACGATGACCCGCAAGGCACGCATTATGGCCATGCGCGATACCTGTGCTATTACTTGCAGGAAAAAGGGCTGCTCCGGAAGTACTATCAGGAATTCCGCCGCAACAGCCAGCTCGATCCGACTGGCTATGAAACCCTGCAACAGGTCCTGGGGGAAAGGGACATGGCGGCCTTTCAAAAAAATTGGGAAGAGTACACGCTGAAACTGAAGTTCTGAGCGATCAGGCTGCAAAGTCCCCATGACGAAGCCTCGCCTTTCGGGATGGGTCCTTCGACATTTGTCATGCATTCGTCATTCGGATTTCGAAATTGGTCATTTCCCAAGGGGGTGAGACTTCTTCCCCGTTCTGCTACAATCCCCAGCTGAGTATTGTCGAGATGTGCCACTGAGATCTGGTTCATGGTTTCGCCCAAGTCACCCACCACCGCCGAGAAAGTGGTGGTCCTGTTCCGCACTTGCGGTCATCTGGATGCAGATGGCCGAACTTGGGTGCTGCCAATTCATGCCTGGGTCTATGAACCGCAATGCAAAAGCCGCGTGCAACGCGCCTCGCTGGCGCTGTTCCGCCGCTATCTGCGGTACAAGACCAAAGCCGCCGTCAACGACCTGTTCCAGCAGCGGACACAGGCCTTCTTCGTAGGCAATCAGCGTGGTCTGCGGCTGAATATCGAGATCGGCAAGCACAACTTTTTTATCGAAAAGACAGGGACGAACGGGCACGTCAAGGGGACGGTCCGCATCCCGCAGGAAGTGCTCCAGGCGAGCCTGCCTGACCCGGCGGTCGAACATGGGTGGATTGATTTCAACGCGGCCCTGTCCAATCCACAATCGCTGGTGTTTTCGGGCAGGGCACTCTGCCTGCCGCAAACCGGCTTGTCGATCATTTCGGACATTGATGATACGATCAAGCACAGCCACGTCCGCAACCGGAAGGAATTGCTGACCAATACCTTCCTGCGAAATTTTCAGCCTGTCCCCGACGCCGCAGCACTCTATCAGAGCTGGTATGGCCTGGGGGCCCGGTTTCATTATGTCTCGTCGAGTCCGTGGCAGTTACATGAACCCCTGACCGAATTCATCGCATCGGCCGGATTCCCGGAAGGGAGTCTGCACCTGCGGTTCTTCAGCCTGCGAAATTCGCGCATTCTGTCACCGTTCGTCTTTCGGCCCGAGAACAAAGCCCGCAGCATTACGGCGCTGCTGCAACAGTATCCCCAGCGTCG
>CAZQUW010000287.1:3076-5203 GCA_964596215.1 uncultured Planctomicrobium sp. | reverse complement strand
AGTAATTTGCTGTCACACGTGAGTTTACGGACAGGTCGTCACCCCTTGACCTGCTTGACCAACGGCCCGTTTTTGCCCATGCTGGGGCTCTTAATCAAATGTTTTGATCCGACATCACATCGGCTGATCTGTCTTTCTTTGACGGGATAACGCTGATGAAGTGTCGCCCCAGCCCCGTGAAAGCCAGTTGCTCATGGCCGAACAAAAAAATCCTTCCGCTGATGCTGCGCCCTATCCCGGTTCCAAGTCGATGCCCCAGTGGAGCGTCGGCGAACTGATTGATGCTCCCAAGTTCGAGTGGGGCAAGCTGTTTACCTACCTGGGGCCCGGCCTGCTGATGGGGGGGGCCGCGATCGGCGGTGGTGAGTGGCTGACGGGGCCGACGATTACGGCCAAGTTTGGCGGCGGACTGATGTGGCTGGCGACCCTCAGTATCCTGGGCCAGGTCATCTACAATCTGGAAATCAGCCGGTATACCCTATATACGGGTGAGCCCATCTTTACGGGCAAGTTCCGCACGCTGCCCGGGCCCCGTTTCTGGCTGGCCGTGTATCTGCTATTGGACATCGGTGCGATTTTCCCGTACCTCGCCGCGAGTGCCGCGACCCCCTGTGCGGCGTTGTATCTGCAGCGAATCCCCAATCCCAGTCAGTTTCCCGGCGACCAGGCTCTGCTGCAGAACTTGTCGTACTTCATCTTCCTGGTGTGCTTCATCCCGCTGATCTTCGGCGGCAAGATTTACAACGCCCTGAAGTTCATCATGTCGGTCAAGATCGTCGTGGTGATGGGTTTCCTGTTGGTGCTGGCCTTCGGCTACTCGAACATCAACACCTGGATTGAAATCGGGACAGGGTTCTTCAAGATCGGGAATGTGCCGATCAAGCGGGCCGAAGATTTGAATCACAACCACGTCCTGGATGCAGGCGAAGACTGGGACAAGGACGGACATCTCGATCAGGTCGAACCCGAGATCAACCGCGATCCGATCCTCGATAGCGACGGCGACGGCATCAATGATGCCTGGCCCGACTTTACCGGCGACGGCAAGCCCGAGCACTTCGTCAAGGTGGCGCGTCGCAACCAGGCGGGGGGAGATATCACTCGCTGGTGGCCCGATCTGGACCATGACGGCAAACCAGATAGTTCGATCACCGTTGATGCCGACTGCGATGGGACGGCCGAGAAGGTGATCCCCATTGATTTTGAATCGGAAAAGCCCCCGAAATTCCTCGATTTCGACGGCGACAAAACCTGCGACGGCGACAACCTGGAAAACGTCTTCCAGTCGATGGCTGGGGGAAATTTCCCGCTGATCGATCTGGCAATGATTGGCTTCCTGTCAGCCCTGGTGGGAATCTCCGGGCAAGGTGGTTTGTCCAACACCCCGATCAGTAATTACACCCGCGATCAAGGCTGGGGCATGGGGCATCACGTGGGAGCCATTCCCAGCGTGGTGGGTGGACACAATCTGCAGCTGTCTCATGAAGGGACCGTGTTTATTGTGACCGAGGAATCGCTGCCGCGCTGGAAGCGGTGGTACGGGCACATCGTGCGTGATCAGCTGACGTTGTGGGCCCCCGCCTGCTTCTTCGGCGTGGCGTTGCCGAGCATGCTGTCGGTCCTGTTCCTGAAGCGCGGGTACCAGACCGAGAACGAGTATCAAACAGCGTGCATGACCGCTGACGGCGTTTATGCGCATGCGGGCGGACAGCTGGGGCTGATCTTCTGGGGACTGACCCTGGTGTGCGGTTGCCTGGTGCTCAT
The DNA here is from genome assembly GCA_964596215.1 of uncultured Planctomicrobium sp. GTDB lineage: Bacteria > Planctomycetota > Planctomycetia > Planctomycetales > Planctomycetaceae > JAKFVC01. The sequence continues at coordinate 3,439 of CAZQUW010000287.1, read as the reverse complement.
CCCGACCATGGCCAGCACGATCGACGGATTTGTCCGCCGCTGGGTCGATGTCTTCTGGACTTCCAGCCCCATTCTGCGCCGCATGGAAAGCCATGCCATCCGCTATGTGTACTTCGGCGTGCTGACGATCTATGCCATCTTCGGCGTGGTCATGTTGAGTCTCGCCCGGCCAACGGCCCTGCTGTTGATCGCGACATCGATCTATAACTTTGCCCTGGGCTTCAGCTGCTGGCACACGTTGTGGCTGAATCACGTCCTGCTGCCCAAGCAATTGCGGCCGGGCTGGTTCATGAAGATCAGCCTGCTGGTTTCGGGCATCTTCTTCTGGATGGTCGGCACCTTCGCGGTGCTGGCCGAGTTGAA
>CAZQUW010000287.1:1344-2976 GCA_964596215.1 uncultured Planctomicrobium sp. | reverse complement strand
GAATTGCAACAGAAGGTCACGAAGAAAGAGGGGACTGACGGGCCTGGAGACCCGTCCCACGGGGCATTTCACAACAAGCGGATTCCCTGCCAGACACCATCCGCCACAGGCTCGGCAAATAACACAACCTGGCCTTGCCGGTAATTCGGCCGCAGATGCTTGCCCACGTCGACGGTCCCGCTGGTGATTTCCGCACCGTTGGCGAGGTTCCGGACCGCAATGCCGCGTGACCTGACGAGCGGCACCGGCGTCGGCCCCTGCAGATCGTCGGGATAGTCACCCATCACGACCACGCGGCCATCATCCCCCCCGGCGGCCAGGCCGATCGCGGCCAGCGAACCGATGACGCCACCTTCGGTCCCTCCCAGACCCTCCAGATAAATCCCGTGCTTCGCGGCCAGTATGCGAGCCATTTCCTGGTTCATCAACTCACACTTGCAGCGCTGGCCATAGGCCCGCACTTCGGGCGGAACTTCCCGTGTCACGCACAGCCCTGGATCGCTTCCCGGCACGTACCACGCCAGCATCCGCCGACGCAAAGTCGCAATCAATGCGGACAGCGATGGTGAGCCCTCCCGCCGGGGTTCGAGCCAGATTGATGCCGAGCCGTTCTTGCTGGTGAAGTGGACGCGAGGATCGGAAAACAGCTGATGCCGCAGAATCAAATGGCACCGAAAGTCCGCCGCGACCTCGGCGACCAGGACCTTCGCCAGTTGATTGGTCCCCGGTGTGTCGAGCGTATCCGTGTCGTCGATCCCGACGTAAATCATGGGACATCATCCGGGGTCAGTGCCCAATCAGCGGGCAATCAGTGGGGTCCCCCTGGATCTGCCCGTGCTTGTTGCTAGTCAAATGACACGCGGTACTGGCAGAGCCAGTGGCAGCCAATCCTCAGTTCAAACCCTGACCAGGTACTTATGGGTTGACCCCGGCCGCTTTATAGCGTTCGGCTTTCATGACGCCATCTTCCAGAATGACGATCGTCCCCGCTTGCGAATCGTAGCCATACATCTGCCACGGATAGAGCGCTGTGAACTCTACCCGGTTGTCCTTCATGGCCTGCATGAATTCCGCGTAGGTGGGATTTCGCTCTTCGACAATCTTGTGTTGTTTGAGCCACGCCTGAAAACCGAGGACGCTGGCTTGCGAGCGAGCCGAGACGTAGGCCGATGCCGCGAAGGTCAGCGGATCGTCGCCCCCGGTCTTGTTTTCAACCACTTTCAGATTGGGGTTTTCCGCCATCGCCTGCTTCACATCGACCACTCGGCCATCCGTCTTACCGATGATCCCCTTGTTGTCGTTCGCCGGGGCGTTGACCGCCGGATTGGCGACAGGCGCCTGAGCCACCGGTGCAGCACTCGCGGGTGCTGCCGGAGCTGCGCGGCCGCCGTCCGCGGCGTCCATGCCGATCGGCGCGATGCCCGGCGGAGTCAATACCGGCCGCGCTTTCTTGTTCGGGTCCAAATCTTCGCAACCGGTCACTACCGTCAACGCCAATACACAACACCCGAACCCCACATTGCGCAGCATGGCCGAAGTTCCTTTCAGAATTTTCTAATGCCGTGAGCCCCGACGGCCAACGAGTCATCCGGCCCGGCGGTCGGCATCTGCGTAGATCATACCCCGGAGTGG
>CAZQUW010000287.1:0-1244 GCA_964596215.1 uncultured Planctomicrobium sp. | reverse complement strand
AGCGTTCGTTTTGGCAGACAGTGTGTATCAGGAGTGGAAAGTCTCTGATGTCGGATATCTCGGCTCCGTCCCCGCGGCGCGTGTATTGTGCTGGTCCTCTGTTTAATCAATCCGAACGGGCAGAGATGACCGACATCGCGGACCAGCTGTGTGCCGCAGGCTACGAAGTTTACTTGCCGCATCGCGACGGGATGGAGTTTCGACATGTCCTGAACGAACTGATCGCCCGGGGCTGGCCGGCAGTGACTGCAGGTCAATTTCTGCACGCCGCCATTTTTGCGCTCGACGTCTATCAGCTCGTCGCGGAATGTGGCAGCATGGTCTGGAATTTGAATGGCCGTGTCCCGGATGAAGGAGCAGTGTCCGAAGCGGCCATGGCCTGGATGCTGGGCAAACCGCTGGTAGCTTACAAAGATGATTTCCGTTCGATGATTACCGGCCGCGACAATCCGTTGCTGACGGGACTGGTCGATTTTGACTTGCTGGTCGACAAGTCCCACGTGACCGCCGCACTCGCCCGGGCCATCGACAATTGCCACAGTTCACCGCTGGGTCTGTCGATCCTGCCCCCGTCAGTGCAACGCGCCGTCGGGCAGGGCAGCCTGCTGTGGACCGCTATGCAGAACCAGTCTGCGCAGGGAGATAACTTCATCCTGGCCGATGTCGTGGCGGAACTGTTCGCCCCCCCGATTTCACGGGAGTAGCGCGGCGAGCAATCAGCGGGCGGCATCGCAGAAATTAAAAACACAGAGCCCCTGAGGAAACAGAGGCTCGGTATGAACTCTGTGTGCAATTCCGCTGTGATCTCTGTGTCTCAGCGTTTCCAATATTTGCTTGAGCTTCCACGTGACGTGACACAGCGTGATGCTGGAATTCCATTCCCAGTGCGCCCCACCGTTACGGCGGCAGGGCGCACCGGCCGCTTGGATTCGCCCCGTCGTTCTTCGCGTGTCGCGCCGCCGCGAATTATTTTGAACATCCCCGCTGGCGACGCTTGCTGCGCCGTCAAATCGGGTAGAATATTCGTTCAACCCCTCTGTTGAATCACTTCCTGGGAAAGGCTGGGCGAAACATGCGAAATGTGCAGATCGCGGTATTGGCCGGAGATGGCATTGGTCCCGAAGTCACGCGTGAAGCCGTGCGGGCGGTCGAAGCCGTACTGCCGCGGGTGAAGGGATCGGTGACCTGGACCTATTTCCCGTGGGGTACCGACTACTACTTCCAGCATGCCCGGATGGCGCCGG
>CAZQUW010000286.1:0-7999 GCA_964596215.1 uncultured Planctomicrobium sp. | reverse complement strand
TCGCACCATATCCCGAACGATATCCTGCGCGAACTGCACGGCTTCATCCATATGTTCGAGGACACGCCTGAGTTCGTGGCGCGGCATATCATCCGTGAAGCCCGGGCCTACACCGACAGCCTGGCTCCGCCGTTCTTCCGCGCTCTCGTGCATTATGCAAAAGATGGCTCCTACTCGTGGCATTGCCCCGGCCATTCGGGTGGTGTCGCATTCCTAAAAAGTCCCGTCGGACAGATGTTTCACCAGTTCTTCGGCGAAAACATGCTGCGGGCGGACGTCTGCAATGCGGTCGAGGAACTCGGGCAGCTGCTGGATCACACTGGACCGGTCGCGGCCTCGGAACGCAACGCCGCGCGGATCTTCAACGCCGATCATTGCTTTTTCGTAACCAACGGGACGTCGACCTCCAACAAGATGGTCTGGCACTCGACCGTCGCATCGGGCGACATCGTGGTCGTTGACCGCAACTGCCACAAGTCGATCCTGCACTCCATCATCATGACGGGTGCCGTTCCGGTCTTCCTGACGCCGACCCGCAACCATCTCGGACTGATCGGTCCGATTCCGCTGGATGAATTCAAGCTCGAAAATATCCAGAAGAAGATCGAAGCTAACCCCTTCGCCCGCGAGGCACTCGCCAAGCATCCCGGCCGCAAGCCCCGCATTTTGACGATCACGCAAAGCACCTACGACGGCATTATCTACAACGTGGAGACCCTGAAGGGACTGCTCGACGGAAAGATCGGGACGCTGCATTTTGACGAAGCGTGGTTGCCACATGCGACGTTCCATGATTTCTACAAAAACATGCATGCCATCGGCAAAGATCGGCCGCGAACCAAGGAAACCGTGATTTTTGCGACGCACTCGACGCATAAGCTGCTGGCGGGTATTTCGCAGGCGTCACAGATTCTGGTCAGCGAGTCGGAGACCCAGAAGCTCGACCGCCATATCTTCAATGAAGCCTACCTGATGCACACGTCGACATCGCCGCAGTACGCGATTATTGCGTCGTGTGACGTTGCGGCCGCCATGATGGAGCCGCCCGGGGGCACCGCACTCGTCGAAGAGTCAATTCTGGAAGCCCTGAACTTCCGTCGTGCGATGCGCAAGGTGGAAATCGAATGGGGCAAGGACTGGTGGTTCAAAGTCTGGGGCCCGGAGAAGCTCGCCGAAGACGGCATCGGCGAACGTGAAGACTGGATGTTGAAGGCCAATGCCAAGTGGCATGGTTTCGGCAATCTGGCTCCCGGCTTCAATATGCTCGACCCGATCAAGGCCACGGTGATCACACCAGGTCTGGACGTCTCCGGCAAGTTCGCGAAGACGGGCATCCCGGCCTCGATCGTGACCCGTTACCTGGTTGAACACGGAATTATCGTCGAGAAAACGGGTCTGTATTCGTTCTTCATCATGTTCACGATCGGCATCACGAAGGGGCGCTGGAATACCCTGGTGAGTGCCCTGCAGCAGTTCAAGGACGACTACGACAAGAATCAGCCGATGTGGCGCATCCTGCCGGAATTCTGCCAGCAGTATCCGCGTTACGAAGGCATCGGCCTGAAGGATCTGTGCCAGCAGATCCACGACACCTACAAGTCCAACGATGTGGCCCGCGTGACCACCGAAATGTATCTGTCGGTGATGCAACCTGCCATGAAGCCCTCTGATGCATTTGCCATGATGGCACATCGCGAGATCGATCGTGTTGAAATCGACCAGCTGGAAGGCCGCGCAACCGCCGTGCTGCTGACTCCGTACCCCCCTGGCATTCCGTTGCTGATTCCCGGCGAGCGGTTCAACAAGACGATCGTGGAATACCTGAAATTTGCCAGGATGTTCAACGACCGGTTCCCGGGATTTGACACTGACATTCACGGACTGGTTGAGGAAAACGTCGGTGGCAAGAAACGCTACTACGTCGATTGCGTCCGGCCGAACAGCCTGTTGCGAATGGAAACGTAGAACCGGACACGAAAGGTAACGGGCGCCGAGTGGGTGGGACGGGTCTCCCCGGCCCGTCCGTGCCCATCACCATCGATTTGAAAAGTTTCAACGCCTCGCGAAATTCGCGAGGCGTTGATGTGTCCCATGAGAGTTATTACAGGCTCTGACGGGCCGGGAGACCCGTCCCACGACTCAGCTCAGCACCTGCGGATTCACGACATTCTCGGGGCGTTTGCCGGTCAAAGCGGCAGCAATCTGGGTGGCGGCTCGCTGACGGAGATCGGCCAATGACTCCAGCGACACGAATGCCGCGTGCGGAGTTACGATGACGCGTTCGTCGCGATACAAGGGCAGGCTGAGGTCCGGCGGTTCGGGAGAAAATACATCCAGTGCGGCACCGGCGATTTGATTCTGCTGCAGCGCTGTCCACAACGCGGCGGGATCAATCAGCGGCCCGCGCGAAGTATTAATCAGCCAGGCGGTGGGACGCATCATGTCCAGCTGGGCCGCGCCAATCAGGCCACGCGTCGCCGCCGTCAACGGAGCATGCAGCGACACATAATCGCTGGCCCGCAGCAGTTCTTCCAGCGAGACCATCTGCACGCCGGGATCCCGAGACAATCCCGAGGCGGTATGGGCCAGCACCTGCATTCCAAACGCAGCGGCGCGCTCGGCGACCGCCGCACCGATACGCCCCAATCCGACTAATCCCAACACCTGACCTGACAACCGCCGCATCGGCGGAGCCGCACTTAAGGCATATTCCCCGGCCTTGGTCCGGAGCTGAAAAAAGGCCACATTCCGCGCCGCCGCCAGCAGCAACGCCAGCGTGTGCTCGGCGACTTCCGTCACGCAATAATCAGGCACATTGGTCACGGGGATCCCGTGCTGCGTCGCATAATCGACCGCAATATTGTCGAGACCGATTCCGAACCGAGCCACGATCCTGCAATTGGGACACGCCTCAATGACGCGCGACGTCACCTGGGCCCAGTTGGTGCCAATGGCGTCTACGGTCGCCGCCAGCTCAATCAGCGTCGCTTCGTCGGTCGCGGGCGATTCTACAACCTCAGCACCAATTGCTTCCAGGATCTGTCGCTCGATCGAAGAATCGGGCCAGGCCCGATCCGTTAACAGGACACGCCAGCGTGCCGCCATTCTCGACTCCCATCGTCATTCAAATCAGCATCAGGCCAGGTTCAGCGCAAGACCGGCAGGGGCTGAGGTATTTTTTCCAGACATCCCGCCGCGACCAGTTCCACGGCGGCCTCGTTCAGGTGAGCATTTACAAAATCGATCAATACTTGATCGCGCCTCGGATTCCAGCCATATTTCCGCAGTTCGCTGAACACAAAATCCGGCGAACGACCTTCAACCAGCAGCCGGTAGGCGGCCACCACGCCACCTGTCCGTTGAGCTCCTGCATGGCAGTGAATCAGAACCGGCTCACCCAGTTTCGCATTCGTTGCCAGTTGCGTCACGGCACCAGTAAAGTGCTCGACCTTACCGATTCCGCGTCCATTGAGTGGCAAGAACTTGTAGTCGATCCCCAATTCCTCGGCCGCAGCCAGTTCGGCCTGCTGATCCACATCGTTCGAATCAGGCGACGTCATGCATATAATATGCTTGATGTGATGTTCTTGCAGCGTCGGCAAGATTAAATATCGGGAAATTTGCCCGCTGCGGTAAACCACCCCTGGTTTCACTGTACCCCATTTTTTAACGATCAATCGATCTCGCAGTACATAGACCCACAGCGCTGCAGCGATGGCAATTAGAGCCAGGCTCACGCCGCACCAGGCGGTAGTGCTGAGTGTGGGCCACTGCGACGCAGTTCTTGAATTCCGGGTCCGTACCTGGAAGGGAGGTGCCAGCCGGACATATTCACGCAAGGCTTCCGGGCGTTGACCGGGAGTCGCATCCGCGGAAAAGCCGCTGGCATCGTAGGTCGATTGAGACACGCTGCACCTTCCATGGTGAGATTTAAGTGTGCCGGACGGCGAGTGTCGTTGATCGCGCTGCGATCAAACGCAGTCGTAGTAGCGAGTTGGATGGAAATTCGTGTTCTGTCACGCCATAAGTTTTGCGATTGTTTGCCACCGACCCGGTTGTGTGCCACCGACTCTGACAGTGCCACGAATCTCGAATCGACTGGCCTGGCCTGTATAGCACGGTCACAGTCCGGGGATACCTGAATTTCTCGGTATTTTGAGGCAAGCCTGCCTCATTGGCCCCCGTCAGCACCCTCCATCGCAGAGCGATCTACGGTACGCCGCGCTTATAGAAATGCCCCTCAAACGGGTCAAGATCGGATTGGTCTTCCGCTCTGCACGATCATCAACATAATACCCGTTCATCACAGGTATCAATTGGATCTTCCTTCGCAGGGACGCGAAATGGCAGAGTTAAAGACTGGCACGCAGCCGACCACGGGCTGGAGTTGCTATTTCGAGCGCGAGCTCGGCTGGGTGTTGATTCTGGTGCTGGCGCTCTATGCGACCCGCCTGACGGACCTTTCGATCCGCGGTGAGGAATCGCGGCGCGGGCGGATTGCCTGGGAAATGATCCACGGTGGCGACTGGCTGGTCCCGCGAGTGCAGGGGTTGCCGCGGTTAAGCCGCCCCCCCATGCAATACTGGGTGGTAGCCTGCGTCGGTGAATTACGCGGCCGTGTGGATGCAGTCGCAGTCCGACTGCCCAGCGTGTGTGCCACATTGCTGACCGTGATGCTGATTTATGCCTATGGTCGCTGCTGGATGTCGCGCACCGGGGCCTTCGCTGCGGGAGCCATGTACGCCACCTTCGCCCAGGTCCTGCAGCTCGGGAGACTCGGAGAGACCGAGGCCCTGTTTACATTACTGCTGAGCGCTGCCTTGCTGACATGGCATATGGGAGTCCTGCTGCGCTGGAATCAGTGGATCCTGTGGCCGGTCGCTTACAGTCTGGCCGCTGCCGCGACCCTGACTAAGGGACCCCAGGCACCTGTCTATTTCGTCGGTGGCATCGGTCTGTTCCTGTTGCTGACAAGAGATTGGCGCTGGGTGATCAGCTGGTCGCATGCCGCCGGAATCAGCCTGCTCGTGGCAATTGTCGGTGCCTGGCAGATTCCCTTTTCGATGGCTCTTGGCCAGCAAAAGGTCTCCTACGTTTACTTGTCGGAAGTGGCCAAGCGGTTTGAAAATACGCATTGGGCCACAATCGTGTCGCACATTACGTTGTTTCCGTTCGAGATCGTAGTGGGATGCCTCTTCCCCTGGTCGCTGCTGTTGCTGGCCTATGGCTATTCGGGATTCCGCCACCGCATCCAATCGGCCCGACTGCCCCTGATCTATCTCGCTGGTTGTATTGCGATTGCGTTTCCTTCGGTCTGGATTCCTCCAGAAGCCCGTACGCGGTACTTCATGCCTTTATTCCCTTGCTTCGCATTGTTGTGCGGCTACGTCATCGAACAAGGCTGGCAGACGGCCGGGGCAGGACTGCCGGGCTGGCTGAGCTTCTGGAAGACGCGGCCTCGGACGTGTGTTGCCGGTTTGGCCTGCCTGATTGGTGCAACCTACGTCGGTCCGATCATGTCGTATCAAGTCGCTCACAGTCGCGATGCCGCGAGCGACGTCGCACGAGTCAAGCAATTACTGCCACGACCTGCGGAGCTAGCCAGTCTGGGTGTCGTACACCATCTGTTTTCTTACCACTACGACGCCCAGATCGCTCAACATTCCTGGCCGCAGACCACGGAGCAGGTGGCTGGTGACTTTGAGTATTTTTGCTTTGATACCTTTAATTCGCGGCACAAGCCGATCCCATTTGAGTGGACCGAAGTCGCCCGAGTCAACTGTGACCGAAATCAGCGGCCGAAGCCGGAATGCGAGGTCGTCATCGGCCGGCGACTACGAGCCAACCAGCCCATCGCCGGCCAGGCGGATCGAAATGCTGCGTCAACGTCGATCGCTCAGCCCGAGTCGCAAGTCCAACGGCGTTAGCCAGTCAAATGGCGTTGTGCGATTGGTACGCGTTCGTAATTTGCTGCCCGAATAACCTCGCAGCGCTGGCAGTCATTCAGTCTCGCGATTGCGAGCGTGTAATGATCGCGGAGCGTTCAACGACAAACTTGGGTCCGGCCATATGGACATCGCCGATCCGTTGAGTGATCTCCATGGTATTCAGCCATTCGCAGAGCGGAAACGCATGCTTGCGGGTCACACCCCAGGCTTCTCGCAGCTGCGAGACCGTCACACTGGCACCATTGGCGAATAGCGGGGCACTGATCCTGCGCACTTTCTCCAAGGCCAGGGGATCGTAATACAGCCCATCGGCGATCTGCACGAGGCGGCCCTCATCAATCGCCACTTGCAATAACGACTCCAACTTCTCCCGGGGCTGTTCGACCGCGACAGCAAGCTCGTTGAGATTCGGCGGAGCCAGGGCACCCGCGGCAATCGCGGCCAACGCTTTCTGCAGCAAGTCTGATTGGCGTTTGGACAACGTGATCTGCAAGTCTGCCGGGCCGTACCGATCACCCGCTTGCCGCAACCAGCCTGATGCCATCAATTCTCGAAGAATTGGCCTGTGCAACGCCTCCCCCAGCACTTGCTGCAGTACGTTTACGACCTGTAGTGCCGGCAAGGTTCTGCGGGGTCGATGCTCGGACATCAACTTCAGAATTGCTTGCTGGCCAGCAGCGCATATGCGCTGCCATTGATCGCGATGCACCCAGCACGGCACGTCGTCCGTTCCGAGATTGCGAATGAGCTGTTGCTGCTGCAGCCTGGATAGAATACCAGCCACGTCTTCCAGGGCGCAACCCGCCCGACAGGCCAGTTCGAGTGCGGTGAGATCGTTCCGAATTCGATTCGCCAGAATGGCTGCGATGCGGACTTCCGGATTCGGCGCGCGGCGAATCTCCCCATCACGGTCGAGATCCTTAATCCGCAGCCGCGGCTCGATTTCAGGATCCAGAATCTGCCCTCCGGCAATTGTCACTGCAGGCGACAGGAGACGCAAAATAAAGTGCTGACCGTACTCGGCAATGACAGGCTGAACTGTCCGCAATTCCGCGTAGCAGGTCTCGCCGCGGGCGGGGCCAGCCCCTTTCAACACCAGTCGCGCCGATGTTTCGAACGTTCCGATGTGTAGCCGCAACGTCATGCGATCCTTCAACAGGACCGCGGCATCGGCCAGTAATTTGACTTGCGACAGCATTCGCCTGGAGGGTCTCAAGTATCCGGGTGTTGCCAATTCGCAACCTCGGTGCAGTTCTTCCCGCTTAACCCCCGCCAGATTCACTCCAGTGCGGCGATGCGCGGAGCTCTGGTCGTTTCCCAATCCATGATTTTGAACACTACGAACTCGCACCTGCGTCCGCGCCGGCAGGACTTCCACAATTGTATCCTTACCAACTGTCCCGCTCAGGACCGTCCCCGTCACGACAGTTCCGTGACCCGTTTTCGAAAATACCTGGTCAATCGGCATCCGAAACACCGTACGCGGCACCGGCCAGCTGCAACTTGCCGCAGTCGCCAGGAGCACATCTTGCAGTTGCTCAAACCCGCAACCAGTAATCGATGACACCCGCACGATCGGTGATCTATCGAGAAATGTGCCAGCAGTGAGTTCGCGTATCTCTTCCTCGACAAGGTCCAGCAGAGCAGTCTCCACCAGATCGATCTTGGTCATCACAATCAGGCCAGTTCGGACGCCGAGCAAATCGAGAATCGCGAGATGTTCCCGAGTCTGGGGCATGACACCATCGTCCGCGGCGACAACCAGCAGTGCCAGATCCAAACCAGTCGCCCCGGCCACCATATTCCGGATGAACCGCTCGTGACCTGGAACATCGATGAGGCCAAACTGAAACTGCGAAGTCGACCACTGGGCGAATCCCAGATCGATCGAGATGCCGCGCTTCTGCTCTTCCGGCAGGCGATCGGTATTGATTCCAGTCAGTCGGCGAACGAGACTCGTTTTGCCATGGTCAATGTGCCCGGCGGTGCCAATGATGACGGGCACTTGTGACAATCTGACAATCGACATCTATCCGACTCCTGGACGCCCG